>JAPOYT010000270.1:7368-43812 GCA_026706445.1 Chloroflexota bacterium
GAAGGTCCAGTTGCCCTGGTTCTCCCGCCATTCATCCAGCATGGCGTTCCATTCGGCTGTCTTGATCGGGGCGTCGATGCCAATCTCGGTCAAGTACTGCTGGTAAATCTCGTTGAACAATCCCCAAAGGGCGAAATCGGCCGAGATGATGTTGACGACCAGCTTCTCCCGCCCGTCGACGCATTCCTTGAATTCGGGCGGGGATTCTTCGTTCATGTCGCATTCACGATAGCGGAAGCCATCATCGGCGAGCAGCCAGCCCGCTTCGTCCAAAATCTCTCCCGCCCGCTCCGGATCGTAGGGCGCCACTTCTGGCAGATCATCAGTCCAATAGGGCGAATTTGGCGAAACACCGCCGCGCGAGCGCTGCGGCAAGCCGAAGAGAATCTCTTCGATGATCGCATCGAAATCGATCGCGTGCGCCAGCGCCTTGCGCAAAGACAATTCAGTCATCGGATAGCGCGATGTATTGACGCTGATCATGGTTACGCCCGGTCCCACCGGCGTGTTCACGACGAATTTGCCTTCATTCTGCAAGCGCACCGCGTCTTCCGGCTCAATGCCATCGACATAGTGAACATTTTCCGATTCCACCTCGATCAAGCGCACCGTGGTATCGCCATGAATGCGAATGGTCAAGCCGTCAAGCAAGGGCGCGCCCTGCCAGTAATTCGGGTTGGCGACGTATTGAATCTCGCTCTGCGGCTCATGCGACTTGAACATGAAAGCGCCGGTGCCAACCGGATTCTCGTGGAAGGTCGAGCCGTCATCGCCCCAAGCCGTCGGGCTGATCTGATAGGCATCGGTGCCCACCGCTGCGACATAGATGAAGTCGCCGTTGGGTTTGTCGATCCAAATCTTGACCGTGTGGTCATCAACAGCTTCCATCCGTTGTATTTTGCTCAAGCGCACATGACCGCGCGCATCGGGATCATCAAGTTGGCGTTGATAATTGAAGATTACCGCATCGGCGTTCCAAGGCGTGCCATCGTGGAACATCACGTCATCGCGCAAGTGGAATGTGTATTCCAAGCCATCCTCGGAGATTTCCCAGTCGGTGGCCAGGAATGGCATCAGATTGTCGTTGTCATCCACCGTCAGCAGCGTGTCATAGAGCGGCCGCACGTTACGAATGCTGGGCCAGGTGGTTCTGGTCTGATCCCAGGCAATCACATCGGCCGACTGCATCATGATCAAGGTGCCGCCCTCATTCGCCTCCTGTGCCGCGCCCGGAATGGCCAGCGCCAGCAGGGCAAGCGTTAGTACCGCTATGGTCAGTATCTTCTTCGACATTGTTCTCTCCTTCTTACAAAAACTTGAGGTTTCTTTTCGTACGTTGACTGACAGATATTCCGCTGCACCTCCTTTTACCCGTTGTAACTCAGATGCGATGAATTCGAGCGCATCAGCAAGCGATCGCTGCGACGCTCTTCCATTACGCCAACGGTAACCCATCTATGCCACTAGAATAACAAAAGCGCCTCGGTTTGCCAAAAACTGCGCGATACCGTTGAAGTCCTGCCAGCCGACCAGCGTTCGCGTGCAAAAAGGAAGCCGTATCTAGAAGCCGACCCCACATGTCGCTGTTCTCACACTACCACCAGCCGGGCGCGCCCCGTTTCCGCGCTTCTACCTGCGCCCGCAGCCGCGCCATCAGATCCACGCCCATCTGCCGGAACAGGTCAATCATATCGATCGGCACCCAGTTTTCGATCAGGGTTTCGCCCTCGCGCTTCCACCAATCGAAATCGCGCAGCGTCATGAGCTTGCCGCTGGCGGGGACGCCGGCGTATGTGCCGTTGTGATGCGAGTAAGCCGTATCCCAGATGCCGCCGGCGCAGTAGGCCCCCTCGCCGATGCGCCCCATGCGCCGACCGCTGCCAGCGCGGGAGATATTGCGGTCGCCGAAGCCCTCCAGCCAGGGACGCTGATGGAAGTCTTCGTATTCTTCTTTGCTGAAGCAGGCGCCGATGCCGCTGGGTCCATACCACTTCATATCCGGATGCCAGTATTTGTCCTGCTCCATGGAGCGCAAGTCGCCGCCATCGCGGCCCCGCAGATATCGACGCATGCCCTGCCCCATCGCCTGTACCAACTGCACGCTCTTGCGTGATTCCATTCTGTCCTGCTCGGTCAGCATCAAGCCGTCTTTGGCGTGCGGTCCGGGTATCTTCCCGCCTTCCGCGCCCGGCGCCGGCGGCAGCGCTTGAAAGCCGGCCGCTCGCATCACCGCCAGTATGTCTAGCTGCAAATAAGCTTCGGCGATTTTGCCTTGGCGCATGACGTAGAATACGCCAAACCAGATATTCGTCTTCCGGCCCGTGGCGGGTATGCCGAGCCAATCTCGCTCGAAACTGCCGGTCAGATAACCGCAGCCGCTGACCCACTGCTCGCCGCCGACCGTGGCGTACAGGTCGGAGCTTTCGTCGATGCCGCCCATAAAGACGTAAGGCTCGCGCTTTAGATCGGGAAAGGAGTGAAACAGGGGCGTCCAGAATCCCGTAATCGCGTTTTCCGCGCCCAGCAATTGATCAATGGGCGCCGAGACATTCCAATCGACGTCATCGTGGACGGCGGCTTGCACCGTTTGCGGGATGTTCTCGCCGCCGGCGTGATTCAGCTTCTGCCAGAAATCCCAGACGGCTTCTTTGTTCTGTTGATTCAACGCTGCGGTCTTCATCATTCGTCCATTACGATTCTGTCGCCGTTTCTTTATCCCTGACCGCTTGCAAACCCGCCTCCAGCGCTTCGCTGATCTTGTCCACATCGTAGACGCTGCCCGCCCAGACGCCGCCGCTCGCCGCTTGCAGCGCCGCCCACAAACGGGTATCGGCCGGCAGATCGGGATGCGGCTGCAGGTCAGGATGCGGCCTCCGCGAATCAAGCAACGCCTGCGACTCGTCAGCCGTGAGCTCACGGGCCGCTGTGCCGACCAAATCCACCGAGCCGCTAAGGGCGTCGCGGTCGATCTCGATGGCGATCAGGTCGCCATCGCGCAGCTTGCCGATGGGTCCGCCAGCCAGCGCCTCCGGTCCGACGTGGCCGATGCAGGCGCCGGTGGAAACGCCGGAGAAGCGCGCGTCGGTGATAATCGCCACTTGTTTGCCCCAGGGGATGAATTTCAAAGCCGAGGTCAGTTGATAGGTCTCTTCCATGCCGGTGCCCATCGGTCCGATGCCGGTCAAGACCAGCACATCGCCCGCTTTGACCGCTTCGCCCTCCAAGCCCTTCAGCGCCCGAATCGCCGCGCGTTCCGAGGTGAACACCCGCGCTGGTCCGCGATGCCGATAGACCTTGTCGGCGTCAATCACCGACGGGTCAATGGCGGTCGCCTTGATGACCGAGCCCTGCGGCGCGATATTGCCCCGCGGGAAGACCACGGTGCTGGTCAGTCCGCGCGCCTTCGCCTGGTCGGGCGACATGATGACGTCATTCGGGTCGATGCCATCATTTTCTCGCAGTCGCTCGCGCGCGAATCGCCGCCGATCGCTGCCCTCCCACCAATCCAGGACCGCATCCAGCTTGTCGCCGGTGACCGTCAGCGCATCGGTGTTCAGCAGCCCTGCGCTTCGCAGATGACACATGACTTCGGGTACGCCGCCAGCCATATAGACCTGCACGGTCGGATGATTGCGCGGTCCGTTGGGCAGGGCATCGACGAGACGCGCCGTGCTGCGGTTGACGCGAATCCAGTCATCAACCGTCGGCGGCTTCAGCCCGGCCGCGTGGGCGATGGCGGGAATATGCAGCAGCAGATTGGTCGAACCGCCAAACGCCGAATGCGCCAGCATGGCGTTCTCCATTGCCGCCGGCGTCAGAATATCGGCGAGCGTCGTGCCGGCGGTCTTCATATTGAGCAGCGCCAGCGCCGAGCGCCTGGCATTGTCCAGCCAGACGGCTTCGCCCGATGGCGCGAGCGCGCAATGCGGCAAGCTCATCCCCAGCGCTTCCGCCACTACTTGCGAGGTCGCCGCCGTGCCCAAGAACTGGCAGCCGCCACCCGATGAGCCACAAGCCTTGCAGCCCATCTCGGCCGCGTAATCCAGCGTGATCATGCCGTGAGCGAAGCGCGCGCCGATCGTCTGCACGGCGCCGGCGTCTTCCGCGCCTTCCGCCGGCAAGGTCACACCGCCGGGCACAATGATGCCGGGCAGATCGCCGCTGCCAGCCAGCGCGATCATGGCGGCCGGCAGCCCCTTGTCGCAGGTGGCCACGCCCATGACGCCATCGCGGGTGGGCAAAGAACGGATCATGCGCCGCATCACGATGGCCGCGTCATTGCGATACGCCAGGCTATCCATCATGCCGGTCGTGCCTTGCGAGCGCCCATCGCAGGGATCGGAACAGTAGATGGCGAAAGGAATCGCGTCTTGCGCGCGGATCGTCTCAGCCGCTTCCCTCACCAGCAGGCTGATCTCCCAATGCCCGGTGTGATAACCAAGCGCCAAGGGACTGCCGTCTTCGGCGCGCAAACCGCCTTTGGTGCTGACGATCACATACTGCTCGCGATTGACCTCTTCCGGATGCCAGCCCATCGCCACGTTCTGTGTCATGGCGAATAGATTGCCGCTCGCTTCGTTGAGCAGCATGTCTTCATCAAATGGCAGCTTGCCTTCCCGGCCCTGCCCGCGCGTTCGCGTCGATGGCAGCAGCTCCGCCCCGCCGTAGATTTCACTTTGCATATTGCCAACTCCTGAACCAGATTTCGAATTCATTCACCACCGAGTACACCGAGGGTCAAGAGGATACCGAGTATATTCTCTCATATCAGGCGCGCAACTGGTTCCCAGCAAACGGCGTACAAGAATCCTATAAGGAAGACACTACCAAAACGATCACACGTTGTACGGGCGAGCGGCGGTCAGTGTCTACGCGACCCGTCGGCTCGCCCCTACGGATCTGAACAGCAATGATGATTCCTATGTGTGCTCAATGTACTCGGTGGTAAAAATAGTTTGACTAGACGCAATCGAATGAGTGGATTATGACACAGAAGCGATTCGCAAACCAAACGATCATTGTCACCGGCGCAGGCGAAGGCATTGGCTACGAGGTGGCGCGCCAGTTTTCCGCTGAAGGCGCATCCATGCTCTTGAACGACATCCTGCCCGAGCGCGCCAAGGCCGCGGCCAAGGCGATCGTCGGCGAGACGGGCGCAAATTGCGTCGCCGCGCCAGGCGATGTCGCCGATGTCGAGACGGTGCGCGGGCTGGTGGAGCAAGCCGTGGACAGCTTCGGCGGTCTGGATGTCTGCGTCTGCAATGCCGGCTTGACTTCTTGGGGAGACTTCTTCGCATACAAGCCGGCTGATTTCGAGCGCGTGGTCAGCGTCAACCTGCGCGGCAGTTATTTTCTGGCGCAGGCGGCTGCCCGTCAGTTTCGCGCGACTGGCGGCGGCGGGCGCATCGTGCTGATGTCGTCGGTCACCGGGCATCGCGCAGTGCCCTACCTCAGCGCCTATGGCATGACCAAGGCGGCGCTGGAAATGCTCGCGCGCAACCTCGTGCTTGAGCTTAGCCCGCACGGCATCACGATCAATTGCGTCGCGCCCGGGGCGGTCATCACGCCGCGCAACCTCAACGATGATCCGGATTATGAAGCGCGCTGGGGGAATCTGATTCCCGTTGGCAAGGCGATTCAGTCCGAGGATATCGCCAACGCGGTACTTTTCTTGGCTTCACCCGAGTCGGAGAAAATCACGGGACAAGCGATCGTGGTTGATGGCGGCTGGACCAGCGCGAGTCCGATTCCGGATATGGACTATGGCGCGGATTACGAAAACTGATGCCAGGGTCATGTAGAATAATGTCAGATCAAGGAGATTGGGCGATGACGAAAAGATCGTCAAGAAATAAGACCATCACTGTCACCGAATCTGAGAGTCAACTTCTGGAAAATAGACTGCTCACTGTACATTCTCGGTTGGACGAGATGGACGTGATAGACAAAACGATCTTGGGTGATGCGCTCGAAGTCATTGACTACCTTCCCATAGGCTTTGCGGACATGCTATTTGTTGATCCGCCATATAACATGAGCAAAGTCTTCGGCAAGTCATCTTTCAAGAGAATGGCAAGCGGTGATTACGAAAGGTGGGTACGTTCTTGGTTCAGCAAGATTCTCTCAAGGCTTAAGCCTAATGCATCAATATATGTATGCGGTGATTGGCGCTCTTCGTCGCCTCTGTTCAGAGTTCTGTCCAATTATGTCACTGTGCGTAATAGAATCACATGGGAAAGGGAAAAAGGACGCGGCGCAAAGGCGAATTGGAAAAATGCTTCAGAAGATATTTGGTTTGCGACAGTGAGTGATGAGTATTGCTTTAATGTGGAAGCTGTGAAACTGAAAAAGAAGGTGATTGCTCCCTATCGGCATGACAACGGCCAGCCCAAGGACTGGTCGGAAGAGTCCAATGGAAACTTCCGGCTTACACATCCGTCTAATCTCTGGACAGACCTGACTGTGCCTTTCTGGTCGATGGCCGAAAACACCGGGCATCCGACGCAGAAACCGGAAAAGCTGGTCGCCAAGATTATTCTCGCAAGCTCAAAACCCGGTGACGTTATACTTGATCCTTTTTTGGGTTCTGGCACGACATCGACGGTCGCAAAGAAATTAGGAAGACATTACGTTGGGATTGAAATCGACAGGCGCTACGCATGTCTGGCTGAGAAAAGGATAGAGATTGCTGAATACGACAAACGAATCCAAGGATATGACGATGGAGTTTTCTGGGAGAGAAATTTTAGCCCAGAGGCAGACAAGAAGATTGAGAGGAAACCGCAACGAAGGCAGCTTCTATGAACAGAGCTGTGTTTGAGTTAATTGACTACATTAGGGCGCGTGACGGAATCGCAGACAAGGCAACTCTGTCAGAGCAGACGCAGCAGAATTTCGCACTGATAAAGGATAGGTCGGTATACTATTCGTCGCATTATGCGATTCGCTTCAGTTCAACGCGTTCCAACAGTTTCTCGAATACAGTAGTAGCGCTTTCTACTCTGCAGAAATATGATGAGTTGCCTTTCATTGTCTGTCAAGTTACTCCTACCAAGAATATCCTTTATCTGGCAAACACGACGTTCTTGCGAAAGATAAGCCACTCCTCTCAAGATCTCCGCGTTGACAATATCAAGGGCAGCATAAACGGTTCTGACATTGTGAAAGCCTTTAATGATTTGCCGAATAAACCAGAGTACTTTGAAGATCTCTTCAATATTCACGACTCGGTAGGTTTTAACGAGAACCTGCCTCGATTGGTAGAGGCGACGAACGACATTGTGCCTTCTGGGAGCAAGTTTTCCATCTCAGATATCTCGTTGGAAAAGATTCTAGACGCACCATTGCGAGCGGCTAAATTTGTCCAATCGCCGGAGTATGACCATTTGAAATCAGACTTGAACTCACGGGTGAGTCGGGTGACCGATGCGATATTGGTGGCCGGTCATATCGAGAATGTTAATGTTCGCGGCAGGGTTATTGAATATATGATCGCAGGCGAAAACGATGAGATTAGAAATCAGTTAATTGATGCCGTACTGCAGGGTCACAGGGAAAAACCCAGGTTCAGGACTACAAATGACCTTGGTGACTATACACGCGTGTTCGACCAATTTGAGACGGCAACAGACGTCAAAACCAAGATTATGTTGCTGAATTCTAATCCTAAAGCGTACAATATTGACAAGCTTCTTGAATACTTATCGAAAGACAAATCGGTTTTCATGTTTTACTTTATCGGCATAGAGCCGGACAAAATTGTCAACCAGGTTTTAGTATCCATGTTTCAGACAGACTTGGTGAACTCAACTATCATTCTGAAACATTGGGCAGGCCGCAATTCAAGAGGAGTAACGCAGTTTCAAGGCTCTATGCTGAACAAGCTGATCTTGTCTCCAAACAATCGTATCGGAATGCAAGCGAGCAGAGCCTTCTTGCAAAAATTGATCGCACTCTAATTGTTGAACAAATGTATCAAATTGATGCGATCTCCGCAGCTGTAACGCGTCGCTTGTCCCTTGACTCAAGCGTCCTTTTATTATGATGCGCCCTCAGTCCATCAATTCTTGCACCAGGCGGTTGGTCGTCGACAGCCGGTCGGATAGCAGACTGGCGATGAAGACATGAATCGCCGTGGCCGTCTGCGGCGCTGTCACTTCCATGCGGCGCAGCGCCTCGTGAGTCAGCCGTTGAAGAACGCCGGCTTCGGTCACCACGATGGAAGCCGAGCGCGCCTTGCCCAGGTAAAAGCCCACTTCGCCAATCACGGCGCCGGCGGTCATGCTGCGCAGGCGCAGAACGTGACCGGCCTCATCGCGCAGGAGGACGTCAACGCGTCCAGATTCGATGAAGTAGAGCGCATCGGATTCGTCACCCTGGCGGAAAACCGTGTCGCCGACCCGCGTCTCGATCCGCTCCAGCGCTGCCTGCGCGGCCGCGGCGTCTTCTGCGCGGATGATCGCATGCTGCGCCAACTGCTGCTCCAAGGTGACCTGATTCGCATGCAGCAGATTCGCCTCCGCCAGCAGGATGTTTTCGCACCACTCCAGCGCGCGATCCAGATCGTCGAAATGCGGCGGCTGATCCGGTCCCGCTTCCACAATTCCGCCATCGGATAGCAGCGTCTGCAAATGCGGCGCCGCATCCGAAATGAGCAATTCGATGTCGTTGGCGTCGGTCAGCTTCTTCAGCTTCTGGAAGTCCACCATCGTTGAGACATCAAAGCCGCGCACAGATTTGAAATCGAGAATAACGAAGCGCAGCCGACCGCTTTTGTCCGCCGAAATGCGCGATACAACATGTTCGTAAAAGCGATAGGCGGTGCCAAAAAAGATATAACCCTGCAGGCGCAATATCAGGATTCCTTCGCCCTCCTTTTGCAGCAATTGATTCTGCGCGAAAGAGCGGTCAAGATTGCTGCGATGGAAGCTGCCGGAGAACTCTTGCTTGATGACTTCCATACGACTGTATTCCAGAACGAAGAATGAAATGGCGACGATAATGCCGACGGCGATGCCCGCCAAAAGGCCGAAGAGCGCGGTGACCAAGGCGATTACGACGATTACGATATAATCTTGGCGCGGCAAACTGGACCAACTATCCAGCAGCCATTCTTTCATAAATTGCAAGCCGAAGTACATCAACAGTCCGGCGGGAATAAAACGCGGGATTTGCGAGAAAAGGGCGCCGCCGACCAAGAGTGTCAGCAAGAACATGAACGCCAGGATAATGCCAACCAGGCGACCATTGACGCGCATGGCGTGCACCAATGCGGAGGAGATAGGTCCGTGATACGCCACCACCCCGCCGCCTGATACGGCGGAAGCGACATTGGCGACGCCATTGACGATACATTCGCGATTCAAATTCAGTTCGCGGCTGACGATTATTTCCTGGGCGCTGGCGCGCAAAAACAGATTAAGCGTCAGCACGACGATCAAGGTCAAGACATCGCCGGCGATTGCCGCTAGCACGGCCGGATCAATGCGTGAGATAACGGAGAGATCAGGCAGCGTCCAGTTCAATGCATCTGACACGTTTGGCAGCAGCCAACCCTCGTCCACGACTCTGCTTACATCGCCCACGATAAGATATGCCCACAAGTAAAACAGGATAAGCGAGGCAATGATGGCGGCCGGCATGACCAGTGTGCTTTTGATTCGAGCCCGCAAGCCAAGGAGGCAAAAGGCAAAGACGATGGCCGGCAGCCAGCGCGAGGCGACTCCACTCTCCAGCAAGATGGGCAAGGACGCGGGGTCTTGTCTAAAACCAACCAACATGTTTAGTCTAAGACCAACCAACACCCGGAAGCCGGCGTCAAATATCAGCCAGCCCAAGCCGGCCATAAAACCGCCAACTATTGGATAAGGGATATAGCGGATCAAACCTCCGGCGCGCACCATGCCCAGCAGCGCTAGAAAGATCCCGGCAAGAATAGAAGAAAGCACGATAACCAATAATACGGTTGCGAAAAGCTCCTCCGGCGCTAGTTCGGCCGGCAAGGCATCGACCGCGCTGGCGGCGATCAAACCCTGGATTACAGCCGTAGGGCTTTGCGGCACGACTTGCGTCGCATGGTCAGAGCTAAAGAGGGAAGTGACTAGAACGACTACAATTTCGCTAACCAGCACAATCGCCAGGCCGGCGGCAAAGTAACCGGCCAGCTTACCCTGGAAGATCAGTCCGGCGTAGGAAGGCATCGCGCTCGCCATCAGCAGCCAGATGATGGCGCTTGCCAAGACGCTTCGCAGGATCATCTGAGGCTTGAGCGCGTATGCTATGGCTTGACGAAGGGTCCAGTCAGGGGCGTCTACAGCTGTTTGATTCGACATTTGCAATGGTTCTTGCTGGCGATGGAATGAATCAGTTGCCTAAAGCATAGCGCATTAAACGGCTGTCGCGCTTGATTCGTTGATCCTCGACGCGCGCTTCCGCCGTCCGCGGACGATGTCCGTGCCCAGCCAGCCCAAGCCCAGCAGCGCCAGGCCGACGCCGCCGAGGATCATCATATTGAACTGCTCGGAAACCAGGCGCCGCCGCTCAATGTCGGCTGCCATCAAGCCCTGCGCCTGGCTCTTGCTCTCGATCGCGACCTCGCCGCCATCGTCGTGGATTTGCGCCGCCAGGTTTTCCGAGAGCTGATTGTTAATCATCAAATAGCGAAACGCGCCGCCAGCCGCCATCAGGATGCCGACGACGATTGCGGTGAAGAGAAGCCGTTCGACCAATTCGTAATCCAGGAATCTATTCATTTGCCTCGCTCGCAAAGCGTTTATTGCCGAAAGCCAATCCGAACCTTACAATTGACCGGTGCAGAATCCTTGCCATTTTACGGAAGTTCTACATGACTAGCAACATAGTATCGGTAGGCGTCGTAGGCAGCAGTTGGTGGGCGGACGCCATGCACCTGCCCGCGCTCGCCAGCCACCCGCAGGCGCGGACGGTCGCCATCTGCGGCCGCAATCGGGACAATGCGCGGAAGATGGCGGAAATCTGGGATATTCCGCAGGTCTATACTGATTACCGCGAGATGATTGACAATGCCGATCTCGATGCCGTCGTGATCTCGACGCCGAACAGCAGTCATTATCCAATCAGCATGCGCGCCTTGGACAGGGGCTTGCACGTGCTTTGCGAAAAGCCAATCGCGCTCACCTACGCGCAGGCGCGGGAAATGGCGGAACGGGCCAAGGCGCGCGGGCTCAAGACGCTGGTGCCCTTCACTTACAGCTTTATGCCGACCGCCCGCTACCTCAAAGAGTTGATCGATGATGGTTACCTTGGCAAGCCTTACCATCTCAATATGCGCTACTATACGGGATTCGCCCGCGAGGGCGACTACCGCTGGCGCTTCGACCGCAAGATCGCCGGCTCCGGAGTCCTTGGCGATCTGGGCTCGCACTTTTTGTATCTCGCTGAATGGCTCTACGACGAAATCAGCGCAATTACCTGCCGCTTGGGATACACAGTGCCGCGCCCGCCGGTTGACCCCGACGGCGAGCCCTATGAGGTCCTCGATGACTCCTGCATGCTGACGCTTGAATTCGTCAGCGGCGCCCTGGGCATGATTCATTGCACCGCTCTTTGTTATGAGGATACGCCCTTCGGTCAAACGCATCACATGGAATTTCACGGTTCCGATGGCACGCTTTACAGCTTCAGTGACTGGGACAAGATTCAGCAGGTCAAAGGCGCGCGCGTCGGCGAAGGCATGGTGCGCGAACTGCCGATTCCCGATCACATCTGGGGCAATGCCCGCCGCGACACGGCGCATAACACCTACCGCGACATGTTCCGCTCGGAAGACTTCATGATTCGGGGATTCATCAATGGGATTATAGATGACAGGGAGCTGAAGCCCAGCTTCCAGCAAGGCGCGGAAATACAGCGCCTGTTGAGCGCCGCCCTGCGCAGCCACGAGACCGAAAGGCGCGTTGAGGTCGGATCAATCACCGAATGAGGTCAAATCCAGGAGGACGATCTCACCAGACAGTGCGATCGCGCGGATCAAGCGCTGCTTCATCGCCGCTGCGGCTGGATTCAAATGCAGCCTCAATGACCGCTTGCGCGATCAAGCCGGCGTCAGCGGGCACAGGCGGCGGCTGACCACGACGGAGCGCGTTGAGGAAATCCGCCAGCTCAGCGTTAAAGGCGTCTATCGGCTCGAGTGCGCTGCGCTCAATGCCGCGTTTGGTGGCGGAAACCAAATGCCCGGCGCGATCGCCGGCGATGTAGCCAGTCTCGCCGACAATCTGAAACAGAATGTCGTCAGAGGAGGCCACCGGCGGATAATCGCTACCGACCCAGCCGCCATGAATTGACGCGCGCGCGCCGTCCTCATAAGCCAGTTGCAGGAAGACCTTGTCCTCGCCTTTGAAGCCGAGGCGATTATCGAGGCGAGCGCTGACTCGCACTGGCTGACGGTTCAATAGCCAATTGGACAGATCAATCGCGTGTACGATATTATCGCGCGCGGCGCCAAATTCGGTGTACCAACTGCGCTCAGGCGGCGGGACCTGCTGAAAATAACTGAAGATGGAATAAAGCGGCAGTCCGATTTCGCCAGCCTCTATCAGCGTCTTGGCGCGGGCGAAGACCGCTTCATAACGCAACTTGAAGCCCATCCCCAGCGTTACGCCGGCTTCGCTAATGGCGCGGCACATTTCCCGCGCCTGCGTCATGTTCTCCGCCAGCGGTTTCTCGCAGAAGATGTGGCTTCCCTGGCGCGCCGCCGCCATTACTGCCTCGTGGTGAAATGGCGTGGGCGAGCAAACGCAGAGCAAGTTGATCTCGCGCCCCGCCAGCAGTTCTTGCGCATCGAGAAAACTTGCCGCGCCGCAGATTTCAGCGACCGGCAATGCGCGCTCCATCAATGGGTCGGCGACAGCTACGACTTGCGCTCCCAGCTTTGGCAAGCGCTCGGCGTACTGTCTCCCGATCAAGCCGCAGCCGACGATGCCGACTCGAATCTCAGGCATTGCTCGTCTGCGCGGCCACTCCTTGCAAGGTAATCTCGCGCGCGCGATGGCAGGATACATAGTGTCCGGGCTCAACTTCTTCCAACCGCGGTGTCTCCCTTCGGCAGCGGTCAATCGCATGAGCGCAGCGCGGATGAAAATAGCAGCCGGCGGGCGGATGGGCTGGATCAGCCACTTCACCTTGCAGCACGATACGTTCGGAGCGCAGGCGCGGGTCTGGCTTAGGCACGGCCGATAGCAGCGCCTCGGTATAGGGATGCTTGGGCGCCTCGAAAAGCGTTTTCGTCTCGGCGATTTCCACGATCTTGCCGACATACATCACCGCCACGCGGTCGCTGATATGCTTGACCACGCTCAGGTCATGCGCCACGAACAGATAGGTCAAGCCGAGTTCGTCTTGCAGATCGAGCATCAGATTGAGAATCTGCGCCTGCACCGAGACGTCCAGCGCCGAGACCGGCTCATCGGCGACGATCAGACTGGGATTGAGCGCCAGCGCGCGGGCGATCCCAATGCGCTGCCGCTGCCCCCCGCTGAATGCATGTGGGAAGCGCTGCATGAACTCAGGGCGCAAACGCACCAGCTCCAGCAATTCTTCTACGCGGCGCCGGCGCTGTTCGCGCTTCTTGACGCCGCTGGCGAGCAATGGCTCGGCGACAATATCAAAGACGGTCATGCGCGGATTGAGCGAGGAAAACGGGTCCTGGAAGATCATCTGCATCTGATGGCGGAAGGGCTTCAGCGCGCGCTTGGGCATCCCCGCGGTATCGACCACATCGCCCTCGGCGGTCTGAAAAAGCACTTCACCAGCGGTCGGCTTCAATGCGCGTAAAATGCAGCGCGCTGTCGTTGTCTTGCCGCAGCCGCTCTCGCCGACCAGCGACAGGGTCTCGCCTCTGTTGATGTGAAAGCTGATGTCGTCAACCGCCCGCACCTGCCCCACGACGCGCCGCAGCAGCCCTTTCCGAATCGGGAAGAAGCGTTGCAGGTTTCGTACTTCCAATAGTGGGACGGCCGTCCGCATTCTTACCTCATCATACATATATTGTGGGCGAGCCACCGGCTCGCCCCTACACACATTCGACTAACTTGGCGCCACCGCTTCCGGCTCGTGATATAAGAAGCAACTGGCAAAGTGAGCCTCGCTGATCGGGCGCAGGCGCGGTTCGTGTCGGTCGCATTTGCCGGGCATGGCTTCGGCGCAGCGCGGATGGAATGGGCAGCCGGTCGGTCGATTATGCGGATGCGGAATCGAGCCGGCGATCGTCGGCAGTTTGCTGCGCGGCTCGGCAAATATGCTGGGGATCGAGCGCAGCAGGGCCTGCGTATAGGGGTGTTTGGGCTGGTGGAATATCTCGTCCACGGGACCGCTCTCGACCACTCGTCCCAGATACATCACGATGACATCGTCAGCCATTTCAGCGATGACCCCCATATCATGGGTGATAATCATGACCGACATCTGGGTCCGCTGCTGAATATCGCGCAGCAGGTCCAAGATCTGCGCCTGGGTCGTCACATCCAGGGCGGTGGTCGGTTCATCGGCGATCAGCAGCTTCGGATTGCACGATAAAGCCATCGCGATCATCACGCGCTGCCGCAAGCCGCCACTCAGCTCAAAGGGGTACTCGTCAATCCGCCGCTCGGGATTGGGAATGCCGACCATCCGCAAAAGCTCAATGCTCCGGTTTCGGGCTTCTTCTTTGCCAAGGTCCTGATGCAGTTGAATCGTCTCCGCGATCTGATTGCCGATGGTATAGTGCGGGCTGAAGGAAGTCATCGGCTCCTGAAAGACCAGGGCGATCTCGCCTCCGCGAATGGCGCGAATCTCCGCGCTTTCTGGGTCAAGCATTGCCAGGTCAATTGGCGCCTTGGCGCCAGCGCGGCGCAGCCGGATCTCGCCTTCGACGATGCGCCCTGGGCGCTCAACGATGCGCAGAATCGAAAGCGCCGTGACACTTTTTCCGCAGCCGCTCTCGCCGACGATGCCGACCGTCTTGCCGGCTTGAACCTCAAAACTGGCGCCGTCAACCGCTCTGACCGTGCCTTCATCCGTGAAGAAATAAGTCTTCAGGTTGTCCACCGATAAAATCGGCGGCGGTCCATTCGCGCGCGCAATTTGATCAGCCATAAGGATCCGCCGCGTCGCGCAAGCCATCGCCCAGGAAGTTGAATGCCAAGATCACGACGACCACCGGCAGCGCCGCCGAAAGCAGCCAGGGCGATAGCGCCACCGTCTGGATATTCTGCGCGTCTTGCAGCAGCACGCCCCAGCTCACCGCTGGCGGCCGCAGCCCCAAGCCCAGAAAACTGAGCGCCGTTTCGCTGATGATCATATTGGGCAGCGCCAGCGTAGTCGCCGCGATGATGTGGCTGAGGAATGAAGGCGCCATGTGGCGCAAAATAATGCGCATCTGGCTCACGCCGGCCAGATCCGCCGCCAGCACAAAGTCTTCTTCGCGCAAAGCGAGAAAGCGACCGCGAACGACGCGCGCCAGATCAGTCCAGCCGATCAGGGACAAGATCACCGTGATGGCGAAATACACCTGGACCACGCCCCAATCGCGCGGCATCGCCGCCGCCAATCCCATCCACAGCGGTATCGTCGGTATCGAGCGCAGTATCTCAATGACGCGCTGAATCAGCGTGTCGATCGCGCCGCCGTAAAGCCCGGATATGCCGCCGAGCAATACCCCCAGGACCAAACTGAGCGTGACGCCGGCTAATCCTATCGTCAGCGAGAGCCGGCAAGCGATCATCAAGCGCGACCAAAGATCGCGCCCCAGTTGATCGGTGCCCAGCAGGAATATCAGCTCTTCGGCATTCCCGCCCTCAACCCCGATCAGATGGCGATTCGTGCGAAAGAGGCCGAGGAACTTGTATTCGTATCCTTCGGCGAAGAAGCGCAGCGGGACCTTTTGCTCCGGGTCGGGCTCGTAGACGCGTTTGAAGGTGCGCGGATCACGCTTGCCGGTCAGCGCGAAAACATGCGGGCTGAAGCGGCCTTCATCAAAGAAGTGAATCGGCTGCGGCGCGATCAAGGAGCGGAATGCCTCGGTCTTATGCGGATCGGCGTACGCTAGAAAGTCAGCGAAGATCGCCGCCAAATAGAAGGCGATAATGACAAAGCCGCTAAGCATCGCCAGTCGGTGTTTGCGAAAGCGCCACCACATCAATTGCCACTGCGTCGCGACCGAGACCCGTTCTTCGGCCGCGCTCGTGACCAGCGCTTCTTCGTTCCTGTTTTCGCCGGACGCTGGCGATTTCGCTTTCCTCATTCGCGCCTCTCAAAGCGAATGCGGGGATCAATCCACATCAGCAGAATGTCGGAGATGAATGTGCCCAGGACGGTCAGAATGCCGAGGAATAGCACGATCGTGCCAGCCAGGAACATATCCTGCGCCACCAGCGCCCGCAAGAGCAGGGGACCAATGGTGGGCAAGCCCAAAACGAGCGCGACGATAATGCTGCCCGAAATGATGAAGGGAAACAAATAACCGAGGGTGCTGATGAATGGATTCATGGCGGCGCGAACGGGATACTTCAAGATGAGCCGAAGCTCGGACATGCCTTTGGCGCGCGCGGTGATGACGTAGGGTTTGCGCAATTCATCGAGCAGATTGGCGCGCATGATGCGGATGAGCTGCGCTGTGCCGGCGGCGCCAAGTATCAGCGCGGGCAGCGGGAGGTGTTTGATGAGGTCCCACAGCTTGGCCAGGCTCCAGTCGGCTTGCAGATACTCCGGTGAAAAGAGACCGCCGATATTGGCGCCGAAGTAGCGGAAGCCGACATACATCAGTATCAAGGCGAGCAAGAAGCTGGGGACAGCCAAACCGATGAAGCCGATGAAGGTGAAAATATAATCGGCGATTGAATACTGCCGCACGGCCGAGTAGATGCCGATGGGCAGCGCCAGCCCCCAGGTGAAAATCACCGCCGAAACGGATACCGCCATCGTCAGCCAAAGGCGGTCGCCGATGATGTCGAGAACCGGCGCACGCCATTCCAGCGAGCGCCCGAAATTGCCCCGCGAGATTTGCTGCATCCACTTCAGATACTGAACGGTTATCGGGCTGTCCAGGCCATATTGCTGGCGCAGGTTCTCGGCGAACTCGGGCGTGACGTCAACGCCGCTGCTCGCCAATTGGGCGATGTACGCGGTGACATAATCGCCCGGCGGCAGTTGGATGATGGCGAAGGACAATACGCTGATCGCCCAGATTGTGATCAGCGCCAAGAGGAAACGGCGAATGATGTAGGTCAACATAGTGGGTTGATCTGTATTAGTTTGCCCCCCATCCCCGGCCCCTTCCCGTAGTGCAGTGTCTACGCGCGCCCACAAGGAGGGAAGGGGAGGATTGCCGTAAATGGAGCGCCAATCAAGTCCCTCCCTCTTGATGGGGGAGGGATTTAGGGTGGGGGTGAATGGCTCTTGCGCTAACGCTGGATGAAATAGGTCTCCGGCAGCGTACAGCCGGGCGTCATGCAGAGCACGTTGGAAAGCTGCCGCGCAGGAACATTGCCCATGGCATTCTTGACGACGCGCGTACCCAGCACAGCCGGCGAGCTGCCGACGATGCCCGCTTGCCAGACGTTCTCGGCAAAGAGCACCCAGAGGCGCTTGCCCGCTTCAATCCGCTCATCCGGCGGCAAGGCGGGACCACTCACCCAGATCTCCATCGCCTCTTTAATCTCGGCGGGCGGCTCGTCGCCAATGGCGCCGCCGCTGCGCATCCAGTCGGTGTAATTCGGGCGCGCCCAGAGCCAGGTATTGTTGAAGTGCAGGAAGACATCCTCGGTGCCGCCGTTGTCCCACAAGCTCAGCTGAATCTCGCCGTTGTCGATGCGCGACTGCCACAGGCTGCGCTCCAGCTGCTCAGGGATGACATGCAAGCCGATGCCACCGAGCTGGTTGGCAACCATCTCGGCGATCTTGGGATAGGGCACAAAGCTGGCGCCGGGCGTAGTTAGCGTCAGGGTGAGCCGTTCGCCGTTATCCGCGCGCAGGCGGTAGCCGTCGCCGTCTTTCGCCGACAAGCCAATGTCGTCGAGCAGTTGATTGGCGGCGTCGGCATCAAAGGCGGTATAAAGCGTCTCATACTCTTCGCCCGGGTAATAGGGATTGGCGGCTGTCGGCACGACGGAACGCGCGACGCCCAAACCCAGAAGGAAGGTCTCATTGACCTGCCCGCCATCAACGCCCATCGAGACGGCGCGGCGGAAATCGACATTCTGCAGCCAGCCGGCGATCTCGGCGTCGGCGCTATAAGTCTGGCCGAAGAAGAGCAAAACGTTGGCGCCATAGTCGGAAGGATCAAGGCGGATTGAGTAATCGCCGCGCTCGGCGTTTTCGATATATAGCGGCAATTTCTGCAGGTCAATATGACGGCTCTGCAAATCGTACTCGCCGGCGATCGCGCGCAGATTGAGCACCTCGAGGTCTTCCGCTAAGGTGAGCACGATCGAGTCGATATAGGGCAACTGGTTGCCTTCGGCATCCACATTGAAGTAGTAGGGGTTGCGCTCCAGCACATAAACCGGGTTGTCGGCCGGCGCCAGTTTGACGCGCCAAGGCGCCAGCGTGGGCAGGTCCGGATTGCGCGCCCAATCGTTCTTGGATTTGACCAGATCAACCCAATTGGAATAGCCGCCCTCTTCCAATATCGCGTTCAATTCCGCTTCATCAGCGAAATCGGGATGGAACTGCTTGATGTAGTGCGCGGGCGCGTAACCGCCATGGCCGTTCCAACCGCGGCGCGCATGGCTGGCGATATTGCTTGATGGCGTCGCCATCACCTTGAGGAAGAGCGGATAAGGCGCGCTGAAGCTGTACTGCACGGTGAGATCGTCGATCTTGGTCAGCGTGGCGAATTCGCCATTAACCGACAGAAAGGTCGAAGGCGCTGGCAGAAATTCTTCGTTCAGGAAGAGTTCTTCAAACCAGAACACGATGTCGTCGGCGGTGAATGGCGCGCCATCCGACCATTTGTGGCCCTCGCGCAAGCCGAAGGTGAATTGCGTGAAATCGTCGTTCGCTTCCCAGCTTTCGAAGACCCAGGGCTTGATCTCGTTCAAGGTGTAATCCATGAACAAGAGATTGTCGTTGCCAGCGATGCGGCGCGCGTTCCAGACGTCGCCCGGTCCGGTATAGCCGCGGCGCCACTGACCGCCATATTGGCCGATCTCATGCGCCGGCTGAATGACCCCGGGATTGGCGGGCAAACGTTCCTCGACCGGCGGCAAGTCACCAGCTTCCACCATTGCGCTCAGCATCGGCGACTCGCTGTACATGGATGGCATCATCCCCTCGTCGGTGATGATCGTCGGACCTTCAAATTCGCCAACCAGGAATGAGCCCGACTCATCCGACTGGGCGGCGGCTAAGCATACTCCCAGCGCAGCGATCAGTACGATGAGAAGTAACTTCTTTGACATTTCGTCCTCCTTACAGAATCAATTCAAGTTGAAACTCTTGCCACTCACTAGCTTACTGCTTTTCAATTGGATTCGATATGCCGCCTTTCGTCGCATTTGCCTGGCTCGCATAGGGTAGTAAATGCAAGCAAGTCATGCAAATTATGCTTGTTAATCTATGTCATTTGCGGGCGAGCCAAGGGTCGCGCAGGTCGCGTCGATACAGGTCGCCGACACTAACCTGCGCTCGCCCCTACACGCATTTGATGATTCTAGTGATTCTGTTTCGCGGGGCAATTTTTCAATTACTTGCTTTCGATTACCGTGTAGGTATGGCTTTGCCGTATATCTCGTCGATGATTTGCATCGCGCGATAGCAGTCCCGCAGAGTAGCGATCGGGGACCGTCCGTCGCGAAGCCGCGCCAAAGTATCGGGACCGAACTGATCATATCGCGCGCCCTGATCAGGACAGGCGCCGGTCCGCACGGTATCGTCGTCCAGCGTCGCCACTTCAAGTGTGTCGTTGCGATCTATCAGGTAGCAGTTGGCGGCCGACAGCCGGATTTCGAAATCGCCACCCGGCTTCATCGACGCGTAAGAATACCCGGCTTCTATCGTGCCGATAACGCCGCTTTCCGAACGCAAGAGCGCGGCGCAGACTTCTTCAATCGCTTTGCCATGCGCGCGATGGCTGACCGCGGCGCCAAGGACTTCGACCGCTTCGCCCTGGGTGAAGCGCAAGAAGCCATCGACTGTATGTATCCCGACGTTGCGCAGGCAGCCGCCGCCGGAAACCGCCGGATCAAGCATCCAGCCCACCCCATCCAATTCGTAACGGTCAGGCGGACCGTTGATGACGCGAAAATGATAATGGGAGCGCGCTCCAACGCGGCCCGCGCTTTCCAATTCATCCAGTTGGCGCCATATCCCGCTGTAGCGATTGATGAGTGGCACGGCGACGAAGGCGTTTCGCGCTTCCGCAATATCAACCAGCGGCGCCAGATCGCGCGCCGATATGCCGATGGGTTTCTCCATCGCGAAGGGAAGGCCCGTTTCCAGCATGAAGCGGCAAATCTCAGGCATATCGACATGCCTGCCCATAGCGACCACGAAATCGGGCTTGCTGCGCTCGATCATGTCCTGGTAGCGCTCAAATGGCTGGCCGCCGGACCCCCGAGCGAAAGCCGCCGCCACGCCCGGCTGATGATCGGAGACGGCGACAATCTCCACATCGTCCGCCAGCCGAAAGGAGCGCAGGTGCATCGCGCTATGCCAATGCCCGACTTCAATCATGGCGATACGCATCGGGCCGCCTCCTCTTGTCGCGCAAGCTGTTGCGCATCGCGGGCGAGCGACGGTCAGTGTCTACGCGACCCACCGGCTCGCCCCTACATCAATCGCGCATATTGTGGCGGGTCGCTCAGTATTCAAGGATAACCACCTCATCTTCCACAGTCACCGGGTAAGTCTCAACCCCTTCAATCATGCGCGCGAGCGCTGCTTTTTCGACCTGGACTTCGTAGGTTTTCACCCGCGCCTTCGATTGGAATATGGTAGAGCCGTTCGATATATCGAATTCCCAGCCATGCCAGGGGCAGCGCAGAATCTCGCCCTCGCGCGTCCACTCGATCTCGCCCGGCTCATCGGAGACCGCCAAGCCGGTCAGTTCGCCCAAACAGAGAGGCGCGCTTTGGTGCGGGCAGACATTGCGCAGGGCATAATACTTTCCCTTCACGTTGAAGACGCCGATTTCGCGCCCGTTCACGCGGACAATGCGGCGGCTGCTTGGCGGCAATTCTGAAACCTTGCCCACGACATATTTTCCCATTCAGTGGCTGGCTCCGATAATTTGTTGCGATTCATCGGTCGCATGGATCGAGTCTAAACTGTCGGCTCTGCGTGTCGCCGGCAGATTATACAATTCACGCGCGTTCTCGCAGAAAATCCGCCGCTTCAATTCTTCCGGCATGCGCGGGAAAGCGCGCTTCGGGTCGTCAAAGTCCCAATGCGGATAATCGGAAGCGAACATCAACACATGCTCGGCCTCCATCATCTCAAAGATCTGCAGCAGGTGCCGCGGATTTTCCGGTTCTTCGATCGGCTGCGTGGAAAAGCGAATGTGATCGCGCAAGTATTCGCTGGGACGGCGTTTCAGCCAGGGCGCTTCGGCGCGCGCGCCCCGCCAATCTTTGTCCATCCGCCACATGATTGGCGCCAGCCAGGCGCTGCCGCCTTCTACGAAGACAAATTTGAAATCCGGATATTTCTCGAAGACGCCCTCAGCGATCAGGCTGACCAGGTGCGTCATATAAATGGTCGGATAAAGTGTGTGAAACTCGAGGAAATACGTGGGGTATCCCAGCGGCGTGGGCGGCGTCGGACCGATTGGGCTTTCGACATGCAGCGCGGCCGGCAGGTTATGGCGCGCCGCCGCCTCCCATATCGGATGATATTGGCGCTTGCCGTAAGCCGCTTGCGCGCTCGAACCCACGAGAATCTGCACTAGATGCGGATGACCGGCCAGACGTTCGATCTCGCGTACCGCCCGTTCGGGATTTTGGGGCGCAATTACGATTGAGCTCTTGAATCGACCATGCCAATTGTATTTGCCCAGCCAGGTGTCGATTTGCCAATCGTTCCAGGCTTGGGCGACCTCGGCGGCGAAGACCGGGTCGGGAATGATGCTGATGCTGGAAGAAGGAATCAAAATGACGTAATCGGCGCCGATGCCTTGCAGCACTTGTTTCTCCACCAGTTTGGGATCGGAGCCGGCCGGGCTGCCGTCCTCGGGTAAAGCATCCAGCCGCCGGCCGTCGCCCGGAGGCAAGAAAATCTGGCGGCGGGAGGGAATCGTCCGGCTGCGCCAGGGCTCGCGCATGTACTCGCGCAGCTCATCCGGATGCTTCAGGTACGGATGGACATCGCAGTCGATCAAATTGACGGTGACTTCACGCGGGGCGCCTTTCGTTGTCGCTTCTTCCATTTGCCGCGCGCGCCCCATAAATGTCAAATTTCAGATAGTGCCAAGTCGCCAACAATCGTAACGCATTTTGTCGCTGCGGTCGAAAGTTCGGCGACATGCGTTTCGGCAGCGTACATTCCATGTATATTGAAGGCGAATAGACTCGACGCATTGGGACCGGCCAAGCATTACACGATGAAGGAAAAACGATGTATCCTATAGCTTAAGCTTGTACGCCGCTTTAGCGTCACCAAATGGCGAGCGCCGAGATCAATTGCGGGGGCTTTAGGCGATGAAGATTGTCGGTCACACGATGGGTTGTCCCGAATCAACCGTGTTGGAGGCGATCGACCTTTTCGCCGGCCTCGGTTTGGACGGCATTGAGATTATCTGCGCCGATGATTATCGTTGCGGTGTAAACCTCGCTGCATCATCGTCCGAGCTAAACCGCATCCGCCAGCGCGCTGTAGACGCCGGGCTTGTCGTCGCCGGTCTGGTACCGTATGCCAAAGACATGAATCATCCCGATGCGGGCGCGCGCGCTCAAGCGGTCGCCGAGCTCAAAGGCGTGGTCGATATCGCCGACGCGCTGGAATGCCGCGCCATCCGAGTATTCGGCGGGCGCGAAGTGGCGCCTGCTGAGCAAGGCAGGGCTTTGGGCTGGCTGGCTGAATCGCTGCGCGAAGCAGGCGAATACGCTCAGGCGGCCGGCGCGCGACTGAATATCGAGAACCACATGGATACGATGGCGACCTCGGCGGAAATGACTATGGCGATCGCGCGCGCGGTAGATTTGCCCAACGTCGGCGTGCTCTATGACCAAGCCAATCTCGCGTTCATGAACAGCGAAGTGTTTGAGATGGCCATCGCCCTGCAAGGTCCGCGCATCCAACATGTGCATGTCAAGGACTTTTACTGGCGCGGCACCGAGCGCATCGCGGCTGTGCTCGGGGAGGGCATTATGCCCTGGGAGATGATCGTCGCTTCCCTGAACGACCTGGGCTATGACGGATTCTACTCGCTGGAATACGAGCGGCGCTGGTTCCCCGACCAGCTTCCGCCGCCCGCCGTCGGCATGCGACAGTCCCTGGATTTCCTGCGCGGGACTTCTCCCTAGGCGCAGTGTTTGAAGGGTTCTATTAGTTTGGAACCTGGTCAATTGGCTCGCCGCGCTGATAGGCGAGCGCCGTCTCCACCATTTTGTCAAAAGTGTATTGCGGCTTGTAACCCAGCATCGCGCGCGCCTTTTCGGTTGATGCGTCCGCGCCGCGCCAGAACGGCATCGTCACATCACGATAGGGTCGGCCGGTCGCATCAGCCAGCAAGCGCGCTGCCTCGGGATAACTTATTGGCGGCGCGCCGGTCATGTTGAAGGCTTCGCCGACCGCATTGTCGCTTTCCAGCGCCAGAATCGTGCCAGCGACTACATCGCGCACATCGGTGACAACCAGCCGCCAGGGCAAACCATTGGCGTCGGTCACCGCGCAGACCGCATCCGGCGTTTCCAGCAGCTCGCGCATGATCGCCTTGGTTTCGTCGATATGTTCAGCGCCAAACCAGGGAATGCGATTATTGGACAGGGTCATTTCAATGAAGTAATTGAGCCAAGCCGGGTGAAGCATGCCGAGCACTTCGTTTGCCGCTTTGATCGAACAATATCGCAATGCCGTCACTGGCAATCCATATTCGCGCATGTATGCGAAGCAAATTTCCTCAGACAGCAGCTTGGTCAAGGCATAGATATCGATCGGTTTCTGCGGGCTGTTCTCGTCGAATGTGACCGGCGCGGTGACGAAGGGATTGTAGGCTTGGTAGGTGCTGGCCAGCACAAAGCGCTGTAGCGGCGCGGGAGAGGCCAGCGCGCCCTCGAGCAAACTCATGGTGGCGCGCGTGTTGACATCGAGCATGCGCTCCGACGGCGAATCGCCTTGCGGTATCTGCGCCGCCAGATGAACGATGACGTCGACGCCATTTGCCGCCGCCCGCACGCGATCGGCGTCTGCGATATCGGCTTCGACTATTTCTACGCCGAGCTTCGCCGCTTTGGGCGCTTGCGGATCATCCGGCATGACCAACCCGCGGATGTCATAGCCCCGTTGCTTCATCACTTGGGCGAGGTTGGCGCCGACGCGCCCGCTGATGCCGGTAATCAGTGCTTTCATGCCATGGCCCTATTCTGCGTATCGTCGCTGATTTTCAAGGAATACGCGTTGATTGTAATCGGTCTTCCTGTCCTTTATAATACTTTTGGACATGTGCGCTTCCTGTGGAGAAGCTAAAGACCGATGCGACACGATTGGACATTGCTGTGCTCGGAAGTAGACGCTGCGCCCTCAGGCAGCATCGCTTTGAAGAATGTCATTACTGCAATAAGAGTCGGCGATCGCTTTCGCAATTCGCCCATTAACACAATACTTTCTATTGATGGGCCGCTTTGGATTGTTTCTCAATGGACAGCGGAATTCGACGTTGACCGGCGGCTTCACCCCGGCCTGCTGCAATTGGCGGCGCCGGGCGGGGAAGATGTATTGGATGAGCGGGAACTGGTGTTTGACTTTCGACATACAATTGTATATCGATATATTCACAGGATTCCGGATATGAGATTTATAGGTTTCGGTACCTACGAATTTCATGTGCTTGTTGCCGACTACGCTGAAAGGGGCGAGTGGGGACGAGCTAGCCTAAAATTGGTCTAAGGGACATATAGGAATTGTACGAGATGAATGAGCCAGATGTAACCTTCCTCTACGATGCCAAGAATCATGTTGGCGTACTTGAGCCGGCAAAGATGCCAGATCCCAATGACAAGGACGCGCCCAAGCTCAAGCGGCGAGCCCCCAGGCGGCCTAAACAGCAGCCGGAAGATCCGCCGAACAAGAATGAAGCCGACGAATAGGCAGTGCTACTATCGTCGATTTGCGCTACTCTGGCTCTATGGCTGGGACTTCAATCCGCCAGGTCGACGAATTGCCGCTGATAGAGTTCGTGATATAGCCCGCGCCGCGCCAGCAATTCGCTGTGCGCGCCCATCTCGCGGACGCGACCATCATCGACCACACAGATGAGATCGGCATTCACAATTGTGCTAAGCCGGTGGGCGATCACGAAGGCGGTACGCTCGCTGAGCAGTTTGCGCAGGGCATCCTGTATCAGCGCTTCGGTGACCATGTCCACGCTTGAAGTCGCTTCGTCCATTATCAGGATGCGCGGGTCGGCCAGAATCGCGCGCGCAATCGAAATCAGCTGGCGCTGACCCACCGATAGATTGGCGCCGTCTTCGAAAATCTCGGTTTCATATCCATGCGGCAGGTCGCTCACAAATTCGCCGACGTTGGCTAGTTCACCGGCGGCGATCACCTGCTCAATGCTCGCGTCAGGTTTTCCAAAGCGGATGTTATCGGCGATGGTACCGGCAAAGATGAAGGGATCCTGCGACACCAAGCCCATCTGCGAGCGCATCGAACGCTGTTCAACTTCGCGGATATCGATGCCGTCGATGAGAATCCCGCCGGCGCTGACATCATAAAAGCGCGCGATTAGATTGGCAATCGATGTTTTGCCGGCGCCCGTGGGCCCCACCAGCGCAACCATCGTCCCTGCCGGAATATCCAAATTGATATCGCGCAGGACGGGCAAGTTTTCGCGATAAGCAAAATGCACATCGCGGAATTCGATCCGTCCTTCTATCGGTGGCATCTTTTGCGCATCGGGGCTGTCCTTGATCGCCGGTTCCGTTTGCAGCAGGTTGATCACACGCTCGCCGCCCGCCATCGCCGTCTGCATGGTGGCATAGAGCTGGCTTAGCTCTTGCACGGGAAGGAAGAAACGGTTGACGTAAGCGAGGAAGGCGATCACCGTGCCCAAGGTCAAATTGCCTTGCGCTACGCTCATGCCGCCGAAGAGCAGCACAATCCCGGTCGCGACCATGCCCAGGAATTCAACTGTGGGCAAGAATATAAAGGATAGCGACATCGCCTCGACATGGGCGTCGCGGTTCGCGCCGTTGACGGTGTTGAATTTCTCCGAGCTGGTCTCTTCGTTGGCGAAGGCTTGAATCACGCGGATGCCGCTCAGGTTTTCCGCCAGGTCGCCGATCATGTTGGCGTTGCGCGCGCGCGTATTGCGAAAAGCCAGTTTCGCCTTCTGGGCGAAAACCATCGTCACCAGCACAATGACTGGCACAATGGAGAATGTCACCAGCGCCAGCTGCCAATTTAGCGAGAGCATCACAATCACGATGCCGGCCAAGAGCAGACTGTCGCCGGTGAGGGTGATCAAACCCTGGGACAACAACTGATTGATCACGCCGACATCGCTGATCACGCGCGAAATGGTCACGCCGATGATGTGGCTGTCGTGATACGCAAGCGGCAATTCCTGCAGATGGCGGAACAGCGCCGAGCGCAAATCCGCCAGCACCCGCTGCCCCACCCAGCTGAGCAGGTAGCGCTGCGCCATCGAAGACAGGTAAAGCCCGACGAAGGCGGCCAACAGGGCCAGCACGATTTCATTCAAGGCATTCAAGTCGCCAGCGAGAATCGGACCGTCGATGGCAAGCTTGACCAGGAAGGGCGCGAGCAGCGTCAAGCCGGAAACAGCCAGCATCGCGAAGAAGGCGCCAAGCATTTGCATGGTGTAGGGCTTAACGAAAACGAGCATGTGCCAGACGACGCGCAAGTTGAAGGAGCGGCCTTCTACCTTATCCGCGTAAGCGTCCAGTGTGCCGCGCGGGCTGCCCGTTCCAACGCCCGCTGTGCCGATTGAAAAGCCGATAACTTACTCCGTTTCGCTGTCGCCTTGCCTGGCGCCCGTTCTAGGCGGTGGCGGGTACGGCCGATGCAACTTTGGCGCGCGTCTTTAACGGCGGCGCATTCTCATCGGTATGGCAGATCCTGTTCGGCGAAGGATAGAACACAACCGCTTTCGTGTCATGAACAATTTTAGCGTTCAGTTGTGACATGGTTGCTTGTCGGATTCACGATTCGTCTTGTTTTGCTGGAGTGGTATTGTCGTCTTCCTCTGGCGGCGCTGGATTGAGTGGAGGTCGCCTGGGCGCGAGTCTCTTCAGCAGGGGCGAGCCCTCGTCTTCGGGATATTTGACTGCAGTTTTCGATTCCGACTGATAGAAAACACCTATCTTCGTGTCGTGGACAATTTTGGCTTTCAGAACCTTCATGACTGCACCGCTCCTTATGCTTCGCTGATTGTGAGGCTTGCGCGTCCCCATTCACCAAGCATAGCGTACTCTTCTAATAGTACATGAAACTCGTACGTGCCAATACCAGTCAACTGAATATCTTGCAAAATAAGCGTCATAAGGTATGTCGTCTGAAACCGAAAGTCGAATCCCAAGTTGTCTGCCCACAAGACACGGTCGCCACCTGGCGCCATAAGCTGAACAGTCGCGGTGTGTACGCGCCTTTCAGCCTCGAACTCCGCCGTCCAGTGAGACACCAAGATCGCCGGCGGGTCGAAGAGAACCGACTCCGCATTCTCAACACGACCAAACGGGCTGGACACTTTTAAGGTGGAAAATACATTTCCCAATCCAATCGCGCCGGTGTCTTGAGCATGCACCTCAGTACACAGCAATGTCCAGTCATGACGCATCAGTGCGATTCCCAGCGTATTCCGTCATCGTTGCGTTTCAAGTCTACCGGAGGGCAAGACAGACCCTGATCTCCAGCGAGCCGATTCACTCGCGCAAATTCCGGTAATAGATCTCGGCGTACAATCCCGATTTTTCCAACAACTCCTCGTGCGTGCCGGCGGCGGCGACGCGCCCGCCTTGCAGCACCAGCACCTTATCCGCCATGCGCACGGTGCTCAAGCGCTGGGCGATAATGAAAGAGGTACGGCCGAGCATCAGCCGCTCCAGCGCGATTTGAATCCGGCGCTCGGTTTCCGTGTCGACGCTGGATGTCGCGTCATCCAAGAGCAAAATGCGCGGATTCTTCAGCAAGGCGCGCGCGATGGCGATTCGCTGCTTCTGCCCGCCAGAAAGCGTCGCGCCACGCTCGCCGACCTCGGTGTCATAACCGTCGGGCATCGCTGTGATGAAGTCATGCGCTTGCGCCGCTTTGGCCGCGTCAATTACATCGGCGTCGCTCACGCCATCGAGCCCGAAGGCGATATTCTCGCGGATGCTGGCGGCGAAGAGCACCGTCTCTTGCAGCACGATGCCAATCTGGTCGCGCAGCGAGTTCAGCGTCACATCGCGCACGTCAATGCCATCCAGGGTGATCCGCCCGCTGGTGATATCGTAAAAGCGCGGGATCAGATTGATGATGGTGGATTTGCCGGAGCCAGTCGCCCCAAGCAGCGCCACCACCTCGCCCGGTTGCGCCTCAAAATTAAGCCGATCCAGCACGACGCGCTGATTGAAATAAGAAAAGGAGACATCGGTAAAGCGGATATTCCCGCTGATTGGCGGCAGCTTGCGCGCGTCCGGCGAGTCCGTGACTTCCGATTGCGCATCCAGGATGGAGAATATGCGCTCGCCAGCCGCCGATGCCATCGCAACCGCCGGGATAATGACACCGAGCCGGCGGACGGGCGCGATCAGCTGACCCAGGTAGGTGGTGAAAGCCACCAACTCCCCCAGCGTCAATCCGCCTTCGATTACGAGGCGGCCGCCCAGCCAGATGATGACGACCGTGCTCAAACTGGCGATAAAATCGAGCAGCGGGATATGCTTCGTCATGGCCGAAACTTGCGCCTGCGCCAGGTCGAACCATTTGCCATTTTCCTCATCGAAACGCGCGATTTCGGCATCTTCCTGGGCGAAAGCTTTCACGATCTTGGCGCCGCGCAGATTCTGCTCGAGTACGCTCGTCATCTCCGCCAATTGATGCTGCAAGTCCAGCGAAAGCGGCCGGTATATGCGGCCAAAGCGGTAGGCGACGTAAAACAGCAGCGGCATCAGAATCATCGACAGCAGCGCCAATTGCGCGTTCATCAATAGCAGCGCGAAAAATGTCAGCAGCATTAAGCTGGAATGCTGGAAGAGGCGCAGAAAGGCGCGCCCGGTCAGGAAGCGAATCCGCTCAACATCCGAGATAGAGCGCGCCAGCAGTTGCCCCGTTTGCGCCCGATCGTGATAAGAAAATGACAATGCGCTCAGCTTGTCGTAGATGGCGTTGCGAATGTCGTAGGCGACGCCTTGCGACGCCACTTCAGTCCCGCGACCGAGCGCAAAATCGACCAGCCCCTTCACCACCGAAAGCCCGACCAAGCCGAGCAAAGACATCTGCAGTATCTGCATATTCTGCTGAATGATGCCCGCGTCCACAATCCAGCGAATCGTCTGTGGAATGATGACCGCCAGTCCGTTGCTCGCCAAAGCCAGCGCATAGACGCCGGCGGCGATATTGCGATATTTCTTGAGGAAAGAAAAACTGCGCAGAATGGGACTGCCGGGCGCGTCCTTCTTGGACAGAGGGCTATTTAATGCGATTTTTGCCATAAGTGTATCGGCAGGTACGGCGCTCTCCTTCCGCTCAAAACGCAGCATTCCCCCTACCTTAGCGGCTTCCCCGCCGGCGATAAAGCCTGAATCTGGCGACCGGTTTGCCGGCGGTGAAAGCTTCGCTCTTGCTGAATCGGTCTCGACAAGCGCATGAAATTAGCCCTATGCAATATGACTAGACGCGGGTTAAATGTCTTCGGACCGCTCAACTCAGCGTCTTGCGTGCATACATGCCTCCTTTCGACTGGCCTCGCCCTTACATGATCTCCCCCCCCCGCATTTGTCGCAGCCGTCCCACGAAACATAAAGCGGCGGCGTTTCATGCTATCTTTGCGACCATTCGCATGGTTGATAATTTGCGCCAGTTGCTTCATGACGGCGCCAGCAATTGCCCAGACCCTTCCGCCCGTAGCTGCCTGTGGCTTGCCGGCACAGGGCAATATCCTGGAATCGGTGACCTACACCCTCAGCGCCGACTGCCAGTTGACGGACGAAATCAGAGTCGCGAACAGAACTCCAAAGATCCAGGTAACGATCAACGGCGCGGGGCATACTATCTTCGGCCCAAACCGTTCAGCCAACATTCATACTCCCGGCATATTGAGTCTGAACCAGGTAACGATTGACGGTGGCAACATCTCGCGAGCCCAGTTTATACAAGGCGAAACGGTGAACGCCACCAATGTCACTTTCACCCGCGCTAACGGTATTATGTTGGGCGGCGTGCAAGTTAACCTGAACAATGTACTCTTTGCAAATAACTTTACTGGTGGCTACGCTTTGGGCGGGAACGGGTCGGCCGTCCACGCGGGACCAAACACAACCCACACATGGAATAATGTCGTCCTGCGCCGTAACGTCGGCAATGGCGGGGCGATTTCGCTTCACCCAGGGGCTACGCTGACCACGACCGGCTGCCTGACCCTCTCCGGCAACGCGCCCTATAGTGTCTACGCCCCCGATGGAACCACCTGGACTGACAGCAGCACCGGACCCTGCATCGGCACGATCGGCAATGGCGACCCAGCTGTCATTCAGGCGCCCGCGCTGATGGCTTGCGGCTTCCCCGCGCACGGCAATCTGGACGTTTCGGCGACTTATCGCCTGACCGCCGATTGCGCGCTAACCGGCGCCTACACTATGTCGGAAAATGTCAGCATAAGCGTAATCGGCAATGGGCATGTCCTAACTACCAGCCGAACCGATTACAGCTTCTACACCGCCGCCACCAGCAGCTTCACGCTGGAAAACACCGCGCTGGAAGGCGTCCGCATTTTGAATTGGGGCAACTTCCGCGCCGAAGGCATCGTGGCTAGCAATGCCGTTAATGGCATGATCTACAATGTAGGAGAAGCGCGCTTCAGCAAGGCGCTATTCACGGACAACAGCGCCACCCTTTCGTCGAGCGCATCCGTTGCGCTGGCTTACAATGCCTATCAAAAGGGCGACGTCAGTTTCACCGACGCCACTTTCCGCCGCAATTCCGGCGGTTTGGGCGCACTTGTGATCTTCGGTGCTGTCATCGAGCTGAACGGCTGTATCCATTTCGAGGGAAACAGCCCGGTCGACACTTTAATCCACACCTTTTTTGCCAGCGGCGCAGTGAACGACAACCGCGATCCCAACTGCGCCAGCCCCATAATCGATCCGCTGATTCCGCCCGTCGTGCCGCCAGCGCCGCGTGAATCCGAAGTGATCTGCAATTCGCATTGCCCGGAGCTGTCGCGGCTTTACTGCGACATCCAACTGGGCGCGATTGGCCTTGTATGCCGCCCGCCCGTCCAGCCGCCCGAAGCCTATATCTATCGCGTCACCAGCGCAAGCGAAGGCTTCTTCAAGCTGGGGCTTTCGCAGCCGCAGGTGGAAGCGGTCGAAGCCGGGCTAATCGCCTGCTCGGCTGACGGGCGCGTGGCGGTCCGTGTGGGCTTGAAACCGGAAATCCGTCATTTCTTCGAGATAAGCCCCAAGTACCATGCGGAACTGCTCGTGCCGCGGCGCTACATCGTCATCTCCAAAGGCCCTAATGTCGAAGGCAAGGTGAATCATGTCGTGCTGGACAACGCCTTGGATGGCCGCGTCTTCGGCATTGTCAGCACCCATGGCGGACCGCCCGCGGCTGAATGCATTACTCCTGCTGAGCAGGCGACACGGGCGGCGCCAGCGCCGGTCTATGCGCCCTTCGTCCAGGCGCAAGCGCCTCAACCGGACGGCTCCATTGTCCATATTGCGCGGCCAGGAGATACCATCAATGCTATCGCTGTCGCCTATGAAGTCGATCCGCTCGAAATCATTATTTTCAACCAACTAGAAAACATGGGACGCTGGATTTATCCCGGCCAGAAACTGCTCATCCGCGAAGCGGGCGCATAATCCGCCCCGTCAATAGCGCCGCGGCAGCCAGACGGTCATTTCATTGATGCCGCGATTGTTCCAGGCGTAGTAGGGAATCAGCTTGATAGGGAGATCGGCTTCCTGTTCATTCCCCGCTTCCAGATAGAGCGCGTTTGATCCATTCCGCTCGGTGATATGGCGGGCATCCCCTTTTATCGTCATGACGCCGCCGAGCAGATCGTCTTCCCGCTTCGCCGTCAAACGCATGTCATCAGGCGCGTAGACATCGAGAATCGAAACGTCATCCGGCAGGTCGAAGCCTTCCAGGCAATAGACGATTGGTCCGCGCATGACCGCGACATGATTGCGGATTTCTTCGGCTTTGGGATGCGCTTTGATCAGGCGCGGGCGCATCGGCAAATGCAATTCGATGACGTCGCCGCTCTTCCAGGCGCGCCGCAGATCGACGTAGCTCTCGCCGTCCAGCGTCGCGTCGCTCGCCTCGCCATTGATGGACAAGCGGGCATCGCCACACCAGCCGGGGATCCGCAGCATCAGCGAGACTTCATGCGCCGGCGCCGCCTCAATCGTGATGCGCGCTACATCATCCCAGGGGTAATCGGTCTTCTGCGTCAGCGCAATGGCTGAGCCGTCGGCCAGGGTCGTACTCACGCTGTTGCCGCCATAGAGATGCACCCACAACCCCGCATCCGATACGCTGTAAAACCAGTTGTGCAGCAGGGCGATGGTGCGCGCGGTATTGGTCGGGCAGCAATAACAATACAGCAGGCGCCAGCGCTCATAAGTGTCTTGACTCAATAGCGGATGCTCTTCGCCATACCAGCGCAGCGGATTGGTGTAGCAGAATCGCAGCCCGTCCAGGCTCATCGACGAAAGCATGCTGTTGTAGAGCACAAGCTCGACGATGTCAGTATATTTGGCGTCGCCGGTCAGATTCAGCAGGCGCCAATTCCACATGGCGTGGGCGATATTGGCGCAGGTTTCGTTGTAGGCGGTCGCGTTGGGCAGCGAATATTCGTAACCGAAAGCCTCATGCACCGCCCCTGCTTTTCCGCCGAATTCGGGTCGCTGTGATGCGCCAGAATGCTGCGCCGACGTGCCGCCGGTGATATACATCTTGCTGAGCGCGGCGTTGTGCCAGATGCGCTCCAAAGCCGCCAACAGCTCAGCCTCACCGGTCTCGGCGTAGACATCGGTCGCCCCGCAATACAAGTAACCGGCCGTTACCGCATGACCGGCGGCGCGCGTCTCCTCGCGCAGCGACACCAGCGACTGATTCAGGTCCTTGCCGCCGGGCTGCGAGCCACGCATATTGACGAAGGTTTGCGCCAGCTCAAGGTATTTCTCCTCGCCCGTTACCCGATACAGGTCGACCGCGCCCATCGTATTCGACGGGTTAAAACCGAAATGGGCTAATTCTGGCGGGCAAGGGTTGAAGACCTCACAGAGATAATCGGCGAGATTGATCGCAATTTGCAGGAAGTTGCGCTTGCCGGTGATGCGATGATGAACCGACGCCGCCGTCAGCAAGTGCCCCATGTTGTAGAGCTCGTGATCGTGCAGATCGGTCCAGCGCTCTTTGTCGTCCCGCAGTTGCATTGGCGTGCTGATATAGCCATCGTCTTCCTGCGCCGCCGCGATCACATCAATCAGCGGGTCCAAGTGATCAAGGATCGACTGCTCCTTCGTAATGCCGTATATGTGCGCGCAGGCTTCCATGTATTTGTAGCAATCGCCATCGCTCCACATGGTGCCCTTGCGCTCGCCATCCTGCAGCCCGGCGGCGATATAGAAATTGCTGAAAACGGCGCCGTTTTCCGGCTCGTCGAGCGCGTCGCGCATGCTAGGCAGAATCTTCTCGCGGCAAAGCTGGAATAGATTGCCCCAAAAGCCCTGATTCCAGACCACGGCGTCATGCGCCAGCGGATGCAGTTTCTGATACTTTGACATAGCTTGCATAGTTGGTTCGCTTCCTTTCAAATTCGCGACTCGTATCGCTTTAGGCTTCCAATTGAAGACGGCGCGTCAGTCTTCTATTATCTATCCACTTGCAAAACAACATACCATCAAAAAAGGGATGCTAAATGAGACTTGGCTGGTCGGTGCTCTGCAGAGACTTTGAACAACACGAAGACGGAACCGTGACATTGAAGGAGGTGTTCGCGGATGCGATTCTTCGGATTGACATTGAAGAGCCACCGCCCCTGCAAGCAACACTAAACCCACCTGTCATCCTGCTTTCGTATTGGTTCAGGGAATCTGAATCGGACAAGAGAAGATACCCTGCTGTTCTGCGAATACTGTCCCCCGAGGACAATCAAACATTGACGGAATGGCATTTTGGAATCGACTTTATGTTGACTGACAGTCGTCTCACGAAATTCCAATTGGGCGAACTTGAATTTGTCGGCGCAGGATTGTACGAGATACATATTGAAGTAATGGAATTCGGCGAGTGGAATCTGCTGTCTCGGAATAGCATCTATGTGAGCGATGAGCTATCATGAGCTAAGATGACAATTGGAGAATTCGTCGTGAAACAAAACAATTGGGTCACTTGCAACACACCCATCACCGAGTATATCTGCGACTCCAAGGGCATCCGCCTCGTGTCGTCAAAGAAACCGCGCCATAACGCTCTGCACAATCGCCTCAAGCCCGCGGCCGACAAGAAAAAGCGCGAAGAATCCAAATAGCGGCGTGGCGGTTTGTGCGGCGTTCCTAGCCCGATCTGCATTCCTCTCTATTTATACCCCGTGAAGACGACGCCCTGGATAAATATGCGCTGGGCAAAGAAGAAGACGATGATCAAAGGCATCATCACAACCAGGGAAGCTGCCATCAGCGAATTCCATTCGGTACCGTAAGTACCCTGAAAATAGCGCAATCCCAGCGCCAGCGTCGCCTTGTCAGTATCGGACAAGAATATCAGCGGGCGGAAAAAGTCATTCCAATGATACTGGAACGAGAATATCGCAACCGCCGCCAGCACCGGTACCGAAAGCGGCAGCGTAATCCGCCAGAATACGCCGAACTTCGAGCAACCATCAAGCAGCGCCGCCTCATCCAGTTCGCGCGAAATCGTCATGAAATACTGCCGAATCAAGAAAATGTAGAATGGATTGCCGAACCAGGACGGGATTACAAGCGGCCAATACGTGTCGTACATTCCGAAGTACCGAAATATCAGAAAATCCGGGATTAGCGTCACTTGCCGCGGCAGCATCATAGTGGCAAGCACGACGATGAACAGCGCATCCCGCCCGCGCCAACGCAAACGCGAAAACGCATAAGCCACTACCGCCGATACACCCAATTCTCCAATCAAGGTCGCGCCTACGATCAGCAGCGTATTGCCGAGATAGAGATCGAAGGGCAGCTTGGTTAGCGCGCGTGGGTAATTTTCCAATACGACTGGGTTTGGAATGAACTCCGGCGGCCAGCGGAAGACGTGCATCCAGGCGAAGGGCATCAGGATGACGATGGCGCCGGCGCAAAGCAAGCAGTAAACCACCGCCTTGCCCACCGCGTTTCGCACGTTCAGACCGATGAATAAGCCCTTGCTCATTCGTTGGCTTCGCCTTCGTAATAGACCCAGGACTTCGCCGTGCGGAAAAGCACGAGCGTTAATAGGAGGATGACCACAAATAGCAGCCAAGCCAGCGCCGAAGCGTAGCCCATCTGGAAATCCTGGAATGCCTTGCGATATAGATAAAGGATGAAGAACAGCGATGCGTTAGCGGGACCGCCATTGGTCATGATGAAGGCTTCGGTGAAGATCTGCATGGAAAATATGACGCCAACGATCAACTGGAAGAAAATGGTCGGGCTGAGCATGGGCAAAGTGATATGGCGTATCCGCCGCCACCAGTTGGCGCCATCAATTTCGGCCGCTTCATAGAGATCAGTCGGTATCGATTGCAACCCCGCAAGGTAGATCACCATGCCGCCGCCGACGCTCCACAGGCGCATCACCACGAAAGAAGGTATGACCCAGGCGCGGTCCGCCAACCAGGCTGGACCTTGAATGCCGACAACATTGAGCGCCGCGTTGATCAAACCGAAATCGGAGGAGAAAATCCAGCGCCACATCAAAGCGACCGCCACGCCGGACAGGATCGCGGGCAAATAATAAATCGTTCGAAATGTCGACAGCCCGCGGATATTCGTATTAAGCAGCATGGCGATGGCAAGCCCGAAGACGATGTTCAACGGGATTGACACCGCTGAGAATACAACGGTGATCTTCAGAGAATGCATGGCGTAT
>JAPOYT010000260.1 GCA_026706445.1 Chloroflexota bacterium
AGTAGAGCAAGGATTCGAAGCAAACCGCAACAATTTCCACCGACTTCGATACACTACCGCGGAAGCGTATCGCTTGCATAACACTGGCCAATGCGATAACTTATGGGAATGCGTCTGCCAACTTGGGTTCAGGTTGCGCAGGTGTTGCAATGTTCGTATTCCATAAGGAGATCTACTGTGAAAAGATTCATCATTCTCACAACCATTGTACTATTTGCGCTGAGCCTCGTCCCGGGGGCGATCGCGCAAGACGATGGCTACACCATCGCCTTCGTTCCGGGTGTGAATCCGGATCCCTTCTATATCACCATGTCGGGTGGCGTCAATCAAGCGGCTGCGGACCTCGGTCTGACAGTCATCCAGCAAGACCCCGAGCGATTCGATGTCACTGTTTCGGCGCCCATCATTGAGGCGCTGATCGCGCGCGGAGATATCGACGCGCTTGTCACGGCGCCGAACGATAAAGAGCAATCGATACCGGTGCTGCAGGCGGCGCACGACGCCGGCATCGTCGTGCTGACGGTTGACACCTTCATCGGCGATGGCAACTACGCCGATGGTGAAGTCACCTTCCCGATTTCCTACATCGGCTCTGACAACACGCAGGGCGGCTACATCGCTTGTTCGTCGCTGGCCGACAAGCTGGGCGCTGGCGCAAAGATCTATGTCACCAACACGCGCCCGGGCATCAGCACGACCGACCAGCGTGAAGAAGGCTGCCTGGCGGCGGCTGAGGCTACCGGCTTGGTTGTGGCTCGCGTCGATTACAACGAGAACAGCGCGGATATGGCGCAGCAGCAAACAGCGGCTGTTTTGCAAGCCAATCCCGATATTGTCGGCATGTTCGCCACCAATACCTTTGGCGCGCTGGGCGCTGGCACGGCGATTCAAAACGCCGGTTTGCAAGGCGCGGTGGAAGTGGCGCTCTTTGACGCCAGCGAAGAAAACATCGGCTTCCTAAACGATGGAATTGTCTCGCTGGTCATCGCGCAGAAACCGGCCGATATGGGTTATCTTGGGGTTGCGCTAGCCACCGCTTATCTGGATGGCGTCGGCAGCATCCCGGCTCGCATCGGCACCGGCTACGCGGTCATCACAGCCGAAAACGTGGACGATCCGGATGTCGCGCGCTTCATCTACACCAGCAATACCAGCGATCCGGCGCCGGCGCTTGACGAGAGTTACAACCTGGCTTTCGTTCCTGGCGTGAATCCCGATCCCTTCTATATCACGATGTCGCGCGGCGTTTATGGCGCGGCCGGGCGTTTGGGCATCAATGTCATCCAGCAGGATCCGGAGCGCTTTGACGTCACGGTATCGGCGCCGATCATCGAAGCCTTGATCGCGCGCGGCGACATCAACTCGCTGGTGACGGCGCCAAACGACAAGGAACAGTCGATCCCGGTATTGCAAGACGCGCATGAGGCGGGCATTCCCGTTTTGACGGTCGATACCTTCATCGGCGACGGCAACTACGCCGATGGCGAGGTCACCTTCCCCTTGAGCTATATTGGTTCCGATAACGTCAACGGCGGCTACATCGCCTGCTCGTCTTTGGCCGATAAGCTGGGCGAAGGCGCCAAGATCTACGTCACCAACACGCGTCCGGGCATCAGCACGACCGATCAGCGCGAAGAAGGCTGCCTGGCGGCGGCTGAGGCGGGCGGCTTGGTAGTGGCCCGCGTCGATTACAACGAGAACAGCGCTGATATGGCGCAGCAGCAAACGGCCGCTGTTTTGCAGGCGAATCCTGATATCGTCGGCATGTTCGCCACCAATACCTTCGGCGCATTGGGCGCTGGCGCGGCGATCCAGAATGCTGGCTTGCAGGGCGCGGTCGAGGTTGCGCTCTTTGACGCCAGCGAAGAGAACATCGGCTACTTGCGCGACGGCATCGTCTCGCTCGTTATCGCGCAGAAGCCGGCTGACATGGGTTACCTGGGCGTGATCGCGCAAATCGCGAATTTGCGCGGCGTGACTTCCATGCCGGCGCGCGTCGGGACGGGTTACGCGGTCATCACCATCGACAATGTCGATGATCCGGATGTCGCGCGTTTCATCTATACGGCGGGTTAGCGGTAGCGGACTACCCTCAGCCCAAACCCCTCTCTCATAAAGGGAGAGGGGCTTTTTTCGCCACAGAAGCAGTAGCAGGTCAATCATTCATAATAATGTTCTGTAGATGTGAATGCGGGCGGCCCAGTCGGTCGCCCCTACATTCTTGCGCTCCCGCGCTTTACTCTTGACCGGATGAGCAACTTCCACCCGCCCCTCAGCAAAAAGCACAAGCAAATAGTCGCCGCCCTGTGCGCCACCTATGGCCTGCTGTATTTGGGCCGGGTGAACATCAGCGTGGTCTTGCCTATATTAGCGGTCGAACTCGATGTCGGCCGGGCGGAAATCGGTATCCTGGGCACGGTGTTTTTCTGGGTGTACGCCATCGGCAACTTCGTCAATGGCGAGATTGGCAGCCATGTCAGCCCATTTCGCGTGGTCGCTTTGGGTCTGTTGGTCACCGCGATCGTGAATCTCGTTTTCGGTTTCCAGACATCGCTGCTGGTTATGCTGGTCCTTTGGGGCCTCAACGGTTTTGCGCAGTCTGGGGGCTGGCCGCCGATTGTTCGCATTTTGGCCGAGCGCCTCCATCCGAGTCAAATAAAGCAGGTATCGACCGTAATCCCAATCAGTTACGTCATCGGCACGGTGGTCACCTGGACCTTGATCGGGGCAGTGGCGGCCGGCGGAAACTGGCGTCTGGCATTTTGGCTTCCGGGGGTGATTCTGCTGGTAACGGCGGCGCTCTGGCGGGCGGCAGGCATTGACGCGCCGACGGCAGATTCAAAGGGTGTGCGCCTTTCGACGATCATCGCCGAATCGCGCGGCCTCGCCTTTGCGCTGGTGGTATCGGCTTTGGCTGGATTCGTCCGCAATGGCTCGATTATCTGGCTGCCGTCGTATATTCTCGACAGCCAACTGATCGCCGACAATCTGGTTGGCGCCGTCGCCGCTCTCACGCAAGTGGTCGCGATCCCGGGCCTTATGATTGCTCGTCACCGCGTCGTCCGCACCAATCAGGTGCTGGTGACTGGCGTGTACATGTTTAGCGCCGGCGGGCTCGCCTTTCTGCTGCTTTCGGCGACCAGCGGCATATTGTCGATTGTGGTCCTCTGCCTGGCTATGATGATTCTGGGTGGCGCATTTGGCTTGGTAACGTCTTCCATGCCGGTGATGCTTTCGCCGCCGGGGCGCGCATCGTCGATCGCTGGCACGCAGAATATGATGGCGACTTTCGCCGGCGGCCTGGCTGGCTTCGGCATCGGCGCTATTGTGGAGCGCGGTGGCTGGAGCGCCGTCTTTGGCCTTTGGGGCCTCATGCTGCTGCTGGCTGCCGCTATCACCTGGCGCCACCGTCACGAGGAAGACCGGCGGACCGGCGCGGTTGAGGCCGGATGATCCCGTGCAAAAATCGCTGACCAGACAGCAAAATATGATGGTGGGAACCCTGATGTTCACCTACGCCCTCTATTATCTGGGGCGGGTGAACGTCAGCATGGTATTGCCCGCGCTCGCGCAGGACCTGGGCGTCAGCCGCGCTGAGGTCGGCGCATTGGGCACGATCTTCTTCTGGGTCTACGGCATTTTTCACTTCGTCAGCGGCGAGATCGGCAGTCACGTCAGTCCCTTTCGTTTGGTCAGCATCGGCTTGCTCGCCAGCGCCATCGTGAATCTGGTATTCGCCTTTCAGTCGTCCCTGATCATCATGCTGATCTTGTGGGGGCTCAACGGCGTCGCGCAGTCGGGCGGCTGGTCGCCAATGTTTCGCATCCTGGCGGAGCGCCTCGATCGCGCGCATATCAAACGCGTATCGACCGTCATGCCTTTCAGTTATGTATTGGGAACGGCGCTCACCTGGGCGCTCATCGGCGCAGTGGCCAGCGGCGATAATTGGCGTATCGCATTCTGGCTTCCCGGTCTGGCGCTGCTGCTGGTCTTGGCTTTCTGGCGTAAAGCGGGCATAGACGCGCCGAAGACGCAATCGAGCGGCATTCGACTTTCGACCATCATCGCGGAAGCGCGCGGGATCGCCTTTGTGATGCTGGCGGCGGCGCTGGGCGGCTTCGTTTTCAATGGCACGATCATCTGGCTGCCCTCGTATATCCTCGACAGCGGGCTGATCGCCGACAGCATGGTTGGCGCGGTCGCCGCGTTGACGCAGGCAGTTGCGATTCTGGGGCTAATCTTGGCGCGAAGTCTGGTCGCGCGCAGCAACCTGGCGCTGCTAACCGCCGCGCAACTCTTCGCAGCGGCCGGCTGCGCCTTTCTGCTGCTGGCTTTGACGCAGGGAATCTTCGCGATTCCTGTGGTCGCATTCGCGCTCTTGGCCTTGAACGGCGCATTCGGCTTAACGGTGAGCGCCATGCCCTTGCTGTTGGCGCCGGCGGGGCGCGCTTCCTCCACGACCGGGGCGGTCAATATGATGTCGACCTTTTTTGGCGGCATGGCCGGCTTCAGCATTGGCGGACTGGTTGAAGCAAGCGGCTGGAGCGCGGTATTCGGATTGTGGGGCGCCTTTCTTCTGCTGGCCTGCTTGCTGATCTGGCGCAATCGACACCGGGAAGACCGACGGGATGGCAAGGCATGAGGGCGTGGATAACTGCAGGAAATTTGCCCTTGGGTGGACACGAAACATTTTTACCACCGAGGGTCGCGTAGACACTGACCTCCTACACTGCAGATCGCTCGCCCGTACACGCGCTAAATATAAGATAAAGTCCGCAGACGTTCCGTCGCCACGTGTAGACACAGTGGGTCAATCACGCCTAAAGCGTCATCTATGGCAGAATCAGGTTTCCCTCTGTGCCCTCTGTGTTGCCTCATTTCCTCGGTGGTGAAGTCTTTGACACCTATTGCATAATATCGAGACAGAAGCGAGCCAACGAGTAGCGGACGAGCCTTGCAGATAGGATGAAGGTTATAATGGCTAATTCGCAAGCGACGGAAATGTGTGACCGCGAGGGATCATGACGAGCGAAGGCGCGCCGCTCAGCGGAATCAAGGTGGTGGACCAGACGCAGGCCTTGGCGGGTCCATACACGACGATGATTCTGGGCGATCTGGGCGCCGATGTCATCAAGATTGAGCGACCGGGCATCGGCGATAATTCGCGGCAATGGGCGCCGCCAACTATCGGCGATCAAAGTTGCTACTATTTAGCCGTCAACCGCAACAAACGCGGCATCGCCCTCAATATCCGCGGCGAAAGCGGGCGAGAGTTCATGCATCGATTGGTAAAAGACGCGGACGTATTTCTCACGAACTTGCGGACAGCCGAAGCGCTGCGGCGCCATGGCATCGATTACGAGACGCTGCGCGCGCTCGATAAGCGGCTGATCTACGTTTCGATCAGCGGCTACGGGCGCAGCGGACCGCGGGCGGGACAGCCGGGTTATGATTTGGTGTCGCAGGCGGAATCGGGCACAGTTGCCTTGACGGGCGAGGTTGACGGCGCGCCGATGCGCTTCCCCACGCCGATCGCCGATATGACTTGCGGTTTGTTCACCGTGATCGGGATAATGGCGGCGCTGCGCGCGCGCGACCAGAGCGGAAGCGGGCAGTTTATCGACATGTCCTTGCAAGAGGGGCAGATGACCTGGCTGGCGAATCTGGCCGGCGAGTATTTCGCCACCGATGCGGATCCGCCGCGGCGCGGCAATCGACATCCGCAGGTGGTGCCCTATGAGGCGGTGCAAGCGAGCGATGGCGACTGGTTTATGCTGGGCGTCGCCTCGGACAATGTGTGGGGCGCGTTTTGCCGGCATGTCGGTCGGGAAGACTTGGCGCGGGATTCGCGTTTCCAGAACAATGCTGACCGCATCGCCAATTACGAGGCCCTGCTGCCAATCGTGCGCGCGATCATCCGCGGCAAGCCCTGCGATGAGTGGCTGGCGGAGTTGCGCGGGGCCGGTGTGCCTTGCGGGCGCATCAATACGGTGGCGGAAGCGCTGGGCGATCCCCATATCATTGAGCGCGGATTCATCGTTGAGCTGGAGCACCCGGCCCTCGGTCTGATCAAATCGCTGGCGACTCCGATTCATTTGGCTGATACGCCGCTGGTTTATCGGCGACATCCGCCGCGCCTGGGCGAGCACAGCGATGAAGTGGCGGCTGAATTGGGCTATAGCCGGGCTGAGATCGCGCAGCTGCGGGAAGCGGGAACGCTGGCGTGAGTCTAAAGCGTCACAGATTTCAGAGTTTGTACGGGCGAGCCGCCGGCTCGCCCCTACATTATGACTAGAGGACGGGAAATTGAATGAGCGCGCGCAAGCAGAAACTGATCAACAAGCCTGAGGCCATCGTCGATGAGATGCTCGCGGGATTTTGCGCCGCCTACCACGACATCGTCCGCCTGGAACGCGAGCGCCTGGTCGTCCGCGCCGAGCCGAAAGCGCCCGGAAAGGTCGGTTTGGTCATGGGCGGCGGCAGCGGTCACGAGCCGGCCATGCTCGGCTGGGTGGGCGAGGGATTGCTTGATGTAAATGTCGTGGGCGAGGTATTCAGCGCGCCTGGTCCCGGTCCAATCATTGAGGGGATTCGCGCGGCCGATCGCGGCGCCGGCGTGCTGCTTTGCGTCTCGCATCATGAAGGCGACCGGCTCAACGCCGAGCTTGCGCTGGAATTCTGCGAAATGGAGGGCATTGAGAATGTCGACATGGTGATTCTCTATGATGACATCTCCAGCGCGCCAAAGGGCAGCGAGAGCGAACGGCGGGGCACAGCCGGTCTGTTCTTCGTCTGGAAGATGCTGGGCGCCTATTGCGAAGGGGCGGTAGACTTGGCGGCCGCCAAAGCGCTGGCTGAAAAGGCGCGGGACAATACGCGCAGCCTGGCGATGTCCCTCAGTTCCTGCGCCAGTCCGGTCAGCGGCGAGGTCATGTTTGAGATGGCTGAAGGCGAAATGGAGATCGGCATGGGGCTGCACGGCGAGGTCGGCCGGGGACGGCAGAAGGCGCTTTCCGCCGACGATACAATCGACCTCATGCTGCCGCAAATCCTCGACGACCTGCCCTTCCATGCCGGCGATGAGGCGCTGGTCCTGCTGAACAACAGCGGAAGCCTGACCCTGATGGAGCTTTTCATTTTGTATCGGCGCGTCGAAAAGATGCTGCGCGAAGCTGATATCAAAGTGCACAAGTCCTGGATCGGCGCTTACGCCACCACCTTGGAGACGGCTGGTTTCGCCATTTCGCTCTGCCGTGTCGATGATCAGTTGAAGGATCTTTGGGATGCGCCCGCGAACGGCGCCTATATGAAGCAGGTATGACGACGATAGCGCCGGCGCAACTTGCGGACATGATCGGGTCAATTGCTCGACGGATTCTGTCGGAGCGAGACCGGCTGAATCGGCTTGACGCGGCGCTGGGCGACGGCGACCACGGCACGAGCGTCAGCGCTGCATTCGCTGCAGCGGCCACCGACATTGCCGAACTCAAGCAGCCAAGCGCAGGCGATATTTGGCTGGCGACAGCGAAGGCGGTGATGAATCGAATGGGTGGCGCATCGGGCGCGATATTTGGTACTTTCTTTCTCAAAGGCGCGGGGCATCTGAGGGGAATAGAGCGCGTGGGCAAGAGCGATATGGAGGCGGTTCTGCAGGCGGGGTTGCAGGGCGTGAAAGCGCGCGGCAAAGCTGAAGTTGGCGATAAGACAATGGTGGACGCGCTGGAGCCGGCGGTGACGGCATTTTGCGGGGCGGACGAATTCGCCGGCGCCTGGACCCGCGCCACAGAAGCCGCTCGCGAGGGCGCCGAATCAACGCGAGAGCTGGTCGCGCGGAGGGGAAGAGCCAAGTACCTAAGCGAGCGCGCCATTGGTCATGTCGATCCGGGCGCGTCAAGCATCGCCGTGATCTTCGAGGCGGTCGATGATTGGTGGGGGGCAAACCCCACCCCCAGCACCTTGCAATTTGAAGAGGCGGAGCATTAGACAATTTCAGTGTCCACCAAAACGGGTCAAGACCAGCTCGTCCCCGCAGATTCACGCGATGAGAGCGGGGAGGAACAACCTGCAATTCGCGGGCGATTATGTATAATAGGCGGATTGCAGTCGGATTTCATCGCGCCACTTGCCAGCAAAGAACTGAAGGGAGCGTGAAAGGATGCCTCAATGGCGGTAAGCGCAGCCTCGGACAAGTCTAAACGCCAGCCCTTGGTCAACGCGCGTTTTGTTGAATTCTTAACCAAGAGTTGGTCTTACCTTTTCTTGCTAGGCTTGGTGGTTTTCTTTTCCCTGACCGGCACCGGCTTCTTTTCGGTGCGCAATTTCTCCTCCATTTTAACGACCAGCACGCTGATCATGCTGATGTCGATTGGGCAGACCTACGTGGTCATCACCGCCGGGATTGACCTGTCCATCGGCTGGACGGTGGGGCTTTCGTCAGTCACCACCGCGCGCGTTATGCGCGATCTGGCGGCTGGCGGCGCCGATGTCGAATATGCCATGCTGGCTGGTGTCTTCGCTGGTCTGCTGGTCGCGCTAATTCCGGGTTTGGTCAACGGACTGTTGGTCGCTCGTGTGAAGGTGCCGCCCTTTATCGCCACTTTGGGCATGTTCGGCATCGTGCGCGGCGCCGCCTTTTTGCTCACGGACGGGCAGCAAGTCGTGCGCGGTTTGTCGGCTGAATTGCGCGAAGCCTTGCGCGGCATCGGCAACGGTAGCCTGCTTTACCACATACCCGATCACGGACTGGTTTGGTTCCGGCAGCCGCCTGACCTCGAGCCGACGCAGATTCGGCAAGTTTCACAGTTGTTGCCTTATCCGGTGCTGATCACCGCGCTCGTGGTGATCGTCTTCGCCTTCATCCTGGCGCGCACAAAGTTCGGCCGCCACACCTACGTCATCGGCGGCAGCGAAGAAGCGGCGCGGCGCTCCGGCATTAATGTCGACCGTCACTTGATCATCATCTATGTAATATGTGGATTCACCGCTGGCATCGCCGGTGTGCTGCATCTCTTCCGCTTCACGGCAGGCGCGCCCCAAGCGGGCGAAGCGGCGCTGTTGTCATCGGTGGCGGCGGTGGTCATCGGCGGCACCAATCTCTTCGGCGGGGAAGGCGATATCATGGGGGCGGTCGTCGGCTCGCTGATCATCGCCGTCTTGCAGACCGGGCTGGTTATACTCAATATCGATTCGATCTGGCAATTCATCGTGGTCGGCGTAGTCATCATCATCGCCGTGCTGGTCAATCAGCTGCAATCGGCGTTGGAAAGGCTGCAAAGCAATGTCTAGGTCAAGCCCCTCACTCCCCAGCCCCCTCGCCCACAGGGGGAGAGGGGGAGCGCTGTCTGCGGAACGACATAATTCCGAGAGATTTAGCTTGCGATGAACAGGCTGCAAAGCTGCGTCCTAGCCGACAAGACTGACATGGGCAGCCTCCCCTTCCCTCCTTGTGGGGGCAAGGGGTCGGGGGATGGGGGAAGTAGGGAAAGGCTGCAAAGCAATGTCTGAGGCAATACTCACCGCCACCGGCGTCAGCAAACACTTCGGCGGCTTGACCGCGGTCGACAATGTCGATTTTGCTGTATATCCAGGCGAGGTCGTCGCCCTGCTGGGCGATAACGGCGCTGGCAAGTCGACGCTGATCAAGTGCATCTCCGGCGTTTATCGCCCCGAGAGCGGGCGCGTCATATTCAATGGCTCCGACATTACGCATCAGCCGCCGGCCGATATTCGCAGCCGCGGCATCGAAACGATCTATCAGGATCTGGCGCTGGCGGAGAATCTGGATGTCGGCGCCAACGTCTTCCTGGGCAAGGAAGTGACGCGTCGGCTCTTCGGTTTGCTCCCGGTAACCGATGACAGCTATATGCGCCAGGAAGCGTCCGGCGTATTGGATGAGCTGGATATCCATATTCCGTCGTTGACGCAAAAGCTGGTCAATCTCTCCGGCGGGCAGCGGCAGGCGGTGGCGATCGCCCGCGCCATGTATTGGAATGCGCAGTTGGTCATCATGGACGAGCCGACGGCCGCGCTCGGCGTGCCGGAGCAGCGCAAGGTCCTCGCCCTGATACGGTCGCTGCGCGAAGGCAATATCCCCGTTATCCTGATCAGCCATACGATGCACGATGTGATGGCGGTGGCTGATCGTATGGTGATCATGCGCCGGGGACGGGTGGTCGCCAATATCGCGCGCGCCGAAGCGAGCGAAGAGATCATCGTACGGCACATCGTCGGCAGCGCCGAAAACGGCGAAAACGCGGTGATGATTTGAGAGAGAGCGGCAAAACTAGCGCGCTGAAGAGGGCGATCCACTGGGTCGCCCCTACAACCATTACATACCAGTTTGATCTGTACGGGTCAGCCGGCGGCTGACCCTGCATCATGGCATCCTGAGGAGAAAGGACGAGCATGCCGACGCAACTGACGCCCGGGCGCTACCGCGGCTTGAAATCGACCAGCCTCGCCGAGCGGGATGTCTTCGGCATCGTCGCCTTTGATCAGCGCGGCAGCTACCGCAAGATGATGCCGGAAGGCGACAGTTATGAAATGCTGGCGCAGGTCAAAGGCGAGATCATCGGCGCGCTGTCAAAAGAGGCCAGCGCCATCCTCACCGACCCGGCCTACGGCCTTAATGCGGCTATGGAGATGAGTCCAAAATCGGGCTTATTGCTGGCGCTGGAAAAGAGCGGCTACAGCGGCGATTCAAGCTACCGCAAAACCGAGCTCATCCCCAGCTGGACGCCGGAGAAGATTCGAAAAGCCGGCGCAAGCGCGGTCAAGTTCATGGTCTATTATCATCCGGCGAGCGGCGCGCTGGCGGAGGAACTGGAGGGCTTGATCGGCTCTGTGGTGGCGGATTGCCACCAGTGGGATCTGCCCGTTTTCCTCGAGCCCATGTCTTACAGTCTCGATCCAGCTGTGTCAAAAGACAGCGCCGATTTCGCCGCGGAGCGCCCGGCGGTCGTCATCGAAACCGCCCGCCGTTTGTCGCGCAGCGGCGCCGATGTGTTGAAGCTGGAGTTTCCGCTTGACATCAAGTTCAACCCGGAGCGCGCGGAGTGGCACGAAGCATGCGCAGCGCTCAGCGAGGCTTCGGCTGTGCCTTGGGTGTTATTGAGCGCCGGGGTCGATTTCGACCAATTCAAGCCGCAGGCGCAGGTCGCTTGTGAGCGCGGCGCCAGCGGTTTCCTCGCCGGGCGCGCCATCTGGAAAGAAGCGGCGGCCATGTCTCAAGCGGCCCGCGCCGACTTTTTGGAAAATACAGCGCGCGATCGTCTGCGAAAGCTATTGGACATCGCCGCCGCCTCAGCGCGCCCATGGACGGACTTCTATCGCGCGCCGCAGTCCAGCGAGACTTGGTACGAGTCGTATTCCTGATCGGCCATTCCCAGCCTTGGCTGTCACGCCTTCCGGTCTCTTTCCACCGAGGACACCGAGAGGGTGGCTTGACGGGTTCGTTCCGATTCTTGGGCGGCAATTTGGCGGGCGACCCGATAGGTCGCGTAGACACTGACCGGCGACACTGACCGGCGGTCGCCCCTACGGTGCGCGTTCGCAATGCGCCTTGTTGATTTCTGCCACTAATTTGCATTAAGCTTAAATTAGTAACTGTCGTCGACCGGTCAAATATTTGCGGTGAGGATACAAATGATTAAGAAAGTCCGAGCAAACAGAGCGCCAGCCCCATCGCGCCGCGATGTGCTACAGATATTCGCCGCCGGCATGACCAGCGCCGTCGGCGCGATTGCGCTCGATAGCGCGCCGCAACTGAATGCCGCCCGCGCCAGTGATGGAACGCTGCGCATCGCCTGGCTGACGCCGGCGCAGTTGGACCCGCGCTCGGTATCCGGAATGAGCGAAATCGCCATTTTGAACGCGTTGTACGACTACCTGTTTGAAACAGATGCTTCGTCAAATCTGGTTCCCACGCTGGCCTCGTCCTGGGAGCGAAGCGACGATGGCGCGCAATATACGCTGCAACTGGTGGAGAACGCATTGTTCCATGACGGCAGCCTGTTGACGGCGCATGACGTAGCCTGGAGCATTCAGTGGCAGCTTGAGGCTGGCGGCACGATCGCCGATGTGCTGGCGGGGATTGAATCGCTGGAGGTGGAGGGCAACCATATAGTGACCTTCAAGCTCAAGGCGCCGGATCCCGATTTTCTTTATCGGCTGACGGAGTACAAAATCGTCATGCTGAAGGCGGGCGCCGAGAATACGGGCGTCGAATTTAATGGGACCGGTCCTTTCATCTTGGACGAAATGATCCCGGGCGACCGCGCGGTGATGCGAGCCAATGAGAATTACTGGCGCGGGGCGCCGAACATTGACACGCTCGAGTTTCTCTTTTTCGATGATCAGCAAGCGGCGATTTCGGCTGTGCAGGGTGGGATAGCCGATGGCATCCTGCGGCTGGACAACTTCAGTTTCCTTAATTTCAGCGGGGACTTCCGCTTCAATACGATTGATATCCCTACAAACGCGCATCATATGACGCGCATCCGCGCTGACCGGCCGCCGGGAGATGATATACGCGTGCGGCAGGCATTCAAGCTGGCGACCGACCGGCGCGCGGTCTGGGATCGGGTGCAGTTGGGCTTTGGCGCGCTCGGCAAAGATTCGCCCATCGGTCCTTCCTTCGCGCAGTATTTCCTGACGGATGCAGAGCCGCCGCCGCGCGATCCAGCCGCCGCGGCCGCCTTGCTGGCTGAAGCCGGTTATCCCGATGGCTTGGATATGACCCTGCATGTGCCCAACAGCGGCGTGATGCCCGATTTTGCGCAGGCGATGGCGGCGCAGTGGCATGACGCCGGCATCCGCGTCGAGATTGAATTGGAAGAAGAAAACGAATACTGGGTGCAAAAGTGGCTGGATGTGGATTTGGGCGTTACCTGGTGGGGCGACCGCGTCGCGCCGCAGATTTACCTCGACCTCGCCTATCGATCGGATGCGACCTGGAACGAATCGCATTGGCAGGATGAGCGCCTGGACGAACTGATCGATTTCGCGCGTTCCGCCCTCGATAATGAAGCGCGGATAGCGGCATACAAAGAGATACAGCGGATGTTTCTTGATGAGGGGCCCATCATTGTGCCTTATTTCTACGCCTCATTCATGGTGATGGCGAGCCATGTCTCGGGCGTGGAGCTGCATCCATTCTCGGGCCGCACGCATTTCCACACTGCGCTATTGGGTTGACGGGATGATGAAGAATCAGGCTGAAATTCTACCACCGAGGGCGCCGAGTTAACTTGAGGACACCGAGATATTGGTAATTCTGGCGCGCATCAAAGCGGGTGGAAACATGTAGTACCAAGTTAGTCGAGAGAATATTGATTGGAAATGTACGGCAAGGTTGGGCGAGCCAAGGGTAGCGTAGACACTAACCTACGCTCGCCCGTACAGGCCACTGGAATGGTGTGATATGTAGTGGCTTGGAATGATCCTCTGTGACCTCACCAAGACTCGGTGTACTCGGTGGTAAGAGATGTATTAGCGCGATTGCTCTGCGAGGCATCTTTCCATTTGGCAATCGGCTTTAGGCTGTGCGATAATACGGCTCGCCTTGCGGTCAACTGGCTGCGAGGCATAGTGGGAGGGATGACAATGACGCAAAGTCGTGAGCTAATCCGTCAGCGCCGCGCACGCTCCCTGCGCCGCCCTTGCTGTAAGCCAACTCGCTGCAAGCGAGTATTAGGCTTCACGATGTGAATTGTCTCCCTGCTTCGGCTTGATTTCAGTCAACGTACACGTGGAGGAGGCTCACATCGTGTCAAAGAATCGCAGTATCCCCGCAAATGAATTATCCCGCCGCGAATTCCTCAATGTATTCGCCGCTGGCGCAGCCGCCGCGGTTGGCACGGTTTCGCTGGCCGGGTTTAGCGGAATCGCCAGCGCGCAGGACGGCGCTCTGCGCATCGCCTGGCTGACGCCGGCGACCCTGGATCCGCGTTCGGCTTCAGGCGACAGCGAAATCGCCATCCTGAACGCGCTGTATGATTATCTGATTGAAACTGACGCGGCCGCCAATCTTGTGCCGCGCTTGGCGTCTTCCTGGTCGCTTAGCGATGATGGCTTGGTCTACACGCTGCAAATCCGCGATGACGCGCATTTCCATGACGGCAGCCCAGTCACGGTGGACGATGTGCTCTGGACGATTCAGTGGCATATCGAATCGGAGAGCACGGTCGCCAGCCTCTTGACATCGGTGGATTCGGTCGCTGCCGCTGGTGAAAACGCCATCGCTTTCACGCTTAGCGAGCCCAATCCCGATTTTCTGTACAACCTGACCGATAACAAGTTCGTGATTCTGCAAGCGGGCGCGGAGGATATCGGCACTGCCTTCAACGGCTCGGGACCGTTTGTGCTGGAAGAAATGCTGCCCGGCGATCGCGCGATCATGCGCGCCAACGCCGATTACTGGGGCGGCGCGCCGAGCGTCAATCAGCTTGAATTCATCTTCTTTGATGATCAGCAGGCGGGCATCGCCGCGGTGCAAGGCGGCAGCGTCGATGGCATCCTGCGGCTGGATAATTCCAGTTTCCTTGGATTCGCCGGCGACATGAGCTTCAACACCAGCGATATCCCGACCAGCGGTCACCATCTGACGAGGTTGCGCTCCGACCGGGCGCCTGGTTCCGATGCGCGCGTAAGGAAAGCATTCAAACTGGCGACCGACCGCGATGCGATTTGGGAGCGCGTGCAGCTCGGCTTTGGCGCTGTGGGCAAGGACTCGCCGATTGGACCAGCCTTCGGTCAATACTTCCTGGCTGAGGCGGAAGTGCCGGCGCGCGACCCGGCAGCGGCGGCCGCCCTGTTGGCGGAAGCGGGCTACCCGGATGGCTTGGATATGATCTTGCATACGCCCAACAGCGGTTCCTGGCCTGATCTGGCGCAGGCGATAGCGGCTCAATGGGAAGAAGCCGGCATCCGCGTTGAGGTTCAGCTTGAGGATGAAAACACCTACTGGGCGGAAGCCTGGATGGAGGTTGACCTGGGCGTGACCGGCTGGGGCGCTCGCCCCATTCCGCAGCTCTACCTCGATCTCGCTTATCACTCGGATGCGCCCTGGAACGAGTCGCACTACAGCAACGCGCGCGTCGATGAATTGATCGAGATCGCGCGCGCCTCGCTCGATCAAGACGAGCGCACAGCCGCCTATAAGGAGATTCAGCAGATTCTGCTCGATGAAGGTCCGGTGGTCGTGCCTTATTTCTTCGCCCAATTTATGGTGCTGGCTGGCAACATATCGGGCGTGGAATTGCAGCCATTTGCCGGTCGCACGAATTTCAACAATGCGGTGGTTGGATAGATTTGATTGCGTCGCAAAGGCAGGCTGCGGGCGACCCAAGGGGCGCGTAGGTCGCGTAGACACCAACCGCCGACACAGCCCTCCGGTCGCCCCTACAACCAATAGTACATAAGCGTGTAGGGGTCAGGTCGCGTAGACACAGACCTACGCCGGCGGCTGACCCTTCAATTTATAGGCGAGTGACGGTCATCAAGCAATCTAGGCAAGCCAACGATGTAGGAATGTTATTCGTCAGATGAGGGCATTAACGGTCAACCGTGCGTATGCCGCTTTCAGGCGAACAGCGGCGGCCCAATTGCGGCATCCCCAATCGGCGCTTGGTACAGTGCTGGTCGCCTTCTTTCTGATACTGGCGCTTTTTGGTCGTCAATTGGCGCCCCACCCCAATCCCAACGACCAGAGCCACGATGCGCGCGTGGCGCCGACGCTCGATCTCGGCGCGCTGCAACTGGGCGAGCACCCCTTCGGCACCGACCGGCTGGGGCGCGATGTTTATAGCCGCGTGATCCTCGGCGCTGGCAGCATTTTCCGCATCGCCGGCCTGGGTACGCTCATCAGCGTCATGCTCGGCTCGGCGCTTGGTTTATTCATGGGCTATCAGGGCGGTTGGGTCGATGAAGTGATCGGGCGCGTTATTGACGCGCTGCTGGCGATCCCGGCGCTTTTGCTGGCGCTTGTGCTGATCGGCATCATTCGCAATCTCGATTTCGCGGCGGGCAGCTGGCAGGCGGCGCTGGCGGATAACGTCATTCTGCTGGTGATTTCCGTGCTTTACATCCCGGTGGTGGCGCGCGTCGCCCGTAGCACAACGCTCGATATCAAGACGCGCGAATTCGTCGAAGCGGCCGAGATCCGCGGCGAAAGCCAATTCTATATTATCTTCCGCGAGATTCTGCCATCGGTGATCCCATCGCTGGTTGTTGAAGCCTCGCTGCGCTTTTCCTACGCCATCTTCCTGGTGGCATCGCTGGGCTTTCTCGGCTTTGGCGCGCGCCCGCCGTCGCCCGACTGGGGCTTGATGGTGAATGAAAATCGCGGCGGATTTTATCAGCTGACGCCCTGGGCGCTGGAGTTCCCCGCCCTCGCCATTGCGGTATTGGTCATCGCCGTCAACCTGATGTCGGACGGCATCCGCCGCGCCGTGCAGAAGGGCGCATAGGCATGACTGCCTCTCAGCACAATCTGCTCGATGTCGATAAGCTGACCATCAGTTACCAGGTCAACAATCGCTGGATCGCGGCTGTGCGGGATTTCCGGTTAGAGCTGCAGCGCGGTCAGATCGTCGGTCTGGTCGGTGAATCCGGCTCGGGCAAATCCACCGTGGCGCTGGCGCTGATGCGCTACCTGAGCAGCAATGGACGGGTTGAGCGCGGAAGCAAGCTGACTTTCGATGGCGAAGATCTGCTGCGCAAATCGAATGCCGAAATGCGCCGGCTTTGGGCGAAGCGGATCAAGTTCGTGCCACAAAACGCGGCGGCCGCGCTTAATCCGTCGATCAAGATCGGGCGGCAAGTCACGGAAGCGCTGCAAGCGGCCGACGGTCTTGAAAGCCATGACGCTTATCAAAGCATGATGCGGATATTCCACGATGTCAATCTGGTTGATCCTGAACGAGTCGCGGAAAGGTATCCCCACGGGCTTAGCGGTGGCATGCAGCAGCGCATCACCATCGCCATGGCGCTAATCAGCAATCCGGAATTGCTGATCATGGACGAGCCGACCACGGGCTTGGACGTCACTACCGAAGCGGTGATTCTCGATCTCGTGCGCGGGCTGATTGCGGAACGCGAGACCAGCGTGGTTTATATCACGCATAATCTCGGCGTGGTGGCGCAGTTGTGTCAACGCGTTGTGGTCTTGTACGCGGGCGAGATCATGGAAGAAGCGAAGGTCGCCGAACTGTTCCAGCAGCCGCGCCATCCCTATACGCTGGGCTTGCTCAGCAGCGTGCCGAAACCGGGCCAAAGCAAAGGAACGGCGCAACTCCAATCGATCGCCGGCAATCCTCCCTCGCTTTCGCGGATCCCGAGCGGCTGTGTGTTCGCCGAACGCTGTCCCTTTGTGGTCGACATCTGTCGCGAAGAGAAGCCGCCGCTGGAGACCTTAACAGATGGGCGCTCAGTTCGCTGCCACCGTTGGCAGGAGATCACCCCCACCCTAAATCCCTCCCCCATAAAGAGGGAGGGACTTCTCTCTAACAATACTCCCCTTCCCTCTTTATGGGGGAAGGGGCCGGGGGATGGGGGCGGCGCCACCCTGATGCGCGTCACCGATGTAAAGAAGTATTTTCCGGTTGAACGCAATCTGCGGGAAGTCCTCGGGCGAGTTGAGCCGACGCCGATTCGCGCTGTCGATGGCGTCGACTTGCAATTGCGCGCCGGGCAAACGCTGGGGCTGGTTGGCGAGAGCGGCAGCGGCAAGACGACGCTGGCGCGCGTCATCATTGGCTTGGAGGAGCGCAGCGGGGGAAAGTTGGAACTGCTGGGCATGGATGTGCGCAACAGCGTCCGCGAGCGCAGCCATGATGTGCTTTCGAAACTGCAAATGGTCTTCCAGAATCCACAGAACTCGCTGAATCCGTACTTGTCGGTGCGGCAGGCGCTGCGCCGTCCCTTGATCAAACTGCGCGGTTTTTCGCCAGCGCAAGCGGATGCGGAAGCGCTCGCGCTGCTGGAACGCGTCAATCTGCGCGCGGAGTACGCCGACCGCTACCCCGATGAATTGAGCGGCGGCGAAAAACAGCGGGTTGCGATCGCGCGCGCTTTCGCCTCCGACCCCGATCTCATCATCTGCGATGAGCCGGTTTCGGCGCTGGATGTATCGGTGCAGTCGGCGGTGCTCAATTTGCTGGCGGAGCTGCAAGAGGATCACGGCAGCGCTTATCTCTTCATCTCGCACAATCTGTCGGTCGTTGGATACCTGGCTGACGCGATCGCGGTTATGTATTTGGGGCAGCTGTTTGAAGTGGGCGAAGCGCATGAGCTATTCCATCCGCCCTACCATCCTTATACCGAGGCGCTGGTTTCGGCGATTCCAGTGGTGGATCCGGCGCATAGGACCGAGCGCATCCTGCTGAGCGATGATCTGCCCAGCGCGCAGAATCTGCCAAGCGGCTGCCGTTTCCATACGCGCTGTCCGCACAAGATCGGCGCCATTTGCGCAGACGAAGAGCCGCCCTGGCGCGCGGGCGAGGCCGGGCATCTGATTCGCTGCCACATTCCGCTGGAGGAATTGTCGACTTTGCAGCGCACTCTTGTTCTGAGCGACAAGGCGGATTGAGATTATGCTTCATTTTCTGCGCCGCCGCTTTCTATTTTTCTTCTTCACCTACCTGATAAGCTCGCTGACGATCTTTTTTCTGCTGCGCATCCTGCCGGGCGATCCGGCGCGGGTCATCGCTGGCGGGCGCGAAGCTACTGAGGAGCAAATCGCCGAAATACGGGAAGAGCTGGGCTTGAACGCCTCGCTGCCGGCGCAGTACCTCAGCTGGGCGCGGGATTTCTTGCGTGGCGAATGGGGCGATACTATCGCTTTCCGCGGGGCGGTCAATCGCGACCTGATCATCGAGCGCAGCATCAATTCGGCGCGGCTGGCGCTGGTCGCCCTGCTGCTGTCGGTGCCGCTCTCGCTGGCGCTGGGGGTGATCGCCGGTTTGTTCGAAAACAAGCTGCCCGATATTCTCATCTCGCTACTGACGCTTTCCGTCGTGAGCTTGCCGGAATTTGTCACCGGTTTGTTCTTGATCAATATCGTGGCGCTGCGCTGGGGCCGGAGCGAGCTGGCGCAATCGCTGGGCTGGTGGTTCCCTTCAAGCTCGGCTGTGCGCGCCAACGCCTCCTTCGCCGAGATGCTGCCGTCGCTATGGCTGCCCGCCTTCGCGGCGACCCTGGTCATGCTCGCCTATATCTCCCGCTTGACGCGCGCCGGTGTCATTGAAGAGCTCAAGCGAGATTATGTGCGCACGGCCGCGCTGAAGGGCATCGCCTGGCGCACGGTCATCTGGCGGCACGTGCTGCGAAACGCGCTGCTGCCCACCATCACCGTCATCGCCATCAGCATCAGTTGGCTGGTCAGCGGGTTGGTGGTGATCGAATATGTATTCGGCTTCCCCGGGCTGGGCAGCTTGTTGATCGCGGCGATAGAGCGGCGCGACTTGCTGCTGGTGCAGGCGATCGCCATGGTCACGGTGACCGTCATTCTATTCGCCAACCTAAGCGCTGATGTGGCTTACGCGCTGCTCAATCCGCGGGTGGAGTTGGGTTAGGGCGTACGACGAGTTGCTTGGCTTCGCGATTCGGCGGGCGACCTGATAGGTCGCCGCGACAAGGTTTGTCCGCTGGATGCTGGAAACTGCGAGTCAGTTGCGCTACTGTGGCGCGCCGACCAGCTCTAGCTCCTCGGCGAAGTGGCAGGAAGCCCATTGACCGGGGACGATTTCCCGCAGAGCCGGTTCCTCTTCGCGACAGCGGTCTTGGGCATATTGGCAGCGCGGATGGAAATAACAGCCGCTTGGCGGGTCGGCCGGGTTGGCGATTTCGCCCGGCAGGATGATACGCTTCTTTGCGACATCGGGGTCCGGCGTGGGCACGGCGGAAAGCAAGGCTTCGGTGTAGGGATGCTTGGGGAAGAAGAATAGCTGGTCCTTGGGCGCAACTTCCACCAGCTTGCCGACATACATAACCGCGACGCGATCGGAGATATGCTCGACCACGCTCAAGTCGTGAGCGATAAAGAGGTAGGAAAGCCCGAATTCGCTCTGCAAGTCATTGAGTAAATTGAGGATTTGCGCCTGGGTCGAGACATCGAGCGCGGAGACCGGTTCGTCGGCGATGATCAGCCGCGGGTTGGTCGCCAGCGCGCGCGCTACCCCAATGCGCTGACGCTGCCCGCCGCTGAACGCGTGTGGATAACGCCGCAGATGCTTGGCTTCCAAGCCCACGACATCCATGAGGCTGGCGACGCGGTCTTCCAGCTCAGCGCCGTCCGCCAGTTTCGACAGCCGCAGCGGTTCGCCGACGATATCGAGAATAGTCCAGCGCGGATCAAGCGAATAATAGGGATCTTGGAAGATCATGTTGGCATAGCGCCGCAGCTCGCGCAATTCGCGCTTGCTGATGCTCGCCATATCGACGGTCAACTCATCGTCGATCTGGAACTGGATCGAGCCGGCGGTTGGGTCAAGCGCGCGCAGAATGCAGCGGCCGATGGTCGTCTTGCCCGAGCCCGACTCGCCCACCAGCCCCAGCGTTTCGCCGGCGCCGATCGTCAGGCTGACGTCATCAACCGCCTTCACCTGCCCGACCACGCGCCGCAAAAAACCCTTCTCCACTGGGAAGTATTTCTTCAGTCCTTCAACTTTCAAAACAGGCGCCGCTGTCATACCGCCTCTTCCTTCCGCTCATCGTGGAGAAAACAGCGGACGAAGTGGTTTTCTTCCAACTCGACCAGGGCCGGCAGGGCGGTATCACAAGTTCCGGCGATCATTTCGGGACAGCGCGAACAGAATCCGCAGGCATGCGGCAAGCCGATGGGGATGGGAACGGTGCCGTCGATCACTTGCAGGCGCTCGGCATGTTGTCCGATGCGGGGGGTCGCCGCCAGCAAACGCCGCGTATAGGGGTGCAGCGGGTTGTGAAAGATATCGCGCACCGAGCCGCGCTCAACGATTCGACCCAGATACATGACGGCGACTTCATCGCATATCTCGGCGATGATGCCCAAATCATGCGTGATGTAGAGCACAGCCATGTGAAACTGAGTCTGCGCCTGGGCGATGAGATCGAGTATCTGCGCCTGCACCGTGACATCAAGCGCCGTTGTCGGCTCATCAGCAATCAGCAGGCGCGGCCGGCAGGAGAGCGCCATCGCGATCATAACCCGCTGGCGCATCCCGCCGGAGAAATGATGCGGGTACTCCTCCATGCGCTGCGCCGGATTGGGTATGCCAACCAGATCGAGCATCTCGAGGGCGATCTTGTAGGCTTCGCGCTTGCTATTGGCGACGTGCAGCAAAACCGCTTCCATCAACTGATTGCCGATGCTGTGAATCGGCGACAAGCTCGACATCGGCTCCTGGAAGATCATGGCAATCTCGTTGCCACGGATGTCGCGGATTTCGGCGCCGGCTGGGTCCACATTCGCCAGATCGATCAAGCCGCCCTGTTCCCTATGGTAGTTGATCTGACCTTGTACGATGCGTCCCGGCTTCGGTACCAGGCGCATCAATGACTGTGCCGTCACTGTTTTGCCGCAGCCGCTCTCGCCGATCAAGCCGAACATCTGCCGCTCTTCAATGGCGAAGCTGACGCCATCGACCGCTTTCAGCGCGCCTTCGTCGAGCGCGAAATGCACGCCGAGATTATCGATCTCGATGACGGGTTCGGCGCGGTTCATGGCCTGATTATCCGATTGCGGCAGGTCACTCATCGGGCGAAAGCCTCACGTTGTCGGCGTTCCAGGCGGTGGCGCCAATGCCATCCACGTGGCTGACTTCAATCTTGCGGCGCTCGCCCGGCTCAAGCCAGAAGTAGCTGTCGCCACAGCTGAACTCGTCCGAGATTTCCGGGCAGTCAAAGTGCGCGCCGACGGCCGGCAGCTCGCCAATGTTGCTGACCATGACAGCAGCGGCATCAATTGCTTCCAGCGCAAGCTGCGTCGGCGGCAAGCTGAAAAGGCAGCCCTGTATTTGCGCGTAATTCAGCCAATAAAAGACGCGGTCCAGCACCTGATTGCCCGGCAGTAGCGCAATCTCCGCCACGATAAACAGCGGAGTGTTCCAGGTTTGTTCGGCATCCAGGCTGAAGTCGCGCAGGCGATGGACTGTATCGGGCGAGCCTTTGCCGGCCTGACTGTATTGCTCGACGATCTGCAAATCGCTGCCGAATGCGCGGACGTTTACGATCCAGTTCTGCCCATCGAGGTCGCCGCGGTCGTCCAATAGGTATACCGGGAAGCTCACGGGCACGCCGACAGATGACAAGCGGTTGAACAGTAGACAAACATGATGCGGGCGGTAGGCGGCGCGCAAGATGTGATAGGCGATTTTTGGCGCGCCGTACCAGTCGACCGTCGCCCAGGAGGCGGCCGGGTTATTGTCGGTCAGTTTGTAATAGCAGACGCCGGTCGCATCGGGCCAGCGGGTACGCGCCAGCTCCAGCGTGTGACGCATGCCGGTTGCCTGCGCCATTTGCATGCCCAGGATGAAGTTTTTCAGCGAATCGGCCGGGACGAAATCGGCGACGTATTGCGCCATGAGCGCCTGCTCGGCTTTGAGATTGAAGACCGGCATGTGATGGGTGAAGCCGCTATCGCTCGCGGGGGGCCAGGCAGCCAGTTCAGCGGCGGGCAAATAGCGCTCGACCGTCTCGTAATTCGGCAGCGATGCCAGACCGAACTCGCCGATGAAGGTCGCCGAAAGCGACAAGTTGTAATCGAGCGGCTGACGCTGCCAAAAGACATGGTAGCTGTGGATGCTGTCGCCCCAGGGTTCGCCGCGGTGGAAGGGACGGGCGCCGTCCAACTCAACGCTGCAGCGTCCCATCATGTCAATCGCCTCGCCGAAGGGCTCGCCCGATTCGTTGCCGCCGCCCCACATCACCAGCGATGGGTGATTGCGCAGACGAAGGGTGTTGTGACGAACGGTCTCCTCCAAAATGTCGTAAGGCTGTATGCGATGGCTGTTCCAGGCGGTGGGCCATTCCTGCAAGACCATGATGCCATGGCGATCAGCCAGATCGAAGAATTCGTCAGTCTCTGGCATGCCGCTGCCCCAGGCGCGCAGCAACTGCATGTGCGAATCTTTCGCCAGCTGCAAGAAGCGGTCGTAGCGTTCCGGCTCAAAGCGCAGCAGGGCGTCTAGCGTGCACCAATTCGCCCCTTTGACGAAAATCGGTTTGTCGTTGACGACAAAGGTCCAATTGTAATGCTCGGGATTGGGACCGGCGGGCGTCGGCCGCATCTCGATCGTGCGAATGCCGAAGGTGAAAGTCTTGCAGTCGGGCGCGCCGGACGCGGGCAGGAAGGACAGCTTCAGGCGGTAAAGGTTGGGATCGCCATAATCGACAGGCCACCATTGCCGCGCGTCGGGCAGGGTAAATTCGAGCAATTCGGTCGTCTCGCGCTCTTCCGACGCCAGGTCGCAGGCGAAGTGATGGGCTGCGCCTTCAAAGTTCTCCGGCTCAATCATGCCGATCAAGCGGCCGCGCCAAGCCTCAGCACCGCCTTTGAGCGTGAGATGCAGGCGCATCAATCCGGCGGCGGCATCGATAGTGGCGATGAAGGGATTGACCAGTCCGACCGCCGGCGATGCCCGCAGGGAAACGGGCCGCCAGATGCCGATCGTTGGCAGATTGATGTAGTGCCAGCCATAGATATTGTTGATGACGGCGGTATCGAGCCAGCCGACATTCATGCCGGTGAAGAAGTCGTTCGGTTCGCCCGTGCTGATGCGCTGCGGCGCCGGATCGAGGCGGACGACTAGCGTGTTTTCGCCATCGACCAGCAGCGAAGCGACATCGAAGATCAGTTCGGCAAACATGCCTCTGTGCTCGCCCAGTTTCTGTCCGTTCAGCCAGATGGCGCAGGAATCGCAGATGCCGCCGAAGACGAGCGTCTCTTCATTCGCGGCCGCGGACGGCTTGGAAAAAGTCTTCCGCAGCCACCAGGTCTTGAAGCTCTCCTTTCTGGCGATTTCGTCGTTGCGCCCGATATAGGGATCGGGGATGCGGCCGGCTTCGAGCAGCGCCGTCTGTATGCTGCCGGGCACGACGGCGGGCAGAGCGTCTTCCCAGGCCCCCATCAGCCGCTCGTCCGCAGCGCCGCCCGCGACCATTTCCCAGCCATCGTTTAGCGCGAGACATGGCGGTCCCGCCGGATGCTCGAGCGCGCCGCTGAACAGCTCGACCGGGCGAGCGTCGCCGGCAAGGGGCGAGGGACCGGCCGCGAAGGATTCTCGGTCGATTTGGTCGAGGCTAAGTGATTCAGGCAAGGCGTTCTCCTGACTGATTTGCTAGCAAAAGTCCCTCCATACCACATGGAAGGGTGTAGGGCTTGTCCGCTACGGTGACAGAATCGCCAGTATTCACCCCCATCCCCCGGCCCCTTGCCCCCATAAAGGGGGAAGGGGAGTTGAACTTGCCCCGATTTCGTAGCTTGTTTGTTGCCGTTCGCAAAGATTGCCTCTGATTTTTGTATTATTTAGTATTGTTTTCGGTATATTTGCGTATGATTTGCAGTATCGGACAAGCCCTGTAGTGGCGAGCCGGCGGCTCGCCCGTATTAACACTAGGAGCCACAATGTCTTTTGCGCGCGCATGCGGTTCTCTCCTGCCACGCTGGCAAATCAAAGCGAATAAGGATCGGCGGCATCGCGCAAGCCATCGCCGACGAAGTTAAACATGAGAATGGTAACGATGATGAATAAGGCGGGAATCAGCTTCCAAGGCTGGTGCACGAGCGCGCCGAAATTCTTGGTGTCATCCAGCAAGACGCCCCAGCTGACGCCCGGTTCCTGCATGCCGAGCCCGATGAAGCTCAGCGCGGTCTCGCCCAATATCATGCCGGGGACAGCCAAGGTCATGGTCACGATAAGGTGACTGGCGAAGTTGGGCAGCAGGTGGCGCGTGATGATGTACAGGTCGGAGCCGCCAGCCAGCTTGGATGCGGTGACGAAATCCAAATCGCGCAGTGAGAGCAGCTTGCCCCGCACAACGCGAGCCAGGCCCGTCCAACCGACGATGGACAGCACAATCGTGATGGCGAAATAGGTGTGGGCGACGGGCCATTGGCGCGGGATGGCAGCCGACAGCACCATCCAAAGCGGCAAGGTGGGGATGGCAATCAAAAGATCAATAATACGCTGAATCGCTTCATCAACGATGCCGCCGACATAACCGGAAATACCGCCGATCAGGCAGCCGAGCACAAAGCTGATGGCGACGCCGCCCAAGCCGACGAAGAGCGAAACGAGCGCGCCGATGACCGTGCGCGAGAACAAATCACGGCTGACCGAATCGGTGCCGAAGAGCGTGATATTGGCGCCCTCTTCGACGCCGAAAAGGTGAATGTCCAGCTTGAACAAGCCCAGAATCTCGTAGGGTTCGCCGCGAACGAAGAAGTGAATCGGGTACTTCTGGTCTTCCTGCTCGGTGTAAATCTCACGGAAAGTCTTGGAGTGGAAGGTGCGCTCGCGCGCATAGACGAAAGGCTGAAATCTATTTTCGCCGACGCCAAAGTGGATGACGCTGGGTGGCGCGTCCTTAAAACCCTTGAGGCGCGTATCGGGTCGGTAGGGCGCGATGAAATCGGAAAAGATCGCCATCAAATAGAGCCCAGCCAGCACCGGCAAGCCGAGACGGGCGAGACGATGCCGCCAAAAGCGCCGCCGGATCAACCTGCCGCGCGACAGATATTCTATTGAGTCGTCTTCAACCTGAGCGGCCTTTGAACCCAATGCGATTGACACCGCGGGTTCCGCGGAATCCAGCGCTTTGGCCAAGCTGCGCCCCTTGAAATCAATTGGCGACTTAGTCATAACGGATCCGCGGATCAAGCCATACCAACGCAATATCGGAGATCAAGGTGCCGATCAGGGTCAAGGCGCTGAGGATCATAATGATGCTGCCGGCCAGATACATATCCTGGCGCAGGACGGCGGTCAGCAGCACCGGCCCAATGGTTTGCAAATTGAGAATGATGGACACCAATGCCTCGCCGCCGACCATGGCCGGCAGCAGCCAGCCGATTGTGCTGAAGATGGGATTAAAAGCGATGCGCACCGGGTATTTCCAGAGCAGCCGCCGCTCGCTGAGCCCTTTCGCCCGCGCCGTGACCACATATTGCTTGTTCAGTTCATCCAGCAGATTGGCGCGCATCACGCGGATCAAGCCAGCCGTGCCGGCGGTAGCCAACACCAGCACCGGCACCCAGACGTTCTTCAGCATGTCGATTACTTTGGCGATGCTCCAGGGCGCATGGCGGAATTCCAGGGAAAACAAGCCGGTGACCGCATGGCCCGTCTGCGCGAAGACGATCCACATGATGATGATGGCAAAGAGAAAATTCGGTATCGCCAGCCCGATAAAGCCGATGAAAATCGACAGATAATCCATGAGCGAATATTGATGCGTGGCGGAGTAAATGCCGATTGGGATGGCGATCGCCCAGACGACAATGGTGGAGACGAGGGAAATGATCATCGTCGCCGGCAGCCGTTCGGCAATGATGTCGGTCACCGGTTTGTTGTCATAGCTGCTGCCATAAGAACCAAATGAGCGCCCGAGATCGCCATTGACGATGAAGTTGCGCATCCAGCGGAAATACTGCTGGTAAAGCGGTTTGCCCAAGCCATAGCGCTGCTCCAGGCGCGAAACCTCGGCTTCGTCCACGGTCAAGCCTTGACTTTCCAGCCTGGTTACGTAACTGCTGAGGTAATCGCCGGGCGGCAATTGAATGATGATGAAGGAGATCATCGACAGCAATACCAGCATGGGAACAAGGATGAAAATCCGGCGCGCAATAATGCGAAGCATTTAATTCTCCGGGCGGATGGTTCGTCTCGCTCTCTTTATATCGAACCTGCGCCGTTAGGAAGTGTATCGAATTCGGTTGAAATTCTTTGAGCCATCCTCGAGATTATATCCCCAACCCCAAGTACGTATGATTTTGTAGGGGCGACTCTTGAGTCGCCCACTGTTAATTCGCCGACGGGCGAGCCAAGGGTAGCGTAGGTCGCGTAGACACTGACCGCCGACACTAACCTACGCTCGCCCCTACAGACTGTCAGATGGATGCAATTTACCTATTTCAACCGAAAAGGATACACTACCCGCCGCTACAATATTTGACTTACCGCATTCGATTAAGGATAATAGCACACATGATTCGCAAAGGCACATTTGCGGATTGATTGCAGTATGCTTGTATGAGTTCACAAAGTTTCTGTTGAAGGAGACCAAAATGTCCATCCCATTCCGCAAACTAGTACCCTTGTTGATTGTCTCAATGATGATCATCGGTCCTGGCGTTCTTGGCGGCGCCGCGCAGGATTGCATGTACAATGAGGCGCCGATGCTGGCCGAGATGGTCGCCGCCGGCGATTTGCCGGGCGTCTGCGACCGTTTGCCGGATAATCCGCTGGTTGTCACGAGCGGCGTCTATCTGCCGGAGTCACTCATCGTGCCAGAGATTGGCCGCTATGGCGGTGAATTGCTCATGACCTGGCAGAATAACGTGGTCATGAAAGAGACGCTCTTCAATACGCTGAACCGTGATGACAACACAATCGCGCCCAACGTCATAGAAGAATTCATCATCAGCGATGATGCCAGCGAATACACCTTCAAGCTGCGCGCTGGCCACAAATGGTCGGACGGCGCGCCGGTTACGACCGAAGACGTGCGCTTCGCTTATGAAGATGTATTGAACAATGCGGAGCTGCGCCCGGCGGTACCCACCTATTTGAAGAGCGGCAATGTTCCAAGCGGCGCCCCGGCGACGCTGGAAATCGTGGATGACGCCACCTTCAAATTCGCATTCGACGGACCCTATCCCGGTTTCGCCGCCAGCCTGGTGTCCCTGGGCACGGGTTACCTGGATATCATCAAGCCGATGCATTTCCTCGCCCAATTCCATAGCGCCTACGGCGATGCCGATGAGATCGCGGCGATGGTGGAAGAGGGCGGATTTGAAAGCTGGGTGGAAGTCTTCAATGGCAAGGATGTATCCGGCTGGTGCGAGAACTGTTTGCAGGCCATTGGCTTCCCGCAGTTGGGACCCTGGGTGCGCGTGGAAGGTCCGGAAGAAGAAGTGGTGACCAGCCGCAATCCCTATTACTTCGCCGTTGACGCCGATGGCAACCAGTTGCCCTATATGGACGGGCGCCGCGCCGTCATCAACCAGTGGGGGATCATGGAAACGGCTGAACTGATGATGTTCGCCGGCGATGTGCATTACTTCTGGACGACCAGCCTGGCGAACCTGCCGCTTTTTATCGAAAACGAAGAGAACGGCAACTACAGGACCCATGTCTATCCCAATAAAGACTCGCGCATGTTCCACATCAATCTGACCTTTGATGACCCGGTCTGGCGCGAAGTCACCTGGGACGCGCGCTTCCGCAATGCGGTGATGCTGGCGATTGACAGTGAAGATCTGATCAATGCCATCTACTTCGGCCAAGCCAGCCTGCCGACGATCGCGCCCAGCGCTTACGATGTCGATGGCGCCAACGCGCTGCTGGATGAGATGGGCATGACGGAACGCGATGACGATGGCTATCGCATGTCGCCAAGCGGCGAACCTTTCTCGATCATGATTGAGGTTGGCGCCGGCGGCGGCGATTACTCTGACCCGGCGCCCTTCTTCGTCGATTACCTGGGCGATATCGGCATCCGCACGGACTTCCGCAATATCGACAGCGCCTTGCTGGGCGAGCGCCGCGCCTCCAACGAGATGCAAGCCGGGATCAACTGGAATACGGCGCCGCTTTTCGCCGCGCACACCTACCCGGACTACATCCCGAATGCCAACTGGGGTCCGCTCTGGGGGCAATGGTATAGCGATAATGAAATGGGCGAGGAGCCGCCCGATTGGATCATGGAGCTATACGCCATCCATGAAGATCTGATCAGTCACCCGCCGGGCAGCGAGGGCTTCATCAGCGCCTCCGCTACGAGGGACGCCTGGCTCTATGACAACGTGCCCTTCTTCACCCACATCGAGCAACCGGGTATCGTTCACATGTGGTCGAATTGCCTCGCCAATGTGCCGGATGGACCATTCCATCATGGCTCCTGGTCGAGCCACCGGCTGATCTATTTCACCGACGACTGCTAAACGCTGATCAGCATCGTTTGACTCACGTAGAGGGTTGGATTATTCCAGCCCTCTCTTCTATTGCGAGAGATTTTGCCAGCTCTGCTGGGCGACCATATCTTAAAACAAAGGAAGAGACCCATGACGTTCACAGCAGACTCCACGCTGGCCGAGGTAATTGCATCGGCAAAGGGACGGGCGGTTGTGGCGACGCATCTGCCCGAATTGCTGGAAGGTTCGCAGGCTTTGCCCAACCTGGATCAGACGCTTGCCGACCTGCCCTATCCCTGGCATCGGCGGCTGCCGGCGCTGCTCCGCGACTTAAATCGCCCGGCGGAAGAAGTGTGGGCGCAAGAGGCCGAGCAGCTATCCATGAACGCCCTGGATCGTGAAGCCTTCGCGCCGCGCTTTACGCCCTGGGACGCCGAGGCGGAGGAGGTAGCGCTCGTGGCTGAGCCGGTCGCGCATCCGGCGGGCGCGCCATGTTTGTCGCTGGATGGCGAGTGGCAACTGGCGGAAGGCGGCAAGCTGCGGGACAGACTGAATGGCGAGTGGGACGACGCTATACCGGCGCGGGCGCCGGGAAGCGTGCACACGGCTTTGGTCGAGGCGGGGCGGATTCCCGAGACGACCTTTGGGCGCAACCAGGAAATCGCCCGTCAGGAGAGCTTTAAGACCTGGTGGCTGCGCCGCGAATTCGCCAAGCCAGAGGGAATGGTTCGCGAAAAACTGATGTTCGGCGGCGTGGCCAATCGCTGCACGGTCTGGCTGAACGGAAAGATGCTGGGCGGGCACGAAGGCATGTTCGGCGGACCTGATTTTGATATCGCCGACAAATTAGAAGAGAAGAATACCCTGGTCCTTAGGCTTGATCCCGTTCCTTTCGAGATAGACAAGGGTCGCGCTTTCAATCCCGATAGCAATGATAGCTGGAAACGCACGGTGGTCTTCAACAATGTTTATGGCTGGCATTATTCCAATTTGCAGTCGCTGGGCATTTGGCGTTCTGTACATATACAGGGTCAGCCGGCGGTGGCGCTGGTTGATCCCTTCATGCGCACGGTAGATGCGGCCGGTGGCATCGCTGAGCTGGCGCTCAAATTCGAGGGCGAAGCCGGTGGCTGGAGCGGGGCGCTAAAGGCGACGATCGCGCCGGACAACTTTGAGGGACAGCCCTTTTCTTTCTCGCAGCGCGTCAGCTCGGACGCGGCGAAACACAGCTGCAATTTGCGCTTTCAGATTCCGGATCCTCAGGTCTGGTGGCCAGTGGATATGGGCGGGCAGCCCTTGTATCGGGTCACACTCTCATTCACGCCCGCTGATGGCGGCGCGGCAGACGCGCGCGATTTCAACTTCGGCTTGCGCACCATCGAGATGGCGCCGCTGCCGGGCGGGCCGCGGCCTGATCGCTTCAACTGGACCTTCGTCGTCAATGGCGCGCCCATGTTCATGAAGGGCGCGAACTGGTGTACCTTGGACGCGCTGCTGGATTTCTCGCGCGAGCGCTACGAGCGTTTCATCAAGCTGGCGGCGATGCAGCATGTGCAGATGTTCCGCCCCTGGGGCAGTGGCATGCCGGAGACCGATGACTTCTACGACCTCTGTGATCATTACGGGATTCTGGTGATGCAGGAATGGCCCACCGCTTGGAACAGCCACGTGACCCAGCCTTACGATATGCTGGAAGAAACGGTGCGGCGCAATACGCTGCGCATCCGCAATCACCCATCGCTGGCGATGTATGGCGGCGGCAACGAATCGAGCGAGCCTTTTGGACCGGCCATCGATATGATGGGCCGGCTGAGCATTGAGCTGGACGATACGCGCGTCTTTCATCGGGGCGAGCCCTGGGGCGGCAGCAAGCACGATTACGGCACCTATTGGGGGCGGCAGAACCTCGACTACAGCATGAATATGACCTCGGTATTCTGGGGCGAATTCGGGATGGCATGCAGCCCGGTTTATGAGTCCGTCATGCGCTACCTGCCCGACGAAGAGAAGGACCTTTGGCCGCCGCTGGCGGGTGGCGCCTTCGCTTATCACACACCGATATTCGACACCTACGAAGATGTCTCGCGTCTTAAACAAAATGCCTATTATTTCGTGCCGAAGGATTGCACACTCGAAGAGTACACGATCGGTTCGCAGCTATCGCAGGTGGTCGGCATCAGGCATACGCTGGAGCGGTCGCGCTGCCGTTTTCCTCATAGCGCGGGCGCCCTCTACTACAAGCTGACGGATAATTATCCGGCGGCTTCCTGGGCTTGCATTGATTGGTATGGCGCGCCAAAGATGGGCCATTATTTCTTCCAGGATGCCTTCGCGCCGCTGCAGGCCTGCGTAATCTTCAATAGCGCCAACATCGTCGGCATTCCCGTTTCGCTGCCCGTTTATTTGCTGGATGATGCCGCTGCGCTTGCGGATTCGGATTGGCAGGCGGTAGTGCGCGCGTTCAAGGGCGATCTGCAGTTGATCAAGCGGGAAGAATATGAGGGGCAAGGTGGGGTCGCAAGCCCGCATAGGCTTGGTGAATTCACGCTCGCCTTTGAAGAGACCGATACTGTTCCGCTGTTTGTGGTGTCGGAGGTCTGGCGCGGCGGCGCGCTCGCCCAGCGCACTTTCTATTTTGTGAACTACGAGCCGGTCAAAGGCAGTCTTTTCAATTTGCCCAAGACGTCGCTGGAATCCGATGTGCAGGGCGATAGCGTCATCGTCGCCAATACTGGGGATCTGCCGGCGGTTGCCGTCGATGTCGCGCGGCCGGGGCATCTGGATAGCTTCACCGTGTCCGACAACTACTTCTGGCTGGATGCTGGCGAGACGGCTACTGTTGAAGTCAGCGATGTCGACGGGCTGGTCGTCAGCGCCTGGAATGCTGACTAGACGAAACAGCCGTGTAAGTTAATGGCGATACGATTCTTGTGGATCTAGCTCGTCGCCAATTGAAGCCTTCGTGGCTCTTACGCTTCTCCGGCGCTGAGAAGGCTTCTTAATTCGGCTTCAGTAACGTTTTCATTCGTTGTGGCCAAGATTAGCACTTCAGCGATGAGATCGATTCTGTCTTCCAGTCTTTGGATGCTGCTAGCGTTTGCGGCAATGGCTTCGCGGTTACTGCTTATAAGTTCGCGATTACTTCCGATAAGCTCACGCAACTCGGCAAACTGCGGATTGACGAGACCGGCAAACGCGAGATAGGCCAAGAGCAATGGAATCCCAACGGCGGCAAGCAATTGCAACCAGCGCGCCACATTGCTTTGATCGGACTCTTGCGCGTTCAATTCAGCCTCGTCGCCTCTTGCTTCTTTAGAAACTAGGATCGCGTCCCTACTTGACTTGCGCAACCCTTTCGCCGCAATTAATTCGTCAATCGCAGGTGAAGCGCCAATGGGCTTCTTGCTGGATCCTTGTTGCTCCTGCTGTCCTTTATCAATCGCTGTCACTTGATCATACCATCAATATATCGGCTTGTCGAAATGATCACAGCAAATGCCGATGCCGCGTCTTACGCGTCACAATCCCTGTTAACGGCTTATAACCTAAGCCAAGAACCATAGGGTAACATAAGTTGTAGTGATCTTGCATACTTGCGTTACTTTTGCTTATTTCATTCCTTCATCCATCGGACCCTATACGGTATCGGTAATGTAGTGGTAGTCCGGGGACATCGCTTCCATGTTGCCCAGATTATCTGAAGCGGGACTCGAAAGGTCAGGGTTCGGCTGCATTCGTAATCTTCAGCGCCAGCGGATTGGGCCAGTTCCGGTTGTTGTAGAGCCGCTGCGTCCGGCAGAAGGTGATATTCAGTTTGTCGCCATCCTGGCGCCAGCGCGTCTTGGGATCGACCTCCGGCTGATACTCCAGCACCGTACCGGCCTGGCCCAGCACTTCAATTTCAGTTTGCTCGGTGGCGCGCGCGCTAGTCAGGCTTATCGTACGCCACTCGCCCATCGCCAGCGGCGGCCGCGTGTCAAAGGCATAAATTGTTTGGGCATCCGCGTCCCAGGTGAAATAGGTCGTATCTTCGCGGGTGATATGCCAGGGACGCACGGCGCGCGTCGCTTCGCCATTGACGAAATTCCAGAGCCCGATTTCGCGGACGCGGTCATCCATGTTGCGCGGCAGCAGACCATCGGCGTCGGGTCCGCCGACGGCTAGCAGCAGCGTGCCGCCGCGCGAACGGATGTCGATTAGCAATTCAATCAATTCGTGTCCGGTTTTTAAGGCGTCGTTGCCGGCTTTGTATTGCCACTGCGTGCCGATGGTATAATGCGCTTCAAAGGGTCCGCGAACCTCGTCGCGGCGTTCCTGCTCGGGCGTGATGATGCCGCCGCGCGTGATCATGATGTCGCGGTTCAGGCGCCAGGTGTACTCGACCAGCGAGCGCGTGGCATCGCGGTAGCCATCGAAGCACAGTATGTCGGGCTGGTAGCGCTCTACCAACTCGCGTATCTGCGCTTTGTCATATTCCAGCAACTCGGCGTTGTATTCGGGATTGGCGTAGTCATGAGCGCGGGCCGGCGCCCTGCCGCGCCGCCACTGAAAATAGGCGTCATCGGGCGAAAAGTACAAGCCAAATGGAAGATTGACCTCGCGCAGCGCGTCGGCGTAGTCGCGCAAGATGTCCAGCCCATGGGGCGTGTTCATCACGTTGAAGTCGGTGGTGGCGGTATCCCACATGCAGAAGCCGTTGTGATTCTTGGCGGCCACCGTCACGTAATCAAAGCCGCAGAGCTTCGCCAGGCGCGCGTACCAACCGGCGTCGAATTGGCGCGGATCGAAATGAGTGGGCAACTCGCTGAAATAGCGCCGCAGATAATCGGGCGACGCGCCGATGACCGAATGCGCGTTGACCATGCCGAAGGGCGCGTCAACCGTCCAATAGAGGTACATGCCCAGCGCCATATCCTGATACCAGGCGAGGCGCTCCGGCCTGTTGCGCATGTTGGTATAGACGCCTTGTGACGCGCGGTCTTGTTCTTGGTTGGTCGCCGTTGTCATCGCTTCGCCTTTCCGCTCCGCCAATACACGCGCAGCGCGTTTAAGCCCAGCACGCCCGCCATATCTTCCTCAGTCAAGAAGTCGCAATGCAGCCGGACGTAATTCAGCAGTTGCCGATAACTGCCGCTTGTCAGCAGCCCCGGCGCATCAGTTCCCCACATGATCTTCTCGGCGCCGATCAGTTCGGTCGCGCGTCGGATGTAGTCCTGCGCCGGCGGATAGGGATATTCATCATAGTCGGGCGAATACGCTGGCAGCGCCGACAGATCAAAATAGATGTTTGGCTTTCGTCCCAGCAGGATTTGCCGCCGCCATTTTTCGTTTAATTCGGCGTTTTGGCTTTCGCCGATCGGCGGCTGCGCCAAGTGGGCGATGACGATCGTCAGTCCGGGAAAACGCTCGGCGATAACTGCGACCGCCTCGGTCTGATAAGCTCGGCTGCCGATTCTGCCCAAGTCGAATGTGATGACCAGCCCCTCGCGCTGCGCCCATTCGTAGATCCATTCGAATTCGGGCGCGTCGATGCGCAGATCGGGGTAGAGACCGGTCAAGCCGGTCGGCTCGGTCAATTCGAATTTGACGATGCGCAAGCCATACTCTTCGACGCATTGCTTAAACTGCCCTTTGGCATCCGGCGCCAGCGGGTCAGGCGCAAAGGCGCCAACAAAGCGATCGGAGAAACGCGCGACGGCAGAGGCGACATAAGCGTTCGCCTCCCCATAAAAGGGACCTTGGAGCAGCGCCGCCCGATCGACGCCAGCCCAATCCATCTGCGCCAGCAGCGCCTCGGCGGGAAAGGCTGTCCTCTCATTGAATGGCGGCAGCAGTTGAATCGTCTCTTCGCCCCAGCGCACTTTGCCCCAAGGGAGCGAGCGCGTTGGACCGCGGGCGGTCTCCCCGCGCACTGACGTCATGATATGGGCGTGGGCGTCGATGATCATGGGCTGGCTATCCCTGCGCGCACTCTTGTGGCGGCGGGCGACTCACAGGGTCGCGTGGACACTGACCGTCAGTCGCCCCTACGGATAGTGCGCTAGAGAGAGGTTATGCGGACAGTCCGGTGATTTGGCGCGCTTCTTCCGGCGAGGCGATCTCGCGGCCGACCTCGTTGGCGATGCGCGCCGCCCGCTCCACCAGCTCGGCATTGCTCTTGGCGTACACGCCCTTTTCGATATAGGGGCAATCTTCCATGCCGACGCGCACATGTCCGCCGATGGCGATGCCATGCGCGATGACCGACCAATAGACCTCCGGCGCCATGCAACTCATGCTCCAATTCATGTTCGCCGGCAGGTGATCGACCATGAACTGAATGCCTTTGGCTGAAGGCGGCGTCCAGCTTTGGCCGGGCCAGCCGAAGAAAAGCGTCCCCCACAAGGGATCGGGCAGCAGCCCCAGTTCATCCTCGCGCTGGTCACCGACCCAGAACTCGCCCGCGCGCACCTTCTCAATCGCCCAGAAAGCGCCGGTGCTGAAACATTCGATCTCCAACTTGACATCGTTTTCATTGGCCAGGCGAGCGTATTCTCGCAGCTCGGAAATGGGATGAATCGAATAGCAGTAACCAGCCGGCGGATGTTCCGGTACCGGCTGAAAATACTCGTCATGCGAATCGAAATTGATGGAGCTCATGTCGGGTCTGAGCTTCTGCCATAATTCGATCTTCTGCTCCAGGCGAATGCTCGCCAAGCCAAATTGCACGACCGCCCGCCCCGTTTCGCGGATGCGCTCGGTGATCTCGGCCCAGCCCTCCATAATCGGAATCTGCAGCAACCGGCCGTCTGGCTGAATTTCGGTATCGCTGACATAAGACCCGTGCACATGGCATATTGATGCGCCCGCGTTGATAGCGCGGACATATTCATCGGCGACGCCGGTGGGATTATCCGGTTTCGGTCCATGCGGATTATGCGGATAGGTCAAGGTCGTATCGCAGGTTACCGTAATGACAAGCTTGTCCATGAATCGCTCTCCTAATTCAGCAATTAATGATAAAGGCGGGCGACTCAATCAATCGCCCCTACCGTCTTAAACATAGCGGTTTAGTCGAAAGTCAAAACAATACGGCCCGTGACGCCCCGGCGGAGCTGCGCCAGCGCCTCGTTGACCTGATCGAGCGGATAGGTCCCCCGCACAATCGAGCGCAGCGCGCCTGTCGCATACAGTTTAAGGCAGCGGCTGAGATCATTGCGGCGCCCCGCGCGCGTGCCGATGACTTCTTTTTCGTTCTGCGCCAATTCCAGCCCCGAAAGCGGAAAACGTTCCGGCGTATAGCCAATCACCACCATGCGCCCGCCGCGGCGCAGCGAGGCGAAGCCGGCGCTCATCGTATTTTTCAAGCCGACAACATCAATGACGCGGTCGACGCCGATGTCTTCGCTAAGCCCCTGGACGAGAGACACAAGCGCGTCGCCGGTATCGCGCAAGAAGTGAAGCGCGCCCTGCCGCCGCGCCCATTCTTCCTTTGTGGCGTCAATATCCACCGCGATCGCCTCGACGCCGCTTGCCGCCAGCAGCTGCGTCACAATTGAACCGACGCCACCAATTCCGATGACCAGGACCTTGTCGCCGACTGTCACCCGCGCTCGATCTACCGCGTGGGCAGCCGTCATGCCAGCGTCGCAGCAGGTCGCGCCGTCGACGTAATCCACCTTATCGGGCAAGCGAATCAACTGCTGCGCCGGAACGCAAAGGAATTCAGCGTAACCGCCCGGCACATCAAGCACGCCGACAACGCCGCCCATATTGAGGCAGAGCTGATCGCGAAAGCTGCGGCAATAGACACAGCGGTTGCAGGTGACGAAATTGTAGACGGCTACGCGATCGCCCGGCGCAAACTCGGTGACATCGGCGCCGACGGCAGCGACCTCGCCGGCAATCTCATGCCCCATGATGAAGGGCAATGCCGGCGCGTAGCCGAAGCCATCCAGCAGCTTCAAGTCGGTGCCGTCAATGCCGCAGGCGCGCACGCGAACCAGCGCCTCGCCCCAACCCGGCTGCGGCTTAGGCGCCTCCTCAATCGAAAGCGGCTCGCCGAATGAGCGCAGCAGCGCCGCTTTCATCAGTAGTCCTCGCCCGCGATGTCGATTTCCAGCAGCGCCTCGCGGTAAATCGGCAGTCCCCAGATATAGCCCTGTTCCGGCGCCGGATAGCCATACATATCGAGCGTCGAAGTGCCGGCGAAGCCAATATCGACAAGCGCTTGATTCATCGCCGCCAAGTCAAGCAAGCCTTTGCCCGGCGGATAATGCAACTCACTGGTCACGAGATCGGTATCGGAATAATGCAGATGCTCAATCCGTGAACCCAAGTCGTAAATGGCGCCCGCATAGGCGCCAGGCTGGCCCACGCCATAATGACAGAAGTCGAAGAGAATCCCGAAATGCGCGCGATCCAATTGATCGCAAAGCGCCTTCATAAATGCGTTATCCATGCCCAAGGTGAAGGGGTGCGGCTCGGCCGTGAAGCGGACGCCTTTCGGCCGCGCATAGTCGATCGCTTCGGTGAAGAGGCTGACGAGCGCGGCAAGCAGATCGGCATCGGGCGCATCGCTATCGGCGGGGCGCGCGCCTTCCCAGACCATGACATCTTCGACGCCAAGCTCCAGGGCATAATCCACGTCGGCCTTCAAGCCAGCCAATGTACGATCGTAATTCGCCTGCGCGCCAAAGGGCTGGAAGTAGTCGGCGCCGACGGCGTTCAAGCCCCAGAGTTCGAGACCAAGTTCGGCCGCGAATTCGCGGAACTGCCGCAGCAAGAGCGGCGTCCGACAGCCCGCCAGATGCGGCGGCCACATCTCCACGGCGTTGCAGCCGGTCGCCGCCAGGCGCTGGCAGGCTTCTTCCGCCGTATAATGCTGAAAGGTGATCGAATTTCCACAGAGGCGCATCAGCCAAGCTCCTTACAGGTCGACGCCCATTTCCGCCGCCAGGTCGCTAAAGGCGCGCCACAAACTGTCCGGCAGTTCAATCCCGTCTTGTTGACGCCGCTGCGCCGAGCGGTATTCGGGCTCGCCGGGAAACAGCACTTCGTCCACGCCGTCTCGCGGTTGCGATGATTTGACATGGGCGATGAGCTCGCGCGTGCGCCGCTTGAACTGGTCGACATCTTCAAAGGCGGCGATATTCATCACTTGGAACAAGACGCCATTGCCATGGGTGACGGCTGCTTCGCTGACGTAACCGGCGCCGCTCAAGCCGCCAGCCAGCATCTCGATCATGACGCCGAGCGCATAACCCTTATGCCCGACCGGTCCGCCTAGAGGCAAGAGACCGCCCGCCGGCGGACCGTAGAAGTCCTTGGGGTCACGCGTGGGCTTGCCTTCCGCATCGATGATCACATCTTCCGGCAGCTGCGCGCCGCGAAACAAATGATCGCGCACTTTGCCCTCCGGCATGACGGAAGCGGTGATATCCACCAGCACAGGCCAATCCAGCCCGCTGGGCGCGGCGAAAGCCAGCGGCGTCGGCGTGAAGCGGCCTTCGATCCCGCCCCAGGGCACGACGTTGCCGTCGCCGCCCGTTTGCGAATTGACATAGGCGGTAGCGATCATGTCTCGCTCGGTCGCCATCACCACATATTCGCCCAGCCGACCGATATGCGGGCAGTTGACCACTGCCACCAGGCTGATGCCTTGCCGCGCCGCGATCTCAATCGCGCGCTCCATCGCCAACTTGGCGGCGACCTGCCCCCAGGTTCGCTGCGCATCCAAAAGCGCGGTGGCGCCGCTCTGGCGCAGCGTCAGGACTTCGGCTGACATGTCGATAAAACCGGCGCGCGCGAACTCGATATATTGCAGCAAGCGCATAAAGCCGTGCGAGTCGTGGCCAGCCAGGTTGGCGTTCAGGAGCGTCTCCATGACCCAGGCAGAGCGCTCGTGGGGCGAGCCAATCGCGTCTAGCATTGCCGTGCCCCATTGCGTTAGCCGTTCCACTTGAAACTTGGGCATCAGGACGCTCCCTTCGCTGACGCCGCATGAAAGACAGCCAGCATCGCGCGCGCGCCCGCCATGATAAGACCTTGGTCCGATGCGATGGGAATGACATGCAAGCCTTGCTTCAGCAGATTCGACCAGCCGAAGGGGCTGCTTTCGTCGGCATCGGGCGAGCGACCCGACATCAACGGCATGCCAGCGGCGCGCGCTTTCGCCGCCACGTCGTCGATTGTCGCGATCACGCGCGGGTCATCGAAATGAGGCAGCAGACCCATGCTCGCGCTCAGATCGACGGCGCCGATCATGCAGGCGTCCAAGCCTTCGACCTCCAGCACGGCATCGAAGTCGTCCACCACTTCGATTGTTTCGATCATGATGACGACGATGGTCGACTCATTCGCAATCGCCAGGTGTTCTTTCTCCTCGAGCCCATAACGACTGGGACGGCGGGGACCAGTGCCGCGGATGCCGACGGGCGGATATTTGCAAGCCGCGACCGCCCGGCGCGCTTCATCGGCGCTGTAGATATGCGGCACGATGACGCCGGCCGCGCCCATATCCAGCACACGCTTGATGTGGACCGGATCATTGCCCGGCGCCCGCACGATGGTCGGCGTATCGCCCAGCGCGATCAACAGATTCTGCAAGCCGCCCAGGTCCAGCGCCACGTGCTCGGTGTCGATGGCGACCCAATCCAGCCCGACATCGCGGATCATTTCGGCGACGGTGATGTCGGTCAGGCTCATCCACATGCCCGCGCTGGGTTCGCCGCGGCGCCATTTCGCTTTTAGTTCAATTGCGTTCAAGGTTTCCTCGTTTCTGTATTTCCTTGATAGTGAGACGAATAATCATTCTGCAAATGTGGCGCAGACGGGCGAGCCACCGGCTCGCCCCTACAAATCCGCGGTTCGGCGGGTGACCCAAGGGTCGCATAGGTCGCGTAGACACTGACCGCCGGTCGCCCCTACAAGATTCGACTATTATTGCATTTTTCCTATTATCGCCTTCAAGATGATTGCTTACAGGGAATTAGGAAGCAGCGAGCGCTCGCTGTCGGCATCAAAAAGGCGCATCTGCCCGGCGGCGAAATGCAGGTGGCAAGTGTCGCCGACAGCGACGGACTCCAGCGCGTCGACGATGACGCCGAAGAGTTGCTCGACGACACGGACAAAAATCAGGTCGCGGCTGCCCAGCGCTTCCACCAGCTCGACTTCGCCGCTGACGCAGTTCTCGCCAGGTTCCGGCATTAGCTTGATCGCTTCAGGTCTTATGCCCCAGATGACGCGACTTCCAGTCATGTTTTCGAGCCCGCGATTGAAGCGCTCCGGCAGCGACAGGTCGAAGCCCGGCAACTGCAGGCGAAATCCGCCGCTTTCGCCGCGCGAGACCGTGCCATGCAACATATTCATACTGGGCGTGCCGACGAAATTGGCGACGAAAGCATTGCGCGGGGCGAAGAATACCTCGTGCGGACTGCCCACCTGCTGGATATCGCCGTCCTTCATCACGATGATCTTGTCGCCAAGCGTCATCGCTTCTTCCTGATCGTGGGTGACGAAGATGAAGGTGGCGCCGGTATCCTGATGCAGGCGCTTGATTTCGGTGCGCAGCTGCACGCGCAGTTTCGCATCCAGATTGGACAAAGGCTCGTCCATGAGGAAGACTTGCGGGCGGCGCACCATCGCGCGCGCCAGCGCCACCCGCTGCGCCTCGCCACCGCTGACCTGGCGGACGCTGCGCCCCAAGAGATGATCGATATTGACCAGCCGCGCCATTTCGCGCACGGCGCCGTCAATCTCGCCACGCTTCATCTTGACCGCGTGCAGAGGAAAGGCGATGTTGTCGTAAACATTCATGGTCGGGTACATGCTGAAGTTCTGGAAGACCATCGCCAGACCGCGATCCTTCGGCGCCAGGTTGGTGATATCGCGCTCGGCAATGGTGATGCGCCCGCTGTCCGGCTGTTCCAAGCCGGCGATCATGCGCAGGGTCGTCGTCTTGCCGCAGCCCGAAGGACCGAGCAAAACCGCCAACTCGCCCGCTTCAATGACGAGATTGATCTTGTTGACCGCGGCGCGATCGGAATTGGCGAATCGCTTGACCAGGTCTTTAAGTACGACTCTCATGATGCTCCTGCTGCCATAGCGCCCCGATTGTCACCCCTAGAAATCATTGCGCGCCTGAGGGCGAGACAAGGGGCGCGCAGGTCGCGTAGACACAGACCGCCGACACCGCCCATCTCTCGCCCCTACATTTTCCAAATACCATGTAGATTTGTAGGGGCGCCCCTTGGGTCGCCCGCCGTTCTCCAATGCCTCCGCGCGTCTCATTCCAATATCCCAAAGGTCAGTCCCTTTACAAGCTGTCGCCGCAGGATGATCGTCAGCACAATGATCGGCGCCATGATGATCAGATTTACCGAGAACAAATTGCCCCATTCCACGCGCGTTCGCACGATATAGGTGCCGGCGGACATCGGCAGTGTGCTGGTCCGGTTGCCCGCCAGAATCAGCGCCAGGAAGAATTCATTCCAAGCGAAAATGAAGTTGAGAATCGCCGTCGCCACGATGCCGGGCCAGACCACCGGCAGCACGACCCGCCAGAGCGCGCCCAGGCGCGTGTAGCCCTCGACCATGGCGCTTTCTTCCATCGCGGCCGGCAGCTCGGCGAAATAACCGCGCATCATCCAGATCACCAGCGGCAGCAAAAATGTCTGATAGGTGATGATGAGACCGGGGAAGGTATCGCGCAAGCCGATGCCCAAACCGCGTTCGAGATAAAGGAACATGGCGTAGAAAGGCAAGCCGACCACAATCGGCGGAATCATGCGCAGGGAGATCAGCCATTGCATCAGCGCCTTCGAGCTGCGGAAGCGGAAACGGGCGAAGGCGTAGGCGGCCGGCACGCCCAGGATCAAGGCCATGACCACGGAACCGATCGAGATAATCAAGCTGTTGCGCAAGAAGAGCCAACCTTTCCGCGTGAAGAAAACGAATTCAAAGTTCTCCAGCGTCGGCTCGAAGATCCAGGTCGGCGGGCTCGAAACCCAGATGATCTGCGGCTTGAAGGCGGTGACGCTGCCGGCGAGCACGGGAACCAGCACCAGAATCGCCATCACGATCAAGATGACATAAGCCAGGATTCGTTCGGATCTGGGTACGCGCATCAGGGCTATCGCCTTACTTTGCTTTTACCACCGAGATCACCGAGAAAAAAGAGTGAACAGAGACATTTGCATTTTCGTCCTATCCTCAGCATATACCGCCGTCAGAAGGCTTAAACTGTGGATGCCAGCGAACTGCCCTTGCAGACCACTCTCGGTGTCCTCGTTGCTCTCGGTGTACTCGGTGGTTGATTTTCTGCATGAAAGGTCGTCATCCATTGCGTCATCGGCTTGATGTGCTTTCCTCGGCGCGGGCAAGGTCAGTTAGCCGACTTCCACATCGCGATACAAGTAGCGGAACATGAGGGCGGAAATCAGTCCGATGAACAACAACATCAGAATTGAGCCAGCCGCCGCCCGACTCAGTTTATTGAAGGTGAAAGCGGTGCGGTAGAGGTACAGGCTGAGCGTCTCAGTGGTCAATGCCGGTCCGCCATCGGTCATGACGCGCACCAAGTCAAAGGTGCGGAAGGCGTCGACTGTGCGCAGCAGCAGCGCCACCAGGATCACCGGGCGCAGCATCGGCAGGGTCAGCCGGCGGAAGATTATCCAGGATGAGACGCCTTCCAACCGCGCCGATTCGAAGGGGGCGCGCGGCAAGGTCGCCATGCCCGCCTCGATGATGAGGAACACCAGCGGATACCACTGCCAGATATCCACCAGCACAACCGTGAGCCGCGCCGTGCTCGCCTGCGCCAGCATGGTCTGCCCCGGGATGCCCAACAGACCGAGAAACCAATTGACCAGCCCGAAGAGCGGATCCAGCATCCAATTCCACATCAGCCCAACCACGATCGGCGCCATAGTGATTGGGATGATCAGAATCAGCCGCAGCAGCTCTTTGCCGGCGGTCACGCGGCGGATCAGCAGCGCCACGCCGAAACCGATGATGAAGGAGCCGCTAACCGAGAAGAACACATAGTAAAGCGTATTGAGCGCGCTCTGAATAAAGTCGTCATTGCCCAGCATTCGCTCGAAGTTCTGCAAGCCGACGAAGGGACGCGACTGCGAAGCGAAGGTGACGCGAAAGAGTGAAACTCCGGTCGAGAATATGATGGGATATATGACGACCAGCAGCAGAATGATGAGCGCAGGTCCGATGAAAAACCAGTGCCGATGCCGCTGCGTCAACTGGTAGAGGCGGGTTGAGAAGATCTTCCCCTGATCATCTGAAGCGTTTGAATGGAACATGTCTTTTATGTTGACGGGCGACCCACCGCGGCGCGTAGACACTGCCGTTCGGTCGCCCCTACACCATCTATATTATAGAAATCTGTAGGGGTCAGCCGGTGGCTGACCCGTTGCCAACAGACGCGATTGCCCCAAGTCCAACCCGTACTAAATTGCGGTTTGGGGAAAGGGGGTATCTCGCCCTACATGCACTCGTCGTGCTCAAGGCCGAGCTCGGCGAACTTGGCGCAGACAAAGTCTTCGCGCTGTTCCACCGACACGTAGGTGAGCCCCTCGTCGTAATAGCCGGCGTCTTCGACGATTTCGCGGATGTCATTGTTGGCGTCCACCATC
>JAPOYT010000249.1 GCA_026706445.1 Chloroflexota bacterium
CCAGCGCCATATCGTCGCCGCCGCCACCGTCAAGGTGATCTGCGGCAGAAAGTAAATGGTGCGGAAAAAGATGATGCCGCGCATCTTGCGATTGAGCGCCAGCGCCAGCCAGAAGGCGATGAAGATGCCGGTGGGCACGGCGACAAACGTATAATAGAAGCTGTTGCCCAGGGACTTCCAAAAGAGCCGGTCATTCACCATCGTATTGAAGTTCTCCAGACCGACAAACTGCGGCGGCTTGGCCAGGCTCCAATCGGTGAGCATGATGACAAAAGCGAAACAAATCGGAAATAGCAAGAATATGATGAAACCGATGAAATTCGGCGCCAGAAACAGGTAGCCGGCGATGGTCTCGCCGCGGCGCAAGCCGGTGAACGCGCGCTTGAATTCTTCCATGGCGCTGCGCTTCGGCTTCGGCTTGCCCGCCGTATGCGCCAGATTAGCGGCCACGGACATCCTCCAGCGCCGCCATCGTGACTTTGCCTGCACCACACGTTACGTCAAAAGCCAAAAGATGCTGGGACATCGCTTCTACTTGTGTATCGCCCTATAAACCGGCCGCTTTATGATGCCAGGAAACCGATTACTTGAATGATGCTGTACTTTAACACGGCATAACGCAATTTGTCAAAACAGAGTTAACAGGGGTCCGCTATTCTCGCGTCAGCCTTAGCAAGGTATTTGGCATTATGTCTTCAACTTCGCTGAACTCGCCATCGTTCCAGTTGATCGTCAAGCGCCGCGGCGAAGCGCCCGCCGGGTAGCCGAAGTGGACCCGGCTGCTTTCTCCGGAGAGATAACCGCTGACCGCAGTGACCTCACGATGATAGGCGCCCACGTCGGTATAAAGCGTCAGCCGCGCGCCGATGCCCTGGCCATTGCCCGCTCCCGCCTGGCGCAGGCTCACTACAATGCTGTCGCCGCCGCAGAGCCGATTCTCAAAAAGCTTCGCCGCGCTCAGCAAGTTGTTGACCACGATATCCAGGTCGCCATCGTTATCGAGGTCGGCCATCGTCATGCCGCGGCCGCTGGCGCTATCGTTCAAGCCCCAACCCGGCATTGGCGCGAATCCGCCGCCAGCCAGGTTGCGATAAGCTTGGTTCTCTTCAACAAGCTCGTTATTTGGCAAATGCGAAAACAGCTCGAGCGATATCATGCCGTTGACGACGTAGAGATCCTGGAATCCGTCGTTATCCAGATCGCCGAATTGCGCCGACCAACTCCAGCCGGTGCCCTCAAGCTTTGCCGCGGGCGCGATATTTTGAGGCAAGCCCGCATCATCATATTCGTACAGCACATTTTCCATGATCTGCGGGTCGCCCTCGACATGGGGCATCGCCATCATCATCTCCACGACCGGCCGCCATTGCGCCATCATCGCTTCGTCATTCGTATAGGGTTTCATATCGACGGCGAAAATCTCGGGCGCGCCATCGTTATCGAGGTCGGCGGCGTCGTAGCTCATCGTGCTGTGCGGCATCACATCGCGCGGCTCGGTCTCCCGCCAAGCGCCATCGCGAAAAGTGAAGTATTTGTCCTCGACCGCGAAGTCGTTGCCGATGATGATCTCGTATTCGCCCTGCCGGTTGACACCGGTCCAGATCGCCAAGGTATTCGAGCGATCGGCGATGCGCGTCGCCCGGAAGCGGTCGCCCAGGTTTTCGTAATAGATGACGCCGGATTTCGGCGCCGATTGTCCCAGGATCTTCTCGTTCTCCACATCATAAGAACCGGTCAGCATATCGAGGTCGCCATCGCGGTCGGCATCCAGCCAGTTCATCGCATAACCAATGTAGATGACGCCCTTCAGCACCTCGCGCTGGAAATCCCCGCCACCCTGATTCCGCCAAAACAGCGGCGCGCTCGCTTGCTGCGTGAAGACAATATCGAGCAGCCCATCAGCATCGACATCGATGACGGCCGCCCCGCGCGCAGGCGTCGCCGATGGCAGCGCCTGTCGTTCGAAGTTCAGATCTCCGCGATTCCATAAGATAGCATTGTCGCCGCCTAGGTTCGCCAAGACGATATCGAGCAATCCATCGCCGTCGAGGTCGTTGACGGCGAGGCCCGCGCCGTTGCTGTCATAGAAGCCGACCGGCTGCTTCGTGGGCATCGTCGTATGATCAAGTTCCTGGGCGACGAATGCGTCGCTGCAATCGGCTCTCGGCGCAAGCGCGGAAACATGGATCTCTACCGGCGCGTGAATGCGCAGGGCAAATGTCAGCGGCGCGGCGACGAACAGCAAGAAAAGCGGCGGAAGAATCCGGCGAATGCGCATGCGTTTGCCTTGATGCGATAGGAAACGCGAAAACAATACCACCAGGAAATCGGTCGCGCAATTGCCGTAGCGCGCTTCCCGGCTTCCAAACGATGAACTTAGGCCGGAATTCAAAAGGGCAACCGCCCTGGGTTGCCCTCCATTTACTTTGCGCCACCTTGCGGCATTAGCTGTCAATCGGCTAGGTTGCGGTTTCCGGCTCCGGCGGCGCCTTGCCCATCACGCCTCTGCCTTCCAAGAAGCCGAGCATGCGCGCCTGTTCTATTCCCAGATTCTGCAAGTCGCCTCTGACATCCTGAAGGCCTTCATCCAGCCGTTCCTCAAGCCGGTCGAGACGCGTTTCGACGCGATCAAAGCGCTCATCCGCTCGTGCTTGCCATTGCTCCAGGCTTCCCATTCGTTCTTCAAGCCGAGTTATGCGAGCGTCGACCCGATCAAAGCGATCGTTCACCCGATCAAAGCTGTTGTCGACACGCTTGAAGCGGTCGTCAATCCGGTCAAATTGGCGGTTCAACTGACGCGTAATGTACACAACACCGGCTAAACCGAGACCGAGAACCGCAACTATGAACGTCCCAACCTGCATCCAGTCCATGCTGTTCCTTGGTTCCTAATTTATCTTCGACACAGTCTCAATACTAGCCCACTTGAATCGTCAAGACAAGTTGCTCGCTTTGGGTAGTGTATCCTTTTCGGTTGAAATAGATAAATTGCATCCACCTGACAGTCTGTAGGGGCGAGCGTAGGTTAGTGTCTACGCTACCCTTGGCTCGCCCGCCGGCGAATTAACAGTGGGCGACTCAAGAGTCGCCCCTACAAAATCATACGTACTTGGGGTTGGGGATATAATCTCGAGGATGGCTCAAAGAATTTCCACCGACTTCGATACACTTCCGCTTTGCGTTGAGCCACCTAAGACTCCGCTTCTTCCTCCGGCTCGGGCGGGTTCTCCAGGTCAGCCAGCGTCGGCATATTCGCCTTCTTGCCGTGGACGCCGGTCGCGCCATCGGGGCGGGTGCCGCGGTTATCCAGGCTTTGCAGAAGGCCTTCGGCATCGTATGTCCGCACTTCAAAGCGGTATTCGCCCTCCTGGAAGCGCCAATCGTAGCGCCAGATGACCCAAGTCAGTTCGGACAGGGGCGCGCGCAGTTGCGCTTCTTCCCAGTCGCCGCCGTTTACGCTGACTTCCACCTTGGAAATCCGCTTGGCGCCCGAGTAGGCGATGCCGCCGACCGGCACGACATAACCGGCGTCATCCTTGAGGATCGAATCGGTGGATACCGCATCCACAACCGACGTGGTATTGACGATGGCTTCCTTGCTCCAGCCGCGCCGCACCCAATAACCCTCAGCCCAGGCATCAACAAACTCGATGCTCTTGATCCATTTCGGCTGCTTCATACCATAGCGGTCGGGGATGTAAATCCGCAGCGGGAAGCCGTGTTTCTGCTTCAAGGGCTGGTCGTCCCATTCGTAGGCGAACATGACCCGCTCTTCCGCCTCGACCACATCAAGCATCACATATTCATCGAAATTGTCAGCGCCCGTAATCTTCATCGCCACCGCGTCCGCCTGCGGCTTCACAAAATCGAGAAAGTCTTTCATACGGAAGCCGGACCATTTGGTGGTGCTGATCAGCGTGCCGCCGATGCGATTGCTGATGCAGGACAAGGTGATGAAGCGATCAATGCGATCAAACTTGTCGTAAAGGTCCTGCAGCGACAAGCTGACCGGATTGTCGACCAAGCCGGTGACCTCAAGCCGCCATTCCTCCGCGTCAATGACCGGCGGGCGCGAACTGATATCAATGCGGTAATGATCATCCAGCGGCGTATATTCCGGGCGCGTGCCCGGCGCCGGATCCATGGGGTCGGCGGCGTTCGGCAAAACATTGCCAGCGCCATCGGTGGCCGCATCGGCTGGAATCGCCGAGACGACTCCGCCCTCGCCCGGCTGCCTGCCGACGAGCCAGCCCAAGCCGGCGCCAACAACCGTCAGCACCGCGCTGGCGCCGCCGACGCGCGCGATGAACTGGCGCCGGTTCAGCGGCTCAACCGTCACCGTCTCACCGGTCTCTTCGTCCGTTTTGGTCTTGCCTTCGCTATGCGCCAGGTCGTTGTAAATCCAGTTGGCAGCCATGCCCCAAAGGGCGAAAGCCACAATCACCCAGACGATCTGCGCCGGGACCGGGGCGGTGGCCGTCAGATTCACCTGCGACGAAATCAGCATCGTCACCGCGCCGAATGCCAAGCCCAGCGCCAGGCCCGGTACCAGATTCCGCGCCTGCGTCTTGCTGCGGTTCATCAGCCAATAGACGAAGGTGATGCCAAGCGTTCCCGTGACCAAGAAGCCGCCCAAGCCCATCAGCTGTTCAGCCGTCTTGGCCGCGGCCGAAGTTTCGCCCATGTTGAAGGCGATGATCATCTCGACCATCAGGTCGATGCCGAAGGTCAGCAGCGCGCCGGGCAAGATCCGCGAAATGTAGTCGAATACGTCAAAGGGAATAAACGGCAATCCAGCAACTTGGTCAGCCAAGAAGAGCGCCGAGGTAAGCGCCAGCGTCAGCAAGCCGCCAACCAACGCGCCGAGCCATAATGTGGGCTTTCGTAGATTATCCATGATTCTCAAGGGTCTCCGTCAAACTGCGATGGCCACATTATAGCCCAGCTTCGGCCTCCTTTCTATTTCCGCGAGATTACGGAATCGGTGAATTCAGCGTTTTGCGCGATTAATGGCGCGTCATGTTTTTGAAACGATTGCCCTGTCCCCAGGATCAGCGGCGCTTGCGTTTCAGTCAAATCGCGCTTATACTTTGTGCGTAAGCGTGTCCAAAGTTATTGGTAAATTGACGTGGCGGAAAACGATCCAGTTTTAGAACAGCGCGTCGAAGCATTGGAGCAATTCTCGCAGACTCGGGTGGTCGAGCAAGTCGGCGACTTGACTCAGCGCGTCTCCGGCTTGGAAAGCGCGCGAGAGACGGAGAAACCGCATCTGGCGACCAAGGAAGATATTGCTCACCTGGTGGGGCTGCATAGCGCCACGCAAGAGCGAATTGCCGCCCTTGGCGAGCAAGTTAGCAAAGATTTGCAAGCCCAATCCGAACTGTTCAACGCGCGGCTGGACACCCAAAGCGAACAGTTTAACAAAGATTTGCAAGCCCAATCCGAGCAGTTTAACGCGCGGCTGGACGCCCAAAGCGAGCAGTTCAACGCGCGGCTGGACACCCAAAGCGAACAGTTTAACAAAGATTTGCAAGCCCAATCCGAGCAGTTTAACGCGCGGCTGGACGCCCAAAGCGAGCAGTTCAACGCGCGGCTGGACGCCCAATCCGAGCAGTTCAACGCGCGGCTG
>JAPOYT010000092.1 GCA_026706445.1 Chloroflexota bacterium
CGAAATCGACAACCCATTGCGCATAAGATTTTCGCATGACTAACTTGGAACTACTCTGTTATGTAAGAAAGCCTAATCGGGGATGAGCGCATGGCACAGGCATACGAGAAATACCTCCAGGAAGTCCTCATTGATGAAGCCAGGTTGCAGAGCCGAATCGCCCAACTGGGAGCGCAGATAAACGCGGACTACGCGGGATGCGGCGACTTGCTGCTTCTCTGTGTTTTGAAAGGCGGCGTGATGTTCTTGTCAGATTTGTCGCGCCACATCACCGTGCCTCATATGATCGACTTCATGGCAGCCAGCAGCTATGGCGCGGGCGCGCGGCAATCTGCTGGTTCCGTTCGCATTGATATGGATATGCGTCTGGATGTGAAGAACAAGCATGTGCTGGTGGTTGAGGATATTATCGACAGCGGCTATACGCTGGCTTTCGTCTTGAAGACATTAAGCAATCGCGAGCCTGCGAGCCTCAAGCTATGCGCGCTGCTCAACAAGCGGTCTCGCCGAGAAGTGGATATCGAAGTTGATTACATTGGATTCGACATCGAGAACCGTTTTGTCTTCGGTTACGGGCTAGATCTTGACGAGCGATTCCGCAATCTTCGCTTCGTCGGTGTGGCTAAGACGGATGACATAGCCGATGCATGACAAGACCGTCCGGCTATGGTGGCTGGATTCTGTCATCGAGCTATCGGAGCTGATCCAAACGATTCCAAAGGCGCCGCCGCTCTACCTCGTGGGTGGCGCCGTGCGCAACGCCTATATGGGCGGCCCGGTTGACGAGATTGATGTCGCTGTCGATGGCGACGCTATCGCGGTAGCGCGCTACGTCACTGACGCTTTGAACGCTGATATTTATGTCATGGACCGGGAGCGCAAAGTCGCGCGCGTTTTTGTCAAGCTTGGCGGCGGCGTTACGACGATCGACTTCGCCAGCTTCCGTGGCGATACGCTGGAAGAAGACTTGCGCGACCGCGATTTCACCATGAACGCGATGGCGGCGGATCTGCTGGGTGATCCGTTTGCGCTCATTGATCCGCTTAATGGCGTCAGCGACTTGAGAAAGAAGATATTGCGCCGCTGTTCGCCGCATTCAATCGCAGACGACCCAATTCGCGTGCTGCGAGCGGTTCGGCTTAGCGCGCAATTCGATCTGAAGATCCATCCGGAAACCGTGACCGATATCCGACGGCATGCCAGCGACCTGAGCAAAGCGTCGCCAGAACGCATCCGCGACGAATTCTTTAAGCTGCTTGGGATCGAGCAGGCGGCGCGCGGCGCGCGCGTTCTCGCTCGCATCGGCGCTCTGGAACAGGTGCTGCCCTTGGGCGCGGCTGCTGACGATTTGTCGCTTCCGGTGGCTGAACGCATGTCATCAATCTTAAGGGCGATTAGCAGCAAACGAACCGACAATACGGCGGCCGCTTTCGATCTAGGCATGCTGGCAATACAATTGGATCGTTTCCGCGCCTCGCTTCAAGAGCATCTCAGCCAAGTGTACGGCAACGGTCGTACACATGCTGATCTACTGAAGCTGGCGGCGCTGCTGCAGCATTTGGGTGATACAGGTTCGAACGGAGGCCGTACGAGTGTCGCTGCCAAAGTGAGGAAGATCGCGCGGTCGCTGCGGTTGACGCGGGAGGAAGAGCGAAGAATGGCGGCGGCCATCGGCAACTGTCGGGAGATCCTTGAGCGGAAATCTTGGACGCCGCTGGACCAGCACCGCTTCTGGCATCGCTTAAGTGAATGCGGCATTGACGCGATCTTGCTCGGCGCCTCGATTCAAATGGCGAAGCAGGGCGGGGCGATAAAGCAGGACGAATGGCTGCAATTCGTCGAGCGGGCAATAAGTTTGTTGGACGTGTATTTCCACCACTTTGATGAAATCGTCAGCCCGGCGATTCTGCTGGATGGAAACGATGTTCAAAGACTTCTCAATGTCGGTTCAGGTCCGCTGGTTGGGAGGGTCCTTAGCTCGCTGCGGGAGGCGCAAGTCGCCGGCGAAGTCAGATCTGTGGCCGAAGCGCGCTCATTTGTCTTGCGCCACGGGACGGAATGTTGAGTAGATTTTCCATCTGCTGTACTGCCACGATTAGCGCGCATCAGAGTGCAGAGCAAAGCGGTAAAAGAGCAGCATCGTCCGCCCGTATTTGCGCTGATCACTCTCCAATAATCGCTCGAATGGAGGGTTTGTATCGTATTCACTGGGGTCGATCTGAACGATGATTTGGCGGTCGGGATTATGCCACTGCCTGTTCGCGTCAAAGGCCGCGAGTGTCTTCAGCCAAATGCCTTTGTATTGCGGCGGCGCGACATAAATGAAGCGATAGTTGCGCTCGGGGCTGCGTGAGATGAGATCGAAAGCGTCTCGTCTGGTAACCCTAGCTTTCGACTTGAGACCGGTGTGGTCGAGATTGTGATATATTGTTTTGATCGCCGCTCTGTCCCGCTCGTTGAAATGCGCGCGCGCGGCGCCTCGGCTGAGCGCCTCGATGCCGACGCTGCCCGTCCCGGCGAAGAGATCGAGAATGTTTGCATCGCGGATGTCGCTGCCGATGATGTTGAACAGCGCTTCTTTCACACGATCCATGATGGGACGCGTACTACACCCGGGTACCGGCTTAAGCTTCATTCCGCGCGCTGTGCCGGCGATGACACGCAGTGACATGCCTATGCCGAACGCTCGACCATGCTGCGGATCGCGCGGATATTAGAAATCGGCGTCGTAACTTGACCCTCGCCGCTGCCAGACAAAATCAGGCGGCGCTGATCGCATTGGTCTTGCGCGTCCCGCATGGATGCTTGCAGCAATGAAGGCGTTCCGTGAAGCAAATCATTTTGATCATTCAGACCGCCGCAAGTGGCGCCGTCATAAAGACTCATGGCTTCGGGAAGCGCGATTGATCCCGCGCTTACATCCCAGTTAAAAGCTTGAACCTTTAAGCCGCCAAGGAGTTTCAACATGGGCGAGGGTCCAGCTGCTTGCACAATGTTCAGCCACCAATGCTCAGGCAAATTCGATCGAATACTCTCCAGTAGCGGCAGACCGAATTCCGCGTATTCCGCTTCGGACATGATGTCGTGGCTGGCGAATTCGGTAATGATAAAGATGCCAGCGAGCCCGGGTAGTTTCCTGAGCGACTCCAAGAACCGCAGCGTGCTTTCCGTTACATGATTCAATCCGCTGCGCAGCCGGTCGGGGCGCACTCGCATATCGCGCAGTACCCTCTGGGAGCCAGCCAATTGCGCCGCTTGCGCGAGCGGGCTGTAAACGGTTTGCAGCACGGGCACACTTTCAGATTGCAACGCGCCGCAAATCAAACGGAGGCATTCGACTTGCTGGGAAAGCGCGCCGCGCGCCGGTGTCAGCGGACGGAGCTCGGTCCAATCCAGCGATCGCTTGATTACGCGCTTCTTGATGGCGCGGATGCCGGACGGATCGCCGCGCCATTCGTCCTGAACACCATAATCAAGCACCTGAAAGTTGCGCGATGGCATGACGCGTACGAAGTCCCAATTGTAGTCATGCTGGAAATCGATCGTCGACCGCGCAAGGTCGGCATATCGTTGGTCGTCACCGGGCCAATGACGCCAGAGCGCGACCGGCGCGCGATCCACCGCTTCGCCCGCGATCGCGCGCTCCAGTCGTTCACGCTTCTGCATGGGCAGGCTTAAGACGTGACGCTGCGAACATCCTCGATGCGCTGTTGCAGCATTCGCGTCAACATCATGTAGCGATCATCGTAGTTGGATTCGAGATCGTTGGCGCCATGCTGCCCTTCAGCCTGGGACGTCACCTGCACCGCCGAAAGCGCTTGCTCGGTGATGGACAGCGCCCGCTGAAATGAATCAGCGGCGGTTTCTAACTCGCCGCTTGCTTTCAGCGCCAGTCCCATTCCATAGTGAGCGTCGACGCTGTCTGGGCTGGCGGCGATCACCTCTTCAAACGCGTCAATTGCGCCACGGTTGTCGCCATCGCGATGCATGCGCCATGCTTTGCCGATTTTCTCTGCCGAGGGTAAGGTGGACATGAGTTCTCCTTCCGGAATCCAATTTAAGCGTACCGAAGCCCTTAGCGGATCAGCGCGCCGATTTCGGGAATTCGACTATATTTTACCGAAAAGATAACATGCCGCTACCGTTTGACCGCGAGCGTATAGCAGTCGCAGACTTTCGACTCGCGTATTTTCACGTCTTGTTGGCCATTATGCGCGGTGATATTCTTTCCCTCGAGCGAGGCAGCCAAAAACAGTTTATGGAAATTCGCCCGGCGGAATCGTCTGACCTGGAGTCCGCTTCCCAGTTATGGTTCGATCGAATCAACCTGCTGCAGCAGGTGGACTGGCATGTCCAACTCGCGCCAAATGCCATCGAGGAATGGCGATCAATGGCTGGAAGATGGCTTTCCGACGAACAGGTTTGCTTTCTGGTAGCGGTAAAGGATGATACGCTGATCGGGATGGTCGCTGTTGAAATCGCGGCGGGAGAGCCAGGCTTGCATCCTCAGCGTAAGGGTCGGCTCCTGGAAATGGCTGTCGACCTGCATTCAACGCATGGTCGCTTAAGCGAGCAGCTGCTGGACCAGGCGAAACGCTGGCTTTCGGCAAATGAGGTGACGCAATTGGAGGTCGATGTGCCCGCGCGTTATCCGGTGGAAGCGGCATTTTGGCGGGCGCAGGGGGCCAAGTTGCGCTTTGAGAGGCGCTGGCTGAGAATATGATACGGCTGGCGGAAGCGGCCGATGCCGAGCGCATCGGCGAATTATGGGCGGAGATGGTCGCTTACCACGCGGAGTTGGATGCGCAGACATTTCGTCCGGCGGAAACTGGCGCCGAATTATACGCGACGGGCATTCTCTCCCGCCTCAATGATGCGGACGCGCGAGTGCTGGTGGTGGAAATCAAGGGTGAAGTCGTGGGCTTTGTGAATGGCGTCATTGCCAACATCACGACGGAAATGTTCAAGCCTTTGCGCTGCGGTCTGTTATCCGATATCTATCTGATAGAGGGCTATCGTCGGAAAGGGATCGGCCGGCAGCTGGTTGAACGTCTGGCCTTTTGGTTCCGCTCGCGGGGCGTCCGCGGCTTTGAATGGCATGTTAGCGCCAAGAATCCTGACGCGCTGGCCTTCTGGAAATCGATCGGCGGCGAAACTACCATGCTGCGGATGCGCGCGCTGGTCCCGGAGGAGGACTGATGACGATTCTGCTTTATCAGATGGACAGCTATCTGCGCGAGTTTGACGCGGAGGTCGTCGCGCAGGACGCGGCGCAGAATGGAATCGTGCTGGACCGAAGCGCATTCTATCCTGGCGGCGGCGGGCAACTGCCAGATATCGGTATGATTTCATTTGGCCAAACGGATTATGCCGTGAGCCGAGTAAAGCGGGGAAATGCGCATATCATCGACGGCGAGTTGCCGCCCGTCGGCGCGAGGGTGCGGGGCAAGCTTAATTGGGAGCGGCGTTACAAAATCATGCGGACGCATACGGCGATGCACATCTTATGCGGAGTGATTTGGCGCGATTATCAAGCGAGCGTTACCGGCGGCAATATGGATGTACTCAGCGGCCGCATGGATTTCGAATTTGAAAGGCTTGCGCCCGAAGTCGTGGTGGAAATTGAAAAGAAAATCAATCTTGAAGTCGATGCGGCGCGCGCCGTCAAAGTCGAGATTCTGCCGCGCGAGGCGGCCTTTCAGATCCCCGATTTGATTCGCACGAAAATTAATCTCTTGCCAGAAAGCATTCAGGAAGTGCGGACCGTCGAGATCGTCGGGCTGGACTTGCAAGCGGACGGCGGAACCCATGTCGACAATACGCGCGAAGTCGGCGCGATCAAGATTGCCAAGTACAAAAGCAAAGGCGGCATCAACAAGCGGCTGTATGTGGAGCTCGAGGATTGATGCGCTATTTGCATCCGGTACAGGCGCATGAGCGCTTCCAGGCGAGCGGCCGCTACCGCTTTTTCAAGAATGGCGAGTTGCTGCGAAAGACCGAGTCTTGGGCGATTCATTCACATCCTGATGGCGAACGGTTTGTTCGCGTCGATATGGATGCGCGGGCAGAGGAGGGCAAGTCAATTCTCGCTGAAGCGCTGCTCACCAGCTGCGATTCCTTGGTGCGGTTCGATATTCGCTATGAAAACGCTCGCTTTGAAGGTGGCGTAAAGCATCTCCGGGCGACGTATCAACTCGCGGACGAACGGCTGCAGGTTGGATTTAGCATGAATGGAGACCAGCGAAAATACATGGAGGCAGATGTACCGCAACAGGCTTTGATTGATATTCCGCTGCTGGTGTTTCGCGGACGCGCGATCATGAGATTGGCTCAACGCTGTAAAGACGGGACTGCCGTCTATGCGCCCATGTTTGAACATGCGCAGCTTTTCCCGGGCGTACTAAGGAATGCGGCTTTGCCAGTTGAATACGTCGGCGAAGACAAGGTACTTGTCGGAAAACGCCCGATTCCGACGCGACGCTACCGCTATTTGGACAAAGCCGCGTCATACTGGATTGACGGACAGGGCCTGATCATCAAACGGGTGAACAGCTTCAAACAGCAGGAGATGCTTGTTGAGATCAGCAATTACGCTTCGCCTACTTCTTGATGTGATTTCGCCGCCTGCCGCTGGAATACACGCGCTGGCCGGCGCGCAAGATCCCCAACGATGATCAAGCGTCTACAGATCTTCTTTGGTCCGCGCCGCTTCCGCGCCTTTGTCGCGCTGCTTGCGACGACCGGTTTCGCCAGTCTGGCTTTATATGCGCTCGGTCAAGGCTCGCAGACCGCCACCGCGCTGCAAACGCTGCTCATGTTGAGTTTCTTGCTGGGAGCGTCAGCGCTGATTCTTGGTCGTCTGCCGGCGGAAGAACGCCTGCGCTGGCTGGCCATCATCGTGCCGTCAGTTTTGGGGATCGTCATCGGCTCGCTTTTGCTTCCTCATCTGACTGGTCTATTTGTTGGCGCTGGGCTCGGCTGGATCGTCGCCGGCATTTTCATTTTCCGCGATCTGCGGGGACCGCAGAATTATCGCGCAGCAGTCAAGGCGATGCGCAAAGGCGATTACTCATCTGCGATTTTGAGTATGACCACAGAAATTCGGGAAAAGCCGAGGCGGCCTGAACATTATCGATTCCGCGCCGAGCTTCATCGGTTGGCGGGCGATCTCAAATCAGCGCGCGCCGATTATCAGCGGATGGCGGAGCTTGACGGGCAGTCAGCGGTCGCGTACAACGGATTGGCTGAGGTCGATTTGCAAGCGGGCAAGCTGGAAAATGCTAGGATTGCCGCCTTGAAGGCGCTAGAGCTGGCGCCGAAGGAATGGGTCGCGGCTTATAATCTGGGCATGATAGAAGAGCGGCTAGGTCTCGACGAGTCTGCGGCCGGGCATCTGAGCGATGCGCTCGAACTGGAAATACCGGATTCTCGACACCGATTGCTGGTACACTTATACTTATGGCGTATTCACTGCCGCCGGGCTGATAACGAGTCGGCGCGCGAAGCCTGGACAGCGCTCAAGCGCGAAAAAGCGGGACTGGAAGAGTGGCAGGTGATCATGAGCGCGGATGAAGCCCATGCCCTGCGTGATGTCTTGAGCGGCGATATTGAAGAGGCGCGTCGCCTGATAATGGACAAAGTGGAAGATGCATCGAGGTAGTTGGAGAAGCGATATGTCCTTGCGCCGACTAATCGGTTGGATCGCGGTGCTCGTCTCTGTCGCGCTTGCCGCCTTGGGTTTTATCGTCTTCGTTCTCGGCGTTCTGATTGAACTGGCTGACGGCATCACCGAGCCGCTGGATCCTTATATTTCGCCGGTTGCGCAAATGTCACTGGCGGGACTTTGCCTTTCGGCGAGCATGATATTGCTCGGTTTTTTGCTGGTTGGCGTGCTACTGGCGCGGCAGTCACGGCAATATGGCGCCGGCTATGGCGAAGCCTATCGTCTGATGCAGAAGCTCAAGTTTCCGGAAGCGATTCAGTTGTTGGAACGCGTGCTTGCCGGTGGCAAGATCACGCCAGATTTGCTGATGCTGCTGACCAGCGCCTACGCCTACAATGGTCAACTGGCAAAAGCGCAGGAGACGGCCGATCGTGCGGTACGGATGTTTCCGCGCGACGCCGGCGCGTACATGACATTGGCGAATGGCTACCGTATGCAAGCGAGCTATGGTGAAGCGGCAATTGCCCTTCAGACTGCCGCTCAGCTCTCTCCGGCTCAGCCCATAATTTGGGCCGAGTTGGGTTTTGTCCAGCAGTTGGCGGGCGAGCACGACTCGGCGATGGAGTCGTTCAAGCATGCGGCGCTGTATTCGATGCCATCCATGTACGCCGTGCGTGTTCACTATTATTTGTCGCGCCACTATCGAAAGCAGGGCGAGAGCGAGAATGCTAAACGCGCCGCCGAACGCATGGTTGCGACCGAGCACGGGCTGCAAGCCTGGAAGTCGACATTGCGCGCTCTCGAGGGCACAGCCTACGGCAGTTTGCTCCATTACGAAATCCAAATGATTGATGAAGCGATCGCCGAGACCCAAGGCAAGAGGAAAAATACTTGATGATGCTTTGGCATGCCGCGCGTGATTTGACGCGTCGGCTGCCGAAATGGGAAAGGCCCGCCAAAGCGTCGCTCGCGATTGCCCTGCCGCTACTGATTTTGCTGCTGGGCATAGGATTCTTTGGGCCGGAGTCCGTTCAACTGCCGGCGCGGCTCGGCGCATTTGGCCTGCTGATCACGATTCAGTTGCTATTTCTCTGGGCGAATCGGCGCGATGCCTCGCCCTATCATCAGGCGCAGCAGCATTTCATCGCCGGTGAGTATCAAGCTGCGAGCGATCTGCTGGAGACGATGCCCGAGCGCGAACGCGCATCGGTCGACGCGCTGGTCCTGCTTGGCAACACCTATCGAAATCTGGGCAACTTCGGCTTGGCTCAAGCGGCGCTGAACCACGCGCTCGAGCTAAATTCGCGCCATCACCTGGCGCTCTTTAGCGCTGGGAAACTTCAGCTCGTGCAGGGAAATTACCTTGAAGCGTCCGAATACTTCAAGCGCGCAATTCAAGCGGGCGCGCCGGCGCTTGTCCGTTTCGAATTAGGGCAGGCGCATTTTTTGCTTGGCGATCATGATGAGGCTTTGCGGCATCTCAAAGCGGCTCGCCCTGCTCTGGCTGATGATCCCGCTCAATCTCTTCTGCTGCAATACCATTTGCACACCATGCATGGTAGCGATATGCCCGCTAGCGAATTCATTCAAGAGAACATTCAGTTTTGGCGCGCTGAGGCATTGAAGTACTCGGAGACGCCTTATGGAGCGCGCCTGGCCGAGGCAATTGCTGTTCTTGGCGCCGAGATTGAAGAACGCTGAGAGCTGAGCCGCATCAACATCAGCGGCAAGCTATCCCGAAGACTTAACCCTTTTACCACCTTCAAATTTACGCCATAATCCCTGCTTATGTTCGCTCCCGAAGGGGATGCGCCAAAGCAAGGAGGCGCCTGCGTGGTGTCGCATCGGGATGCGCGCGCACCGCGGGTCATTGCCTGTTGATACGAATCGCGCGCCCGCGCGCTATCTCGCATTTAGGTATTCGTATCAATCCAAGGGAGAAACCGTCAGTCATGTTTAGAGAAGTAAATTCGCGAGTCAACAGCGAAGTCATCAACCGGCTCGAGCGGCAGCAACTTGACTTCTGGCGCTACAATCGCGTTTTTGAGCGCAGCACCGCGGGACGCGAAAATGCGCCCCGCTATGTCTTTTATGAGGGACCCCCAACAGCAAACGGTACGCCCGGCAGCCACCACGTGCTGTCGCGGGCCTTCAAAGATATGTTCCCGCGCTACAAGGTGATGCAGGGATTCTATTGCCTGCGCCGCGGCGGCTGGGACACGCATGGTTTGCCGGTCGAAATTGAGGTGGAAAAGGAACTCGGTTTCGACAGCAAAGCTCAGATTGAAGAATATGGCGTTGCCGAATTCAACGCCAAATGCCGCGCAAATGTCTTTCAGCACATCAACGAATGGGAAAAGCTGACAGAGCGCACCGCTTTCTGGGTCAATCTGGACGACGCCTACGTCACATTTTCCAACGATTATATCGAAAGCGTCTGGTGGATTCTCAAGCAATTCTGGGACAAGGGATTGCTCTATCGCGGGTACAAGGTCGTGCCCTATAGCCCATCGTCTGGAACGCCGCTGAGCACGCACGAAGTCGCGCAGGGATACAAGACGATTGTTGATCCGAGCATCTACGTTCGTTTCCCAGTGCGAGACAAGCCCGGCGTGTATCTGCTCGCCTGGACGACGACCCCATGGACGCTTCCGGCGAACGCTGCGCTGGCAGTCGGCGCCGATGTGAATTACGTCCTGGTTGAAGGTCCCGCCACGGATGGCGAAGGCGTCGAGCAGCTGATCTTGGCGGAAGCCTTGATGGAGAAGGTGCTGCCAAACGCCGACGAATACAAAGTGGTGGAACGCCTCAAGGGCAGCGATCTTGTTGGCTGGCGCTACAAGCCACTCTACACCTTTGTCCCGGTGGAGCAGGATTACGCTTACATTGTGGCTGCGGAATATGTCAGTACCGAGGACGGCACCGGCATCGTGCATACGGCGCCCGCTTACGGCGTCGACGATTTGGCGACCGGGCAGAAGCATGATCTGCCCGTCTTGATCACTGTGGATGAAACCGGCCATTTTATCGATGCGGTTTCGACCTTCCGCGGCATGTGGTTCAAAGACGCCGACCGCCATATCATCAGCGATTTGGTCGAGCGCGGCTTGATGTACCGTCACGAAACCTACGAGCATAGCTACCCGCACAATTGGCGCGACGGCTCGCCCTTGATGTATTTCGCCCGCGAGACCTGGTTCATCGACACACTGAAATACAAGCAGAAAATGATCGACCTGAACAAGACAGTGAATTGGGTTCCCAATCACATCAGGGACGGTCGCTTCGGCAATTGGCTGGATGATCTCAAAGAATGGTCGCTGGGCAGGGAGCGCTATTGGGGCACGCCCTTGCCTGTTTGGGTGGATGACACGACGGGCGAGATGATCTGCGTCGGCAGCGTTGATGAGTTGAGCGAGCTCTCCGGGAGCGATTTGAGCGAACTTGATTTGCACCGTCCCTACGTCGATGATGTCACATTCGAAAACCCGAACGGCGATGGCGGCATGATGCGCCGCGTGCCGGAAGTCATAGACGTCTGGTTCGACAGTGGCGCCATGCAAGTGGCGCAATGGGCTTATCCGAAGCGCAACAGCGACATCTTTGAAGAGCAGCATCCAGCCGATTACATTTGCGAGGCGGTGGATCAAACGCGGGGCTGGTTCTACAGCCTTCACGCCATCGCGGCGATGCTCTTCGAGACGGTCTCCTTCAAAAACGTCATCTGCCTCGGGCATATCCTGGACGAAAACGGACAGAAGATGTCCAAGAGCCTCGGCAACGCGGTTGACCCCTGGGCGGTCCTGGAGCAGGCGGGCGCCGATGCCTTTCGCTGGTACATGTATACATCGGGACCGCCGGGCGAGTCGCGCCGTTTTTCTGGCAATCTGGTCAACGACGTGATCAAGAAGTTCTGGTCTACTTTGTGGAATACCTACAGTTTCTTTGTCACGTACGCCAACATTGATGATTGGTCGCCGTCTCAATCCTCTCCTGACCCGGCCGAGCGCGAACCGCTTGATCAGTGGCTGCTGGCGGAGCTTCACAGTCTGATACGAACGGTGACTGCTGCCTTTGAGCAATATGACGCGGTCAATGCCACGCGTCCGATAGAAGAATTTGTCGAGCGCTTGAGCAACTGGTATGTGCGCTTGAGCCGCGATCGATTCTGGAAGAGTGAAGTCGATAATGACAAACTCAGCGCCTATGCGACGCTTTATGAGACGCTGACGACAGTAGCGCAGTTGTTGGCGCCAACGATGCCATTTCTGAGCGAGGAGATGTATCGGAATCTTGTCGCCGAACAGGATGGCGCCCAGGCCGACAGCGTGCATTTGTCGCGTTGGCCCAACTGCGACGATTCGCTGATCGACAAGCGTCTAATGAGCGAGATGGCGCTGGTGCGTCGCTTGGTCAGCCTGGGACTGGCCGCCCGCAATGCGGCCCAGATCGGCGTGCGACAGCCCTTGGCTGACGCGCAATTCGCTCTGCGTGACGTCTCCGAGGCGCCGATTGTCGAGCGCTACTCCCATTTGCTAAAGAGCGAACTGAATATCAAGTCTCTGAGTGTAATGGGCGCCGATGAAGCGAGCGCGTTCGAGTCTGCTACGGTGTACAGCCTTAACCCCCTGCCACGCCTTCTTGGGCGAAAATACGGCAAAGACTTCAAGGCGATTCAAGCGGCTTTGCGTGATGGAGAACAAGACATTGTGCGACCGCTTGCCGAACAGCTGCTGGCGGGTGGAAACATAACCATCGAGCTAAATGGAGCGAGCTTCGAGATCTTGAACGAAGAATGCGAAGTCAAAGTCAGCGTGCAGACACCGGCGGGGGCAGTCGAAGATGGTGGCTACGTTGCTGTGCTGAATACACGGCTGTCATCAGATTTGCTCCAGGAAGGGTTGGCTCGCGAGCTCATTCGCCGTATTCAGAATCTGCGTAAGAAGGCGGATTTCGCGCTGGATGACCGTATCGAGATTGTTTATCGCGATGCCTCGGATACGAATGACGCGGTGATGCAGCTTTACAGCGGGTATATTTGCGCTGAGACGCTGGCGGATAGCTTGGCGCCCGGCGCATTGTCAGACGAATACGTACAGGAAACGGTCGCGATACGCGGGGAGTCATTGACGATCGGTGTAAGACGCAAGCAGTGACTTAGTAAAGTTGACCAAGACAGATTGCAGGGCGGATGGCCGAAATGGATTCGCCCTGTTTTTTTGTTTGAATCTTCTGCTACTATTGGTGAGAACACACAAATAGAGAATGGCTTATTGTTTATTCTTTTGAATTTTGTCGATTTCTTGGCGCGATTTTCGAAACAAAAGACTGGAATCTGGTAATGTCCGATAAAAACGCAGCTTCGATTCAATCCTTGCTTCGTTACTCTTTGCCATTGGGCGCCAGCATCGTCGCCGGCGACCCGGATACGCAGGTGAACTGGTCGGTGACAATTCGGGCGCAGCCGCCTGTCTTTCCCGACATCTATGGCGGGGAGTTGGCGCTGGTATCCATGGATGTATTGCGCAGCTTCGACAATCGCTTGACGCTTTCCAGCGTCTTGCGCCAGTTGGCGGAATTTGGCGTCAATGGCGTCTTGGCTACTGGCTCGATCGGGCACGATGCGGTCGAGGCGGCCAACGATTGTGGCGTCGCGCTTCTTTCCGTCCCGGAAGATACCAGCCTTACGACTGTTGAACGCGCGGTAAACTCACTAATTTTGAATCAGTCTGCGCGATTAACTGAACGCGCGATTGAGATTCAGCGACAGTTGACGCGTCTTTCCGCCGAGAATCGCGATCTGAATAGTTTGCTGCAGGTTATGTCCCGGTCCACTGGCAAGCCAATTGCGATTCATGATGAAGCCGGCAATTTGATCACGCAGATAATGCCCTATCTGGGGCGGCGCGGACTGAACGGCCGCGGTGGGAGCATTCCGGCGCGACACGATGAATTCAAGCAATGGCTCGGTGATCATGCTCCGTCCTTGCCTGGTATGATCAGCGCCAGCCCGCTCGGTTGCACAACCGCGCTCAAAGTTGAAAAGCGCGTCGCCGGTTATTTGTCGGTGATCGACAACGCTGACAGCCTGACCGAATTCGACCGCCTGGTGTTGACTTATGGCGCCGATGTTTGCGCCATAGAAATGGCGAAGAATCGCGCTATCGCGTCGGCGGTGGAACAGACGCGGGGCGACTGGATTCAAATGTGGCTGAGCGGCACACCGGCCGACGATGATCTCTTGCGCACTCGCGCTCAGCGCGCCGGATTTGAGCCTGGTTCTCGCTACGCTGTGACGGTTTATCGGGCGACCGACGACGCAGGGCAGTCCGTTCCTTTGGAATCGTTGATTTCATTGGTGCGCGATGACATGTCTCGTCGCGGAGTCAACGGCGCCGTCGGTCAATACGTGGATGTCATCGTGGCTCTGTATCCGCTTGACGAGGAAGATGCGGTCGCATTGGGCCGGTCACGCTCCGCGATCGAAGATGTTCGATCGCAGTTGTCGGCGCGCAGGCCGGAAGGATTCGTATCGGCAGGCATCAGCCGCCCGGCGACCGGACTGTCAAATCTGCGCGATGCCTATCGAGAGGCAAAGGACGCCGTCGGCATCGCCTATGAATTGAACGATCATAATATGACGACGTTCTACGGCGACCTAAAATTGTATCAATTGCTGCTGGCGCTGAAAGAACGCAATCTGCAGCATTTGCATCACTTTTGCCATGACGCGCTCGGTCCCTTGATTGAGCATGACAGCCGCAAACAAAGCGACCTCGTCCGCACCTTAAGCGGATTCTTCGCCGCCAACGGAAACCTGGCAAAGGCGGCGCAAGAATTGGATGTGCATCGCAACACGCTGGTTTATCGACTGGAGCGTATCGCCGAGTTGACGGAACTCGACCTTGATGACTCGGACAACCGCCTTATCTTACATTTGGCTCTGAAGACGCAGCGAGTTCTGGCGACAATCTCGGGAGAGGCGGCCACCGCCTGAATCTCTGTCAAGGAGACCTAGCAAGGCGCGAAAATAGAGCTGTCGCATCCAGTTGGCAGCTCTCGATTATGGTCAGCTCTCGTTGACGATCTTGCGCGCTACCGGCGGCGCGATCTTGATGAAGTGATCGCTCGGGCGTTTCAGCAGCGGATACAGGGGCTCAGCCGCCTGCGACTGATGGTTTTCTTCGAGCGTGCGAATGTACTCGTTCAGGAGTTCGCGCACGTCATTGTGCCCATCGTCATCCAGCGGTTGAATCTCAACAACGGAGCCCGCCGCAATGCGATGGCGAACGGCATCAATGGTCAAGCCCATCTCCGGCTGGATCCGCTGGTATACCACGCCGCCGGTCATGCCAGCGCACATCCATGGTCCGGGGTCGCCCAGAACCACGGCGCGCCCCGAGGTCATATATTCAAATGCGTATCCCTTTAGATTGGCTCGAGCGCCCATGCCGCCGAGACTGTCATCCAATGGCTCGACGATTTCACCACCGAAGACGACATCGGCGCCGCTCATGCGGATGCAGGCGCGCGTGTCGGCATCGCCTTGCACGAGGAAGAGACCGCCTTGAGCGCCATACGCGAAGCTTTTGCCAACTGAACCGTCAAGCCGGCGGCCTTTATGGTTAAGTCCCTTCAGAATCGAAACTTTGCTGCCGGTCGCGCACTTGCCGACGCCATCCTGCGCGCCGCCCTCCACCAGCACATTGACCGGATCATCAATGAAAGCGGCCAAGCCATTGCCAGGAATGGCCGAGTTGCTGAACGACAGATTGATCGCGCGTATGCGATTCACTTGCGGAAGCGCCTTGCGTTTGATGGCGCCGACCAGATGCGTACCGAGCGCGCGATCCATCGCCATCACTTGCTCATCGTCATAGGTGAGCTCGTATTCGCCCTTGCTCACGTATTCAGTGACGATGTCGGTGATCTGCTTGCTCACCGTGTTGCGGGGCCTTGAAATGCGCCGCCCGCCCGGTTGCGCCGGCGTCAATTGCGCGCGCGGGACTGAATGCAGCAGGCCGCTCAGGTCAATGCGATCATGATGCGAGCGCTGATAGAGCAAGTCTGCGCGCCCGACTAATTCTTGCAGGTTGCGGACGCCCATTTTGCCCGCCCATTTGCGAATATCGTCGGCCAAGGCGTCAAACATCGTTACAATGCTATGTGGCGAGCCGCGCTCCTCAAATGGGCGGAAAGCCTTGAAAGCGCGCTTTTCCGCTTCTTCCTTTGTCTTCACATGCGTGGTGATGCCGACGTGGCAGGTGCCATCCTGGCAGCCGCGACAGATCGTGCAGCCCAGGGCGACCATGGCCAAGGTGGCGAAACCAACGCGGTTGGCGCCCAGGCAGACCATCTTAATGACATCGCGTCCGCTCTTCATGCCGCCATCAGCCCAGATTTCCACATCGTCTCTCAAACCGCTTTCGATCAGATGGCGGTGTGCCAGCCAAACGCCGATCTCCGCTGGCAAACCAACATGTCGCAGAGCATGCGCGCGAGCGGCGCCGGTGCCCCCGGTATAACCGGTTATCGTGATGATGTCGGCGCCCGCTTTGGCAACGCCAACGGCGATGATTCCAATGCCCGGAACAACCGGCAGCTTGACCGATACCTTGGCGTGCGGATTGGCTGTCTTGAGTTCGTCGATCAGTTGGGCAAGATCTTCAATGGAGTAGAGATCGTGATTGTTGCTCGGCGAGATCAAGCCGACGCCCGGCGTCGTGCTGCGCACAGCCGCAATCTGCTCGGTGACCTTGTAACCGGGGAGATGACCGCCTTCGCCGGGTTTCGCGCCTTGCCCGATCTTGATCTCGATATAGTCGGCTGCATTAAGAAAGGCGATATTAACGCCGAACCGTCCCGAAGCCACTTGCTGCCCGCGGTTGCGCGGGTGCCGGCCCAGCAGATCATGAATCTCGCCGCCTTCGCCATTCATGCAGATGATGTTGAGCAGGTGGGCAGCTTCAGCGTAGGAGCGATAGGCGAGCTCGCCTTGCGATCCAAATGACATGGCGCTGATAATCACAGGCATGTCATACCCTTTGACGCTGATGTCCACATCGTCGGCTTTGGTAGGGGCGCTGCTCTCCTTAAGCCCCAATATGTGCCGCAAGGAGACCGGCATCTTTTCTTCAAGGTTGAGCAAAGTCTCGGTATAGTCGTCGAATTCCAATTCGCCGTGGGCAACGGCTTCAGCTTTTTTCCACATCTTGGGGTAAAAGCGATCGGGGTTCTTCAAACGCGCGCGCGTCTCGCCGCGGAATTCTTGCGCGCGCTCTTGGGCATCGTCATACAGGGAGGTCCAGGTGAGACCGCGACCGGTGGATCCGAAGTAATTGGGCGTGCCCAGCAGGTTGGCGAGATTGCGTGACAGGCCGATCGAACTGAAGCTGTGCCCGTATCCGCGCAATTCATGACAGCCGACCGTCGACGTGATTTTTTGCAAGCCCGCGTGAATCGCCTTCAAGGTATTGCCCAGTGAAGCCTCGACCTGCTCGGCGACCAGTGGCTTTCTGCTGCCGCGCGGCGCCGTGCCCAAGCCGACAGCGTACATTGCGTAGGGCACGATCGCATTCGCGCCCAAGCTCAAGCAGATCGCCAGATCGTGCAGGTCGCGCAGCGCGCCGGTGCGAATGACAAGCCCAACTTTGCGGCGCAGATTTGGTGTGTAATCGGCCAGACGCAGCGCCTTATCCACCGCGGCAATCGCCAGAAGCGGATCCATGTACAGCTCGTCGCCGGAGGCGATGGAATTGTCATCGAGAATGACACACTGCGCGCCATTCAGCACCGCCTCGACCACGCGCTTTTGCAGCGATTCCACGGCGCGGTCGACGGTGGTATCCATCGGACAGCCCATAGAAAAGAAGGCGACTTTGCCTTCAAAAATGTTCGCCAAATCTTGCAAGAGCATCGTGCCATGCTTGGTTGCGATGTCGCGGATGCGCGCGATATCGTCAAATTCGGGGAAGGCATCAAGCAATAGAGGGATTTCCAGACGGATTAAGGTGGCGTCTTCTTCGCGCCCGGCCGCTATTTCGGGACGGCAGCCGATCAATACCTGCGACGAAAACTGCGCCTGCTCGCGCTCGCGGTCGATCGAAGGGTTGGTCACCACTGCGATTGTCTCTTTGAAGAAGTCCGCAAGATTGGCGCGCGTATTGCTTATCGCCGCTAGCGGGCCATCCCAGCCCAGCGATCCCATCTGCTCTTTGCCGCTTTCGGAAAGCGACTTCACAATTTCCACGTGATAGCGTTCCCAGCCAAAGCCCGACATTACCGCCGCGTTGACCTTGACCGGTGAATCCGCCCATGGCAGTTGGGCTGCCGCCTTCTGCGCTTCGGCTGTCCGCTCCAGCACAGCAACCGGCGCCGTCTGCGCCTGCAATTGGCCGCCGCCGCCATTCGTGGTCGGCTGCATCGGGTAAAGCCCCGCGGGCGAAGCCGCCGTCTCGTCCATGCCGGATTGCCATAAGCCGCCAGGTGTAGGGCGGTAGGACTGGCGGTCGCGATATCTGCCGTAGACATAACGTTGGATCGCCGGATAGTCCATCACCTGGATCGGCTGCCCGGTGTTGACCGTCATGGCAATCTTCTCGCCCGGCGCCATCGGCTTGGGGCTGACCGACATGGAGTCCAGCGCGTAGACGCCGCGTTCGGACGTTACAAAATACTCTTTCTCTGTCTCCCCATACCAAAGCGGGCGCAAGCCCAAGGCATCGACGCTGAAGACCACTTCATTGCCCAAACGCGCCACAACCGCCGCCGGACCTTGCGCGAAGGGACCGAATGACTGTCGCAACTCGGCGTACATATCATGGATTTCGGGCGCGTTCTGAATCAAGTCATGCTCAAATGGCGGAAAGATGTGCTCCATCGCCTCAATCAGATCAAGCCCGTGCCGCATACACAGCGCATAGATCGCGCGATCGACATCCTGTGAATCAGAGCCGTTTTCCACCATAGGAATATCGAGCATCTCGGACTCCACGCGGAAGCGAGAGATTGTATTGAACTCGCCATTGTGCTCGATGAGATTGAAAGGCTGCGCCCGCTCAAAGATCGGATTCGTGTTGGTGCTGTATCGCGCGTGCCCCATGGTGATGGATGACGCATAATCGGGATCGCGCAATTCCGGGTAATAGCGGCGCAAAATCTCGATAGTGCCCTGCACCTTGTAAACGACGCTATGCGCCGAAAAGGAGGGAAAGTGCACTTCGAGCTCGCTCTCCAATTGCGCCTGCAATTCAAAAAGCGCGCGATCGAGGTTGTCCGCCGGGACTTGCCCGTTGATGCCGGCAATCTGCCAAAATACGGGTTCGTTCGCTTCCGCGTTCGGACCTAGCACCTGTGGATTCACTCGTCCAGCACGGTCAAGCAGAATATGCAAGCCGACTTCACTAATCTGGCGGCAAATCTGATCGACGATGTACTGCGCGCGCGCCCGATCAGGCGCCGGGATCATCACATGCGCGACCCAAAAGCTGCGGTTGGTCGCCAGCGAGGAACGCAAACCGGCTTCCGCCAGCCTCTTCGTCCAGAGCTGTCGCGGAATATCGGTCAATACGCCAACGCCGTCGCCTTCGCCATTTACGTAGCCGGTGCGATGGCCCATCCGGGTGAGCGCTTCAATTGTCCGCTTGACGTTGCCGTGCGTCGCCTCGCCGCCTTTGCGCACTGAACAAATCAAGGCGCAGGCATCGCGATGTTCCCGATCAATCGGGTGAAGGTCCGCGAAGGGATCGTTGCTGGATGAAGCGTGTAAGCGAGACATATCTCATCCTTCAAAAAGCTGAGTCGGTCCCCGCAATAAAATCAACTGCGCGAGCGCTTGTAAGGCCCGATACCACCACAGCCGCGCAGAATCAATATGATATTACCCTAATTCGTTAAATTATTCTACCAAGCTAGCCGCGTCCTGGCATTGAAAGATGTCATGGATAATTTGCCTGATCGACTATGCACAATGTACAACGGTCTCTTGTCTTCCTTTATGGAATATCTACATCGGCGCAATCCAACAGCGCAAGCTAAGCGAGGGACAATAATCGGCGAATCGTCAAAGCCAGGTGCAGAGCCAGTCGCGTTTCGGGGCGATTCAGATCAATGCCGGCGATTTCATTGATGCGATTCATTCGATAAAGCAAAGTATTGCGATGAACAATAAGCGACTCCGCGGTCTGCGAAAGATTGCCGTGACAATTGAAGTAAGCCTCGAGCGTCTTAATCAGGTCCGCCTTCTGACGCGTGTCATATTCTGTGAGCGTCCCCAGCGTATGTTCGCAGAAATGCGTCAACTTTTCTCGATCGGACAAACTGAGGATCAGCTGATACACGCCCAGATCGCCAATAAACAACGGAATGTCGGTTTGTAATCGTACCGCGAGTTCCTTCGCCTGAACCGCGTCGCGATAACTGGCGCGCCAGACCTTCACTTCTCGCGCTACCTGTCCCAGCCCTATCGCTACCCGATTGAGCGGATACTGCCGGTTAATCTCCTGGCTGAATTCGTTGGAGAGGCGCAAGCTATGATCGATTGGGTCGTCAAAATCTGTGGCGTGAAATACAACTACTTCTCCCTCTCGCTCACGAATCCAGACCAGCGCCGCCGCCTGCTGCCGAGCGATGATCGCGTTGACTATGGTCTCGAGCCGCCTGAGCGATGGATGGCCGCCGCCGCGCCAGGACAGCGCAAAGGCGACGTGCGTCCGCGTCATATCGTGATTGAAGCGTTCGCCTTGGCGGATCGCTTCCTGCGGGCTGACGTCGCCAAGCAATAGCCGATCCAGAAACGTGCCGCGCAGGCGCTTTTCCGTTTCGCTGACCGCCTTTTGCTTGGCCATTTCCAAGGCGCAGGCCGCGGCGCCATGTTCGCAGACGAGCTGATCAATCTCGTCGAGATCGCTCTCGCGCCCAATGATGGAAAGGTAGCCCCTTCCCAGGCTTTTGGCGATAATCGGCGCCACCAGCCTGGCGACGCCGGACACAGGCAAAGCCTGCATTAGCACTGGAGGTTCGACTTCCACAACGCGATGGCGATCGTGCAATTCTACCGGCAAATTGTCTTGCTTTTTCAAGAAAAACTCGATGTCGTCCCAGATACCGACGAATTCCGGCTGCAATTTATGGGAAAGAGCGTGGAGCCGCTTGTCATGTACGATCACCGTCTTCTTGGTCAAACGCGCCATGGCGCCGAGCAGCCCGTCCATGCCCTCGTTGCGCGAGGATATCTGCGTAAGCTGTCGATAGATTTGAGTGCCCCGCCTTTCTATCTGTCCTTTGCGGTTCACCAGCAAGCTTATTATCGTCTTCTCGACTTCGCGGATGCGGACATCGTTGGACAGCGTGAGTACAGGCATGCCACGCGACTTTGATTCGGCCAGCGCGGTTGTACTCACCGGACCGCAGAAAACAATGGCGGAGGCGCCAGCGCCCGCCGCCCAATGTATAACTTCAGTGTCGTTGTGCGCCCGCGGAGGATTGCTTATGGGAGCGACGAGGATAAGTTCGCGCGCTTGGACTGCTTTTGAAGCTATATCATCTTCCGGATGGATAACTGTTGTCCAGGAAATAGGTCGATCGAGCAAGCCCTCGCCGGAAACAATGTGCGTACTCAAGGGCAGAGCAAGCTTACGTATTTCTTCGACAGTGATTTCTTGCGTTCGCGTGATGCTCATGCTTGGTACCCTGCCATCTGAGTCGCAAATCGAACCTTGGTGTTGCGGGCAACGCTACCGGCGCCAACAATGATGATTGCCGTGATGTCGACCTGAATAGCCAAGTGGAGCGCGGGCTGGCCAAGGAATTGAAGTCCGTGATAAGCAACAACGGTGTCCCTGCCTTCAACGTCTCTATCGCCAATGCGTAATGCAGGAAGCATCTCTATGGACATATTATATGAGGTCTTATGCAAATTGCCCAGAAAACGGCTAGCGGGCGGCGCGGCTTTTCCGCCGAAGTCATGGCATCTCAGGTGGCAGGCGAGTGCTTGGCGCGAAAAGAAGTGATTGCGCGGGTTGCCCCCCGGTCGCATTAGCCGTCTATGTTTCCCAATATCCGGCGATGCGCGCCGGCCCATTCGGCTGGATCGCGCGTCATTCTGTTGACCTGGATATCGGCGAAGTGCGGGTAAAGCTTGATCATCGTCTCCGGCAGATCGTCCCAACTTTCGGTCCGCAGAAGTTCTTCTATGGCATTCGCCATAAGCGTAGACCACCACCACTTCTGCTGGAAATCATCGGCTTTTTTCCAGTAACCGCGCTTTTCCCAGGCGCGGACAGATTCTTCGACGGTGTCGTCGATTCCGCGCAGGCAGTAGACGAGCATGGCAACCATGTCATGCGTCTGCTGATCGACTTCACGCTGCTGGCTGAGATGGCGCAGTATCTCGGCAATGGTTCGCATATGCGCCTTACGACGCTTGCCCGGACTGTTGGTATTGATTACACGGGCCACGGCTTAGCCTTCGACGACATTATTCGAATAATGCGGGCGAATGCCGCGATAAATGCGAACACCGCCGATGGTTTTGAGGATCGTTGCTGCATTGCGCCTGGTAACTTCAGCCAGCTCAAGAGCGCTGAGCGGCTTATTGCCGTTGACCAACAAGGCGCGAAAAACACTGTCGATCAAGCCGATATGCCCGCTGATGAAATCATCTCGCTTTGCCGACTCGCGAATGGCCAAACGAAGTGTATCCACTTGAAAGACCTCGCCTGTCTCTGGGTCGACAAAATCAAACTCTTCATCGAGATTTCTATGCTCAAGCGATTGCTGCTGTTCGGGCGTCAAGTGAGTGAGCAAGTAGATTTGAAGATCGTCGCGGCTTTGCTCCCACCATTCATAATCAATATAGAACTTGGTCTCGACATTGGGCTTGATCAGGTAATTCAGCGGCATACTACTTCTCTTTGGCTAGCTACTTAGCTTCCAGTAGTTATCGCCCACGTACTCGAAGTCTGGATTTGAGATCAGCGTGGCAAAGATCGGTCCCGGCGGGCAGCGCCGCAATATATTTAATGTGCTGTACAAGACTTTGGAATGCACCGTTCCTTGTGGGTTCTGGCGGCTCAGCTCCCCCAGCAGATTGCGCAGCAATTCGGACAGCGTTACGCGCTTCGTCTGAATCTCCTTGCCAAGTTTGTCGACATCCGGCAGATTGTTGACGCCAACAATAATGAGATCGTCATAATCGGCGCCGATCGCGCGTTTGGCGGTCTGAAAACGAAGCCGGTTGGTTTCCGTCCGCTCTACCAAAGGAATGTATTCAGTGCGCGGCCGATAATCGTCGAATTCGATTTCAATGCGACTGCGGTCATCGGTGCGGTTCAGATACACGTAAGCGCCAACAGGTAGATGATGCTTCTGGAATATCGGCGCCAATCCAAAAACATACTTGAATTCATGAACCACCCAGCAAGGGTAATCCTGCTTATCCACGGCGTCTATTATCGTGATGGCGATGCGCGGCGTCTTCGCATCAGGAAAGATATACTGGGTTTCGGAGTTTATTGGTAAAGTGCCGACGCGTCGATGGGGATAGGTCAAAGTCAGGCTGACTTCGTCTTCGGGCGGCGGCGACGTGATAGGCGAATGCTCATCATCCAGGTCGTATTCCAATTGGAGCAATTCGCGCGTCAAGTGGCTGCGATCGTAGTCGATTGGCTGATAGAGCAAGATTGAGGGAACCTGCAGCGCCATACGCGGCAGAAGCCTAGTCAAATGCCAGAGGACTTGGCCCGCAGGTCCGACCTCATCAAACCGCTCGTCCTCATTCATCGCGTAATTGAGAGAAAAGATTTGCAATGGCAGAAGCGCGTCGCCCAGTCCACCTATTTCATTGAGAATCTGCGCCGTCGCTAGCGGGCCGCCCTCATGCATATCGAGCGCGGCTTCGGCCAAATGCAAATGACCGATATCCACCTCTACCATCAGCTCGCGCACAAACCAGGTTCCGGCGATTCGAACCAGATCGGGATTGCGCTCCAAGGCGTCATTAACCTGCTCAATGATGTTGGTAGACGGTTCGCTGAAAATATCGTCGATGGTGTAATCAGTGTCCACTTGGCTTGGGTGTCGGTTCAAATCGTGGTCATTTAGGGGGTGTTCAGCCTCGTATTCCACGACAAATTCTCGCAGCCCATTGGTGGTCTGTCGGCTGGCGGAATCAAACTCGACCGCGGCAATTTTGATCGGATTCCGGTCAGTATTCTGCCCATTGCGCAGGCCGACTACGGTGGCTGTAGCGTAATCCAGATACGAGAATGTTAGGCGATCGCCAACCGCGTAAGTCTCGCAAGGCCGGTAAACTTTGGTACCCTCGTACTGTTCCCGCAATTGCAGGCGCAGTTCGCTTTCACGAGCATTGATAATTTCTGTTGCAAGCTGTGCTGCCGAGAGGGGCGTTTCTTTTTCCAGCAGGAGGTTGGTGATGCCATCAATGTCTTCGGCGCCGATTGAAAAACTATATGCCCAATGTTGTGCCGGGAGCAAGGCGGGGCGCCTCCCTGAGTAGGTCGTTTTCTGCGGAATGTCGGTTCGAGTGATGTCAACTGGATGTCAGTGCTTTCGACGCAGCAATCCTACTGTATTCTTGCGCATTCAGTCAAGCGGTACTTGGGCGAAATTTCTAGCGTGTAAGCTGATGCCAAGGCCCAGGTTTGGGTCGAATGCCTGTCCGCGCCTCTTGGACATTTCAGCAACTGATCGCGCGCGTGTTCAGGACGCGGTTGACCGTCTGGATTTGCTGGACTATACTTACCGCTTGTGATGCAATCTAGCACTAGATAGAGGCGCGATCAATGTCGACTAAACGTACCTGGCAGCCAAAGGTTCGCCGGCGTAAGCGTGTGCATGGATTCCGCAAACGCATGAGCACGCGGGGCGGGCGGCGCGTTCTAAAAGCCCGTCGTCTTCGCGGACGCCACCAACTTGCCGTAATGCCAAACCATGTCAAGAAGACTAACTGGAACGCCAGCTAGTCGATGAAACCCGCATTGCGGTTGCGCCGCTCCGCCGACTTCGCGCGGGCTGGACAATTTGGCGCCGTCTACCGGCATCCGGCTGTGTCGATAAGCGTTTGCCGGAATGAATTATCGCATAATCGTTACGGTATTGTGACGTCAAGGCGGCTGGGCAAGGCGGTAATTCGCAACAGATGCAGGCGCCGCCTGCGTTCGATTCTATCGCATCTGCATGCTGGAGCGTCTCAGGGATTCGATGTGGTGGTTGTCGCCAAGCCTGCAATCATTGAGCAACCGTTCAGCGACCTGCAACGTATACTGGGAAGGTTGCTGCTAAAAGCGCGGCTCATCGGGAAGTGCTAGAATGCTAAGGTGGGCGATGCTAAAGATGATTCGGGGCTACAAGCGATTTCTTTCGCCGTTGCTACCCAGCGCCTGCCGCTTCACACCTACATGTTCGGTCTATGCTTATGAGGCGATTGAAGCCTATGGTCCTATGCAGGGGATGTGGATGGCCTGTCGTCGGATCTTGCGCTGTCATCCGCTTCATCCCGGCGGCTACGATCCGGTCCCGCCGAAGGAGTGATTCTTGCCAAAGCTGAACTGTGCGCGTACCGGGCTTGTAACGCTTTTGATTCTGGCGTTGTTTCTCGCATCGGGCTGCGTTGGCGCGCGTATGGGTGTGAGCTGGCCCTCTGTCGGTTTGATCACCGTAAACGGCGAGGAGAATATAACACTGGCGTATAACAATGATGTCGCCGTCCTAAACCCCGCCAATGGCGCGCCTCTTCGCTTGATTAATCCAATAAGCGGGCAAGCCATGCTCGATAGCGAAAATAATCCCCGCAGTTGGATTCTGCACGGGTCCAATAACGAAGGAGCGCAGTTCTACAGCCTTCCCGTCGTTGTGGATGACGAGACGATGCTGGTCGCCGCTAACAATGGGAGACTGCTCATACTGGATTCGGTCTTGCTGGAGGCGACGCAGTCAATCACGCTGGCGGACAAGGTCGTCGCTAATACCCTCGAAGCGGATGGCATACTCTACTTGCCATATCAAAATGGTGGGTTGAGCGCTCGTTCAATGGTGGATTATCGCGAAATCTGGCGCTTCCATACCGAGGAAGGCATCTGGGCGACTCCGCTATTGGCAGGCGAAATGCTTATCGTAACTTCGATTGACCATCATTTGTATGCGCTCGACCGCAGCAGCGGGCAGCGCATTTGGTCGGTCGATTTGGGCGGGAGCGTGGCCTCTACGCCACTTTTGGCGAACAATCGACTGTATGTCGGAAGCTTCAACAAGAGCTTCTTTGAAATCTCGCTCGACGGCGAGATTCTCAACCGATACGACACGCAGAACTGGGTGTGGGGCACGCCGGCGATTGATGAGAGAGGCGTCGTCTATGTTGCCGATCTGAGCGGTTTTGTCCATGCGCTTGACACGGAGCGCAATCTTTCGGAGATTTGGTCCAGTCAGGTCGCGGAGCGGGGCATACGAGCGGGACCTATCGTGCATTTGGACCGAGTTATCGTGGCATCGCGCGACGGACGGGTCTATTGGCTGGACAGGCGAGATGGCGTGCTAATTAACTCCAGGGAAATTGACAACCGTCCGGAATTGCTCGGCGATATGCTGTTTCTGGCGCCGAGCGAAACCTTGAATATTGATGTACCGCTCTTGATCGTTGCATCGGTCGATGAAGGCCGATTGCTGATCGCCTTTGAGGTCGATGGGCGGCAAGCCTGGGTTTATCCACGGTAATCCGCCGATGAGGGCATGACCGAATGTGGGACTTAATCCTAAATCCGTTTGTGACGATCCTAGCCTGGCTCTATGCCGCCTTGAACCAGGATATCGTTCTGGCGATAGTCGTACTTACCGTGATCATTCGCTTCCTGACCTACCCGCTTCTGGCAAAGCAGCAAGAATCTTCGCGCAGAATGCAGCAGCTTCAACCGCAACTGAAGAAGCTCCAGGAGAAGTACAAGAACGACAAAGAAAAAATGTCGCAGGCGCAAATGAAGCTCTACCGGGAGAACAAGGTCAATCCCGTTGGCGGCTGCTTCCCGATGTTGATACAGTTTCCCATTTTGATTGGTCTGTATCAGGCGATCTTCTTTGCGCTGGCCGCCACGCCCTTCCAACTGGTCGACTTGTCTGAACGCCTGCTGATACCGGGCTTGGATTCACTGATCCCATTGCAGAGAATGTGGACGCCGATTCCGCAGTTGGCCTCGATACTGCCCGAGCTTGACCTGACGCTGGCGCCGACAGAGAATCCTCACTATTCGCTGATTCTTCCGCTGCTGGTGTTAATCACCACCTGGGCGCAGCAGAAGCTGACGATGATGACCACCAAGCAGAAGTCAGACAAAGACGACGACGATGAAGACGAAAAGCCGCGCGGCGGGCAGGCGCAGATGATGCAAAGCATGACGACAATCATGCCCATTATGTTTGGCTTTTTCTCCATGACATTTTCGGTGGGGCTGTCGGTATATTTTGTAACGTCGAACCTGATAGGCATCGTGCAATATAGTCCGCAGGGTCGAAATGTCCTGGACAAACTGTTTCGCAGCAAGAAGACCGATGAAGCGCCGGTAGAGATTGAGCTCGACGATGATGTACCGGCGAAAAAGCCTCGAAAACGCAGAAAAAAGAAACCGCGCAAGAGATAAGCAGTTGACACGGTTGCGCCACAAACACAGGACTTGAACCATGGAAATGATCGAAGTTACCGCCAACTCTGTCGACGCGGCGATCAGCAAAGGATTGGCTGAACTCAACGCGACACCAGGCGATGTGATGATCGAAGTGCTCGAAGAGCCCAACACTGGCTTGTTCGGTTTTGGAGCGCGTGAGGCGCGCGTCAGAATCGTATTGATCGGCCGGCGAAAAGGCGAGGAACGCGACGAGACCGTCGACGAGACCGTCGAAGAGGCGCGCAACGAGCCCGATGCGCAAGATAGTTTCCCCTTGCCTGAAGTTTCCGAAGATGAACTGGATGAAGACGCCATCGTGGGCCGGCAAGTGCTGGTCGAACTACTAGAGAAAATGCGGATTGACGCCCAGGTCAATGTTCATCGCGCCGATGACGATGATGACGAGGATCCGCACTGGATGCTCAATGTCTCTGGCAAACGTATCAATCGCCTTATCGGGCGCCGCGGCGAGACGCTTTCCTGTTTGCAGCATGTCGTGCGCTTGATCTGCAGCCGACGGCTCGAACGGCGCGCTAACGTCATCGTTGATGTGGCCGGCTACAAGACAGGCAGATCAAAGCGGCTGCGCGGCTTGGCGCAGCGCATGGCCAAGCAGGCGGTGCAACAGGGACGCACAATCACTCTCGAGCCAATGCATGCCAATGAACGGCGAATCATCCATCTGACGCTGCGCGGAAGGCAAGATGTGCTGACACGAAGCGTCGGCGAAGGTCGGACGCGCAAAGTCACGATCGTTCCCCAATAAGCGCCACTTACCGGACCGATAGCAGGCAAACGGCGAATTCGCGCGCCGTCATGTCGCGGCATGCAGCCCCTAGGTGAGTAACCGCCTTGGTTTCAGAAATCAATGTTTTGCTGATTGGTCACATGACGGTTGACCTGGTAGCGGAAGGGCGCATGCTGGGTGGAACCGTATCTTATGCCGCGCCGACCTACGCTGCCTTCGATCATCGAGTGGGCATTCTGACCAGCGCCGCATCAGATGAGCCGCTTCTGGAGCATTTGCGGGCTTATGGCGAAGTGGCGGCGCGGCCAAGCAAGCACTCCCTAACTTATGAAAATGTTTATAGCGAGGGTGGTCGGCAGCAGTTCGTGCGGGCAACAGCCTGTCCCATCACTTTCGATGACGTTCCAAACGAATGGAAGAGCGCGCGCTACGTTCATCTCGGTCCGCTTGCTGGGGAGATCTGCCCGCTGGAGATGGCGCGAGGATTTCCCAAAGCGACGATCATGCTGACCCTGCAAGGCATGCTGCGGCGCTGGGGCGCCGATGGATTGGTCAAGTTCCGGCCTTGGTTGGACGAAGAAGCGCTGCGCCGCGTCAGCATCGTCGTGTACAGCGAGGAGGATGTCAGCCAATTTACCCAACTGACGGAGGAGCTTCGCCGGAAATGCAAGCACGTGGTGGTCACAAACGGGCGCAAGGGTGGCGCGTATTATCACGCTGGCGAAGCGATTCTCTATGACAGCCTTCCGGTAGAGCCGCTGGACTTGACGGGGGCGGGCGATGTCTTTGCCGCTTCGCTCTTGGGCTCGCTGCCGACAGTCGGTAAAGACTTCGAGAAAGCGACGCGCCTAGCCGGCCGATTGGCGGCCTACTCGGTGACGCGCGCCGGGCTGGACAGCGCGCCGACCAAAGCGGAAATCGCCAGGGAACTGCGCAATCTAGCGGAGGATTAACCAATGATTCACGCCATTCTTCTCGATGGAAATATCGTTACGCTTGACCGAGCGGCGCCCCGCGTTAGCGCGCTGGCTATCAGTTTCGGCCGAGTGGTCGCCATTGGCGTCGATGCCGAGATACGGCGCCTTGCGGCTGCGAAAACATCGGTGATCAATCTGGACGGCAAGACAGTCATTCCAGGTCTGACCGACGCGCACCTGCATTGGGAAGCGCAGGCGCGGGCGATGCGATCCGTAAACGTATTCGAAGTTCCGGCGAAAGCGATGGCGGTTGAGCGGGTTCGAGAGCGCGTCAACGAAAGGCCGGCGGGCGAGTGGATACTGGGACAAGGCTGGGCGCAAGACTTATGGCTCGATCGCGCCTTCCCGAGCAAAGCCGATCTCGATGAAGTCGCGCCGCATCATCCTGTTTATCTGAGCGCCAAGAGCGGGCATGCCGCCTGGGTCAATTCAGCCGCATTGCAGCGCGCTGGCATCTCAAGCGGCACAGGCGATCCCGAAGGCGGACAGATCATGCGCGATTCGGCTGGCGCTCCCACCGGAGTCCTGCTCGAAACAGCGATGGATCTTGTCAGCGAGCGCATTCCGAATCCGACGAGCGAGCAGTTGGCTGAAATGATGCTGGATGCGCAAGCGCTTGCTTTGCGCTCTGGCATCACGATGATTCATGATTTCGACGAGCCGTCTTGCCTGGTCGCCCTGCAAGTGCTGCGCGAACGCGGCGATCTAGCATTGCGCGTACTGAAGCAGATCAATCAAAAGTGGCTGGACGCCGCGCTTGACTCGGGCTTACGCAGTGGATTCGGCGACGACTGGCTCCGCATTGGCGCGCTCAAGCTCTTCGCCGACGGCGCCTTGGGACCCAAAACCGCGCTGATGTTCGAGCCCTATCTGGGCGAGCCGGAAAATTATGGCATGGCGGTAGTCGACAAGGAAGAAATGATCGAATACGTCAGCCGAGCCAGTGAATTCGGCTTGCCCTCAAGCATCCACGCCATCGGCGACAAAGCGGTGCATGACGCGTTGGATGTATTCGAAAGCGCGCGCCGGCAGGAAGCGCAGCGGGGTGAAAAGCCCACCGAGCGCCGTCACCGCATCGAGCACGTTCAAATCATTCATCCGAATGATGTGGGTCGTCTGGCGGAACTGGATGTGATCGCGTCCATGCAGCCTATCCACGCTACATCCGACATGCTCACCGCCGATCGTTATTGGGGCGAACGAACGGCTTATGCTTACAATCCGCGCCTGCAATTGGATCAGGGCGCGCGCGTCGCCTTTGGCTCGGATGCGCCGGTGGAGCCGCTCAACCCGTTTCAGGGCATCTATGCCGCGGTGACCCGCCAGCGCAATGGTCGACCGGCGGGCGGTTGGCAGCCGGCGGCGCGATTGAACCTGCACGAGTCCTTGCTCGGCTTCACGCAGGGACCGGCCTACGCCGCCGGCATGGAAAACCGCTTGGGCAAACTGGTCGAAGGTTATCTCGCCGACCTAATCGTGCTTGATCGTGACATCTACCAAGTTGAGCCCGAGTCATTGCTCGAGCTCAAGGTCTTGGCTACGATGGTCGGTGGCGAGTGGCGCTTCCGCGATTTCGACTAGGCAAGCAGCCAAGGCCGATTTAGCTAAATGCCGCGGTGCTAAAGACCACGCGGAAGGGCACGCAGTAAATGACGACGCTGCGGTACTGGCTCAGGTCGACTTCCGCTGGCACATCGTAATTCTGATTGCCCACATTGCCTTTTAGCGCGCCGAGATGGATTTCGTTCGCGCCGAGACCGGCGAAGGTGCTGGTCGGCGCTTCTGTTGACAAGTACACGTGCAGGTCCGGTCCATTCTTCGAGCGGAAGTCTTCAAAGCGCAAAACGCGATCCCCGTCGGGAACTTCATAGATCGTCGCGCTGCCCTCGGCGCCATGGATCGGGTCAATATCAATGAACGAACCCGTCAGCAGCACGGTCGGTTCAGCGGGCATATTGGGCGGCATCGCCTGCTCCGCTATTGGCACGACCGTATCTGCGCCGCTCTGCGCAATTGCGGTGTCTTCCACCATTTTGCGGGTTGAATTCGCCATGTCAATCAATGCCTGTTTCTCTTCCTCCGGCATGTCGGCGACCGCTTGGCGCTGCGCATCGTTCAGTCCGGGAAAGGCTTCGTTCACTTCGCGATTGACGAAATAGAGCCAAGGCTGTGTGACTGCCAAAGCGACAATCACGACTGCGACTGCTACGGCAATGATGACTAGCCTACGAATCATAGGGATATCCTCTCATTCAAATCGGACGATTCTGCATCCAGTTTATCACCTTGATAGCGATATTGATGCGTCTATAATTCTAATGATAATCGATTCGAACCTAGAGTAGAATTAGAGCGACGAAGGAGATTGGATAATGACGCGCAAAGGATTGATGGTCGGCGACAATGAACATCATGTACAGAATGAAATGTTGACGGTCGGGTCGGAAGCGCCCGATTTCGCGTTGATCGCAAATGACTTAAGCGGCAAGTCGTTGGCCGATTACGCGGGCAAAGTCAAGGTGATCAGCGTGATCCCCTCGATCGACACTGGCGTCTGCGCCGATCAGACGCGCCGATTCAACGCCGAGGCGGCCAGCCTAGACGACACGGTCGTGCTGACGGTAAGCGCCGATATGCCATTCGCTTTGGGCCGTTTCTGCGGCGCTGAAGGCATCGACAATACGGAGACGCTATCGACGCAGCGCGACATGGCTTTCGCCGATGACTATGGCGTGCACGATACCGAGTGGCGGATCTGCCAGCGAGCCGTCTTTGTGCTAGATCGCAATAACGTCGTACAGCATGCCGAGTACGTGCCGATCATCGGGAACGAGGTGGATTACGACGCCGCGCTTGCCAAAGCGAAGGAATTGGCGTAGCGAAGCGCAGCCATTGAGAGGACGGGCATGAGCGATCAACGACGGCGCAAACTGGCGAATCTGCTGGTCAACTACTCCACCCGGGTGCAGCCGGGCGATTGGGTTGGGATTCTGGGCGAGTTTAGCTCGCTGCCGATCTTGCGCGATGTATACGAAGCTGCGCTTGAGGCTGGTGGTCACCCCAGCTTGCTGATCGGCGACGACCAGATGCAGCGCTGCTTCCTGCGCAAAGCCAGCGACGAGCAGATGAAATGGATTGACCCGAGCTTGAAACTCTTCACGGATGAAGGCGATGTCTACATCCGTGTCGGAGCGCCGGTAAACACGCGCGCGATGAGCAATATCAGCGCGGGCCGGATGCAAGCGTGGCGCGCGGCGCAGAGCGAGATCCTGCAGACTCGCCTGGAACGCTCTGCGCTCGGAGAATTCCGCTGGGTGGGCGCGCTTTTTCCGACGCAGGCCAGCGCGCAAGAAGCCAATATGAGCCTCGAAGAATACGAGGACTTTGTCTACGGCGCTTGCTTCTGTAATGCCGATGATCCAGCCGCCGAGTGGCGCAAGCTCAGCGCAATGCAGCAGCAAAAGGTGGATTACCTGGCGGGCAAGAGCCACATGAAATTGCGCGGACCGAATATCGATCTCGAGCTGAGCATCGTCGACCGCACGTTTATCAATAGCGATGGCAGACGCAATATGCCGAGCGGCGAGATCTTCACTGGCCCGGTCGAAGACAGCGTGAATGGCTGGGTGCGCTTCAGCTATCCCGCGATCGTGGGCGGGCGCGCTGTAAGCGGCATCGAATTACGATTCGTCGAAGGCAAAGTAAGCGATGCGTCGGCCGAGATGAACGAAGACCTGCTGCGCGCGCAATTGGATACCGACGCCGGCGCCCGCTATTTGGGCGAATTCGCCATCGGTACCAACTTCGGCATTGATCGCTTCACCGGCATGATCCTCTATGACGAAAAGATCGGCGGCACAATCCACATGGCCATTGGCATGGGCTATCTTGAGACGGGCAGCCTCAACAAAAGCGCTGTGCATTGGGATATGATTTGCGATATGCGCGACGACAGCGAGATTCTAGTTGATGACGAGCTGTTCTACCGTAACGGACAATTCGTCATCTAAGACGACTATGCGAATTGCCAGCTGGCGTCCGCGTCATGGCAATTCAGCCCGAGATCTAAACGAAAACATACAGTCGCCCACGGGCGACTTTTTTGCTTGAAAATTCGCAAAAAGCGTAATGGCTTTGCCGATTTCCAGCAGTTGTACTACTATGCCTGTAGTCCAAGCCGAACGAGGCGCAACGCATGACCAGTTCGTCATTCTTACCCAAACCCGATGACGCGGGCAACGGTGTGATCGCCGTCGCCAACACACAGTCGGCGCTCAGCAACATCCGGCGCGGTCCTGGCACGAACTACCAAGACATCGGCGACCTGCGAGACAATGCCCTGGTTGTCTACTACCCGAATAGCAAGACGGTTAGCAATTGGGTCTGGGTTGAGAAGGGCGGTTTGAAGGGTTGGGTTTATGCGGGCTATATCCAATTCATTCATGCGATTGGCGCTGCGCCATCGCGGCACAAACCGACGCCCTACGATGGCAAAGTGGCGGTGTGGCATTGGAAAGGATCAGCCGTACCGCAGAATACGATCAGCGAAGCGCTTGATGACATCAAGGCGAATGCGCCCAATGTCAGTCAGGTCTGGGTCAAGATCACCAATGGCGCGCGCTGGATGAGCGAGTATGACAGCAGTGATATGGCAATCAGCAATGCCAGCAGCGTCGATGTCTGGGTGAGCGCCTGCCAGGCAGCGGGCTTGGAGTTCCACGCCTGGTGTGTGCCAAAGGGGCTGAATGTACAGGCGGAGGCGGCAATCATCGTGGAAGCCTGCTCGCGCCCCGGTGTACAATCGCTGATCCTTGATATCGAGCCATACGCTGATTACTGGCAAGGCGGCGCTCAGGCGGTCCGTTCTTTCATGCTGGAGCTTCGCCGCGGGCTTGGCACTCGCTTTCATATCGGCATGAGCGTCGATCCCCGTCGCCAGCACTATCACACGATTTTCCCCGGTGAATGGAGCCCCTTCGTCGACAGCATCCACCCGCAGACTTACTGGGAGATATTCCGGACGACGCCGGAGGAGGCGCTGTCGTCGGTGTGGACGGTCTGGGGCGGGTACGATAAACCGATCATTCCCGTCCTGCAAGCCGATACGCCGTCATCAGAGCAAACGGAAGCGCATACCTTGGCCACGCAATTACACGGCGCCAAAGGTCTAAGCTGGTGGCGCTACGGCGTAATCTCCCAATGGACGGGCGTGAACAAGGCGATTGAACTGTCCTCCTCGCCGGCTGATGAAGAGGAAGAGACTCTCCAAAACTTCGCTGATGAAGTGGTGATTCTGCCGACGAAATCAGGCTTTCGCAGCGGAACATATACCGGCAAGCCTGAGTTCAGCGCGCGGCAAAACACCTGGGGCTGGGATTACCTTTACGTTTCCAGCGAAGAGCGAACAAGCAAAGTATGGGCGGAATGGCGCGAAGACTTGCCGCAGAGCGGTCTCTACGAGATTTCGGTGTTTATCCCTAATCGCCACGCGACTACGACGCGCGCCCGCTACAAAGTGCACGGCATCGTCGGCACAACAGCCGAGGTTGTATTGGACATCAACCAGCACCGGTGCCGCAACACATGGGTAGCGCTAGGCATCTTTGATCTTGACAAGAACATGGAGAATGCCGGGCGCGTTTTTCTCAACGATGTGACCGGCGAGGTTGACAAGAAGATTGCCTTCGACGCGGTTCGATTCCGCCGCATTGTAACGACGCCGGAAGGCTATTCGCCCGCGCCCGATCCGGCGGCGGAACCGCGTCCTACTGTCATCAAGGGCGTCAACGTGGCAGACGGCTATGACTCTCCAGTCGGCACCAGCCAACAGCGCCGCGCCGAGCGACTATGGCCGAAGGGTTGGCTGGATGTGACCCCTTTTGGCAAGCTCTACTTCATCGGTACGCCGAGCGAAGCTTATCACACCGGCGCCGACTTGAATTTCGGCCGACCCTATGAAGATAAAGGCATGGCCTGTTATGCCTGCGCCAGTGGCGTGGTAATTTTCGCCGCGCGGATGGGCGCCTGGGGCAATTTGGTTGTCATTCGACACGACCCACTGTATGAGCCTTCGGGGCAGGTGATTTACAGCCGTTACGCTCATGTGCAGAGTATGCGGGTTGACGTTGGCGATCGGGTCGCGCGCGGGCAGCGAATCTGCGAAATCAGCGACGCCTTCGGGCGCTATGTGCCACATCTGCACTTCGATCTAAGCGCGACGACGCTCTTGGAGACCCGCCCGGGCAACTGGCCTAAGCTGAATTACAATTTGCTGGTGAAGAATTACATTGACCCGCGAGACTGGATCGCCAGGCATCGCCCGTAGTGGCGCCGCAAACAGTTGTTAGAAGAGTCCCCAATCGCTGGCTGCGCCCTCTTCCATCATGCTGGGGTCCCACATTTCCATACCCATTTCGATGGTTGTCGGAAGGCCGAGGAAATCTTGCGCGGTGCGCCGTGTCTGCTCCAGAAGCTGCGGCGCATAGGGGCAAAACGGCGTTGTCATGATCATATTGACATGAGCGCTGTCGTCGCCGATTTCAGCGCCGCGCACCAAACCCAGCTCAATGATGTTCATGCCGATTTCGGGATCAATGACAGCCCGCAGCGCTTCATACAATCCGGCTTGTTTCTCATCCATGTTCCTATCCTTTGGACTGCAATTGACCTGGCATAACCATTCGGGCGCTGGGCGCAGACTCGCGTACCGCTTGGTTTCACCGTCTGCAATTGTACTAGGCGAATCGAGACAATAGCATAAGCATAGTATAGCGATGGTCCGCTGTCAATTTGCTTGGGCTCAGCGGATTCTGATAAAGTTCTATGCTTTTGATGCTATGCTCGTCTAAAGACTTCCGCCATAATCCGTGATTCTGTGGCGGGCAGCCGATTGCCCGTCGCGCCTGTTGACACGCTCTTGGCAGACTGCTATACTGCCAATGAATTCGAGGCGGTTACAAAGTAAAGTTAACCGACATTAAATCGATGTGAGAGGAGATCAGCCGCGAATGGTCACAACACTGGAGATTCGAAATCTGCACGCGAGTGTGGATGGCGACGATGATTTGATTCTGCGCGGTGTAGACTTAACGGTAAGACAGGGCGAGATCCACGCGCTGATGGGACCAAATGCTTCGGGCAAGAGCACCCTAGCGAATATCTTGATGGGCAATCCCGCCTATGAAGTCCATGAAGGCGAAGTGCTGCTTGATGGAGAGAATGTGCTTGAGTTGGAGCCGGATGAACGCAGCCGCGCCGGCTTGTTCTTGGCATTTCAGTATCCGGTTGCAATTCCGGGAGTCACACTAGCCAACTTTCTGCGCCATGCAATAAATGCGCGCATGAAGGCGGAAGACCCCGATAGCAAGGGAATACCTATTCCCAGGTTCGCCCGACTAATGCGGGAGAAAATGACAGAGCTCCATATTGATCATTCATTTGCCGGTCGCTATCTCAACGAAGGCTTCAGTGGCGGCGAAAAGAAACGAGCCGAGGTTTTGCAAATGGCGGTGCTCGAGCCGGAGATCGCCGTGCTGGACGAGACCGATTCAGGCTTGGATATCGACGCGCTGCGCATCGTAGCCGACGGCGTGAATGCCTTGACCGGTCCCAATATGGGCGCGCTCGTGATTACTCACTACCAGCGAATGCTGAATTACATCAAGCCGGATTTCGTGCATGTGCTTTATGGTGGGCGCATTGTCGAAAGCGGCGGACCTGAACTAGCGCATGAGTTGGAGGACAAGGGCTACGAGTGGATCCGTGAACGGCACGAGGCGCTCGCGCAAGCCTAGCCGAAGGGATAACAGTCGAGGACGCAATCATGGCAAGCGAAGCAAACATTGAAAGTCAAGTTACTGTGGCGCTTGATAAGCGCATATCGACAATCGAAACAGAGCGTAAGCATCTTGCTACCAAGGCTGACATGTCTGGTTTGGAAACGCGGATGATCAAGTGGCTTATAGCCACACAACTTGCGGTTATAGGTTTTCTTCTCAGTACGCAACTGGCCTTGGCCGCCTTGGTTGTCCATTTGAACCAGTAGCGAGCCTATTTCGGGAGACACAATCATGGCAGAAATGATTCAGAGCGAAAAGCAGCTCACCAACGCCGAAGCGGCGCTGAAGGATGTCGGCTTGAGCTATGCCGAGAAATACGGCTTCCACGATGACGACGTCGATTACACGTTCAAGAGCCAAAAGGGCGTCAATGAAGATATTGTGCGCCAAATCAGCGCGATGAAAGACGAGCCGCAGTGGATGACCGACCGGCGCGTCGAAGCTTACCATATCTTCATGGACAAGCCGACGCCGCAGTGGGGCGGTGATCTCAACCGCATCGACTATGATGACATCTACTACTACGTGCGGGCGACTGACAAAACGGAGGATGACTGGGAGGAGGTGCCGCAGGAAATCAAAGACACCTTCGACAAGTTGGGAATCCCGGAAGCTGAGCAGAAGTTTCTGCATGGCGTGTCGGCTCAGTACGACAGCGAGTCGGTTTATCACAAGATCCAGGAGAACTTGGAAGAGCAGGGCGTAATCTTCCTCGATATGGATTCGGGCTTGCGCGAGTATCCCGAGATCATCGAGGAATACTTCGGCACGGTGATCCCCTCGAACGACAACAAGTTCGCCGCCCTGAATACCGCTGTCTGGTCCGGCGGCAGTTTCATTTATGTGCCGCCCGGTGTGCATGTCGAAATGCCGCTGCAAGCCTATTTCCGCATTAACACGCAAAACATGGGCCAGTTCGAGCGCACCCTCATCATCGTCGACGAAGGCGCATACGTACATTATGTGGAAGGCTGCACCGCACCGATCTACAGCTCGGACAGCCTGCATAGCGCGGTGGTCGAGATCATCGTTAAGAAGGGCGGTCGCTGCCGTTATACGACGATTCAAAATTGGTCCAACAACGTGTACAACCTGGTCACGAAACGCGCCATCGCCGAAAAAGGCGCGACCATGGAATGGGTCGACGGCAACCTTGGCAGCCGGCTGACAATGAAGTATCCGGCTGTCATTCTGCGTGGCGAAGGCGCCCATGGAGAAGTGCTTTCGATCGCTTTCGCCGGCGATGGCCAGCATCAGGATGCCGGCGCCAAGATCACTCATTTGGCGCCCAATACAACCAGCCAGATCATCAGCAAGTCGATTAGCAAAGATGGCGGCCGCGCCAGTTATCGCGGTCTGTTGAGGATCGACAAAGCCGCCCATAACAGCAAGAGCAACGTAGTCTGCGATGCGCTGCTGCTGGATGATGACAGCCGCTCCGATACCTATCCCACCATCGAAATCGACGCCAAAGACGTTACGATGGGGCACGAGGCGTCGGTTAGCAAAGTCGGGGAAGATCAACTCTTCTATTTGATGAGCCGCGGCATCAATGAGGACGAAGCCAACGCAATGATCGTGAATGGTTTCCTCGAGCCGCTGGTGAAAGAACTGCCGATGGAATACGCGCTGGAATTGAACCGGCTGATTCAGATTCAGCTGGAAGGCTCCATCGGCTAGGCGTCTGACCGCGTATTTTGCCCTCATTTTCAGAATCTGTAGGGGCGAGTCGGTGACTCGCCCGCGCTTCATATCTGATTTACCTAAGGAGAAAACACGTGGCAGTAGTACGCAGGCGATCTGCGCTTCCGCAAGCGCCGAGCTACAGCTTGGCTGATGTTCAGGCAATTTGCGACGCGCATAATGAACCGGAATGGCTGCGCGCAAGGCGGTTGGAGGCCTGGGAGGTTTATGAAAACACGCCGATGCCGTATCAGGAAGAAGAATGGCGGCGGACCGATTATCGCTATCTCCGCTGGAATGAGGCGGGCGCCATCATTAAGGCAAATGGCGCGACCGCGGCTGCCGTGCCGGAAAAGAATCTGGAACCCTTGACCGGTGATGAGCAGGGCGGCCTGCTGCTCATCGTTGATGGCCAGGTAATCAGAACGGAACTCGCCGACGCGCTTATCCGGCAAGGCCTAATCTTCACCGACTTGCGAAGGGCTCTGCTCGATCACGAAGCGCTGGTTGAGCAGCACCTGATGACAAAAGCGGTGAAAGCAACCGATGGAAAATTCGCCGCCTTGCATGCCGCGCTCTGGGATTACGGTGTATTCGTCTATGTGCCGCGCAACACAATCGCTGAGTTGCCGCTGCATGTGGTCTGCTATAACACCGCCGCTGGGACCGCAATCGGTCATGTGCTGGTGGCGCTCGAAGACAATGCGCAAGCGACCATGCAGGTGGAGTACGCATCGGCTGAAACGAGTGGGCAGTCGACTTATATCGGGGCGACGGAACTAATTGTCGGCGACGGCGGCAACTTGCGTTATGTCTCGCTGCAAGATTGGAATCGCGAGACCTTTGAGTTTAGTCACCAGCGCGGCGTCGTCGGTCGTGACGCGCAGTTGGATTGGGTCAATGGCGTGATGGGCAGCCGGCTCACCAAAGCCTTTATCGAAGTGGACACTGTCGGAACCGGCGCCAACGCGCGCGTAAGCGGATTCTTTTTTGCTGATCGCGATCAGTTCTTTGACCTGGACACGCAGCAGAATCACAATGCGCCGCTTACCTACACCGATCTCTTGTTCAAGGGCGCCGCCCGCGATTCCGCGCGAACGCTCTGGCAAGGCATGATCAAGTCGCTGCCGCAGATGCAACGGATTGATGGCTATCAGGTCTGCCGCAATCTGCTCCTCAGCAATGATGCGCGCATGGATAGCATTCCTGGTCTCGAGATTGAAGCGGACGACGTCGCTTGCTCGCACGCGGCCACTTTCGGCACGCTTGAAGAAGAGCCGATCTACTATTTGATGAGCCGCGGCATCACACGCCCGCAAGCCCAGCTAATGATAATCGAAGGATTCTTTGAGGAATTGCTGCAGCGCATCCCCTTTGAGCGCGTCCGTCAGCGCCTAATGGACGAAATCGAGGCGAAAATCATTGGCTAGTTCAACTCCGCCTTCGTCCTGCGGGCAGCTCAACCATGTGTTCCCACGTCCAGCTGCGCCCTTGAACGGTAGTTCTCTCTGGCAAAAGCGATATAATCCAATTTGCGTTGCTTTGGCGCGCGACTGAGGGTGTAAGATCTACCAGTCATGGAAGACATGTATCGGGAGTTAATCCTGGATCATGCGCGCAACCAGCGCAACTGGGGTTTGCTCGAGCCAAATGACTTCGACCACGAAGAGTCCAACCCGCTCTGTGGCGATTTCCTGCGTCTGACGCTGCGTCTGGACGAGCAGGGCGTCATCAAAGAAGTCGGCTGGGACGGCGAAGGCTGCGCCATCAGCCAGGCATCAGCCTCTATGTTCGGCGAGGAGCTAGTCGGCATGAAGCTGGCCGAAGCGCGCAAGATCGACAAGCAGCAGCTTCTCGAGAATATCGGCCTGCGCTTGAGCGTCAATCGGGTTAAATGCGCGCTGCTGCCGTTGAAGGTGCTTGTGGTTGGCGCCCACGGCGCGGTGGGCGCCGAAGAATGGATGCGGATCGAGGATGGATATGGCTGAGTGGGTGACCTTGTGTGCAGCGGACGAACTGCCGCCGGGCGAGCGGGAAGTCTTCGGCGTGAATGGCAAATGGATCGCTGTATTTAATGTCAGCGGCAAAGTCTATGCGATTGAAGATCTTTGCACCCACGACGGCAACGTGCTGGCCTATGATCTGCAAGATCGACCCAGCAAGCTGATCGACCATGAGATCGAATGCCCGCGTCATGGCGGCCGCTTTGATTTGCGGACGGGTAAGGCGACGCGCAGCCCGGCGGAAATCGACATTCCCTGGTTTCAGACACGAATCCAGGGCGATGAATTGCAGATCTTCGTTTAGTCTGGATTGCCCCGTTAGCAATGTCCTACGAAACCTTGCAAGACGCTTTGAATTCAAGTGAAACGCTGATTTTCGGTCATCGCGGCGCAATGGCGCGCGCCCCGATGAATACGATGGCTTCATTCGAACTCGCAATGCAGCAGGGCGCGGATGGCATCGAACTCGATGTTCATCTCTCGCGCGATGGCCAACTGGTCGTCATTCATGACGATTCCGTTGACGCAACGTCGGACGGCCAAGGTAAAGTCACCGATATGACGCTGGATCAATTGAAGCGTCTAGACGCGGGCGCCTGGTATTCGGACGAGTTCGCTGGCCAGCGGATTCCCACCCTTGACGAAGTCTTCGACGCTTTCGGCGATGGCATGTTTATCAATGTCGAAATCAAATCGTCGCGCGAGACGGTGGACCGGCTTGAGAAAAGGCTCGCCGAATGCCTGCGGCGCCACAACATGCGTGAACGGGTAATCGTCTCTTGTTTCGATCCGGTAATTCTGCGTCGCGCCGAGCAAGCGATGCACAAGGTGTTAATGGGCTTCCTTTATGCGCCGAATATGCCGGCCGCGCATAATCTCCTCTTGAAGGAATTTCGGCACGAAGCGCGCCATCCACTACATGTCATGGTCGACGAGGGCTACATGAAATGGGCGCGAGCACAGGGATACTACGTCAATGTATGGACGGTCAACGACCCAGAGCGCGCGCGCCAACTGAAGCGGCTTGGCGTCAACACAATCATGACGGATGATCCCGCCTCAATCATTTCCGCGCTGAGCAAATGCTGAACCGAATTCGGCGCTTTGGCTTTCGCCTCCTCTACAACGAATGCGCATTTGCCTACGACGTGGTCAGCCATGTGGTTTCGCTCGGGCGTTGGCGGAATTGGCAGCGATGCGTCATGCAATTCTTGCCCGAGCCTAATGCCGGCGTGGTTCTTGAACTGGCGCATGGCGCCGGCGACTTGCAAGTCGATCTTACAAAGGCCGGCTATCGCACTGCGGGGCTGGACCTGTCGCGCGCAATGGGACGATTGGCTCGTAGGAAGCTGACAAAGCAAGGTATTGGCGCTGCGCTAATTCAGGGAGAAGCCGCTTGTCTGCCGGTTCCGTCAAATTCGATCGCGGCGCTGGTTTCCACTTTTCCCACCGCGTTCATTTTTGCCCCCAAGACCCAATCCGAGATTGAACGCGTGTTGAAGCCAGAGGGACGAGCAGTCATTCTGTATTCGGCGCTTATGACGCGAACCGGAATACTCGCGACCGCCATACGCAGTTTGTACCGGTTGACTGGCCAGACTTACACCAGAATCCCCGACAGCGAGATCCGCCGTCTGTTTCACGCGCCCGGATTGACTGTGGAGGCGCATACCGTTCATTTGGGCGATAGTCTGGCGCAATTGGTTGTGCTGCGGAATACGCCCAACGAAAGCCAATCGCGTCGTGACATTAGCCTAGAATTGGCGCGGGAATCGTGATATATTGCATTGTAGCTGTGGTGGATGTAGCTCAATGGCAGAGCACCTGATTGTGGTTCAGGCGGTTGAGGGT
>JAPOYT010000149.1 GCA_026706445.1 Chloroflexota bacterium
CGTCGGGCCGAGGGCGGGCAATCACGCGGCGCCTTTCCCGTGCAGCGCTGCCGCGCCCCCCTCGGTAATCGCCCCCGGCAGGCTCTCGGCCGCCAGTTCACCCATCTCGGATGTCGACTGCCGTACCGTTGTCAGCGCGGGCTCAGTAACGCCGGATGAGAGAATGCCGTCGTATCCGGCGATGGACAGATCTTGCGGTACGCGCATGCCACGCTCTTTCGCCAGCGACAACACCTTGATTGCCACCGGGTCGGTAAAGAAGAGAATCGCAGTCGGCGCTTCCGGCAAGGCTGTGAAAGCGCAAAACGAGCGCTCGCCGTAATCTTCGTCGTTGGTATCCGCCGAAATCACCAGCTGGGGATCGTAGGGGATACCAGCTTCTTGTAGCGCCTGGGCATATCCTGTATGGCGATCATGGTCGGTCTCAAAGACTTCCGGCAATCGTTCAAAGCCGATACGCCGGTGCCCCAGAGTGATCAGGTGTTGGGTCAATAGCCGAGCGCCCTGTACATGATCGGCAGCCACGTATGAAATATCGTCGTGAGGCACGCGGCGCGGCAGGAAGATATGCGGCATGTCTTCATCCGCCAAGAGCCGCGAAAGCGCTACGGTCTCGCTCAGGCGCGGCGGCCAGGCGATGATGATGCCGTCCACTTCGCGCGATCGACAGAGGCTTTTGATCCGTTGGGTATTGCCGGCCAGTGATGTGTAGAGGATGAGATTGCAGGTGGCTTCTTCGGCGACCATCGCCATGCCTGGGATCAACTCGGCCAAGAAGTCGGACACGCGGAAGATCGGATAGTTGACGACCAAGCCGATCTTGTCTGTGCGTTGGCGGCGAAGATTGCGCGCGGCCGCCGACGGTTGGTAGCCGAGTTCTCGCGCTGCTTGCGTCACGCGCGCTTTCGTCTGTGAGGAGACATCGCCGCGGTCGTTCAGCGCTTTGGACACGGTAGAGCGCGAGACGCCAAGCTTGTTGGACAGGTCTTCAATGGTGACGGGCATAATAGGTCGCCATTTTTCACGTGGAATCGCACACATTTACGAAATCGATTTCGCAAGCCTACGATCAGCATAACACGATAGACGGGCGATTGCAAGTTCCTTAGCTTGCATTCATCCTGCAGCCAGCAATGACGCTTCAAAGAAGCGAATTGTCGCTTCTCGCAGCGGCGTCCATTCGTGCCCGCAGTTCGCAATCACTTCCAGCTTCGCCTCACATCCGATCCGCTGATATTGCCGGTAAAGCGAATCGAGTCGCTCGCGGCGAGTTGCGCCGGCGAGATTGGCGCCCGGCGTCCAGCCGGGATCGTCTTCCGCGATGGTGATATCGGCATCATCGTTCGCGCCGACCAATAGCTGTATCGGCAGCGCGCGCAGGGCCGGGATGTCAATGGCGCGGCCGAAGAGCCGCTCGGCGTCTCGCAGGCCGCTCCACCAGTCGAGCCTATCATCAAGCAGCGTCACTCTTCCCGGCGCCGCCAGCGAGAGCGCGCTGAGGCGCTCGGCGTGAAAGTAGGTGAAGCGATGGGCGAATTGCGCGCCGCCGGAAAAACCGCCAAGCATAAAGCGGTCGGCGCTGACGGCGTAACGCTGGCTGATCTCTTCCAGCATGCCCAGCAGAATCAGGTCGTAGCGAATCTCGTGAAAGCGCAATAGCTTGTAATTGTCGACGTCCCATGGCTCAATGAGACCGGCGGGGAAGAGCGGGCAAACCAGCAGAACCTGATTGCGGATGGCGAAGTCCGTGAGTTGATCGCGATAAAAGGCGGCGTCGCGGTAAGTCCCGTGCACATAAACGCAAATCTGCTGAATCTCTGCCGGGACGAACAAGCAGGTTGAGAAGCGCGGATCGCCGCCATAAGCGATGAAGGACGTGCGCCGGTAAAGGAAGGGGCTTGCGTTTTTTCGCGAGCGCTCGGCGCCTGCTTTTGTTCGCATATCGATTCAACGCGCGGCGCCGCTTAAGGCCGCGGATAGCTGATTTGCAGCATGCCTTCGATGTCCAGCGGATCGACGCCATAGCGCTTCTTCTCTTCGGCGCGGATCGCCGCCTCCGATTCCAGGTCGCCTTCCAGCGGCAATGTCAGACGCCGCCCCTCCTGCAGCGCCGATTCGCGCGTCGCCACTTCCATCATCATCGCCATCAGCGCGTCTTCGTCCGTGTATTCGGATTCGCGCAGGCCGCGCACGGTCTCGGCAAAATCGACGATATGGCTGATGACGGCGGCGCTGTAATAATTGCGCCGGTGATAGGCCTTCGCGCCCAAGCGGAAGGGGTTGATGTATTCGATGCGCCCGGTCGGCAGATCGACATGCGACGCCAGCCAATCGCGCCCATCGCCCAAATGCACGATAGGGTAGGTCAGGTCGTGGCGCCCGCCATTCGCCAGCGCTTCCTCAGTGCAGGCGCGTACCTCGCCGATGCCGGTCCAGCCGGCGCCGGCCTGCTGTACGATGGCGCCGCGCGCCCCCGCCAACTCGGTGTAACCCGGACGCGGATAACGCCCTAGCATGCTCTTGATATTGCCGGCGTGGTCAACTGCCAAGGCGTCGTCCGGGAAAAAGAAGAAATGGGCCCGGTAGTTCTCGGACTCGTGATAGCGATGCGCCAGCTGATAATGCCCGGCTGTCGCCATCGAATGGGAGATCGCCTGCACGGCATTCGGGTGAGCGCCGAAAAAGCGAATCCAGCGCGAATTATTATGGTAGCCGGTGTGATCGTGCCAGCAGGTCAAGCGCTTGATTGGTCCAAGGAAGCCGTCTTCGGCGATCAGCTTCATCATGCGGTCGAAGGGGAAGCGGAAGAAATTCTCGGCGATGCGCAGGATGGCGCCGCCATTTCGCGCCGCCGCCACCATCTCTTGCGCCTGTATCAGCAGGCTGCACATGCTCGTCTCCACATTGACGTGCACCCCCTGCGAGAGCAGCGCGCAGCAGATCGAATGATGCGACGGAATCGGACTGACGACAAAAGCGGCTTCCATCGGCCGCGCCTTGATCAACTCGTGCAAGTCATAAAACGCGGGCGCGCCGATCTCATCCGCGAAGGCATCGGCCGATTCGCGCACCGGATCACAAACTGCGACGATCTCAACCCAGGGCTTGAGAAAATCGAAGAGCGGCTTGTAGGTCGTCTTGGAGCGGTTGCCTGTGCCGATGAGTGCTACAGAAAGCGGTTCAGCGAGCGCCATTACCCAGCCTTTCTATGATATGTTCCGGAATCTCGACTTCGTAAACCTGCGCCTGGTTTCTACGATCGCTGGTGTAAACGACCCGTCGGCTGTCGGGCGCGAAGGAGGGATGCGGATGCGTATGCTGCGGCGCATTTACCGCTATCGGTCCATCTTCGTAGGGGAAGGGACCGCCCCAATGGTCGCCGGCGTTGCTGGCGCCCGGCTGGCAGAGCGTGATCGGCTCGCCAATGCCATCTCGAGGATTGAATAGCTGAATACCGATATCGGGGAAGTTGGTATCGCAGACCATCATTGTGCCGTCGCGATTGCAGATCGCGTGCCAGGCATTAAACGAGGCCACCCGCCGCTCGACGCCCGTTTCGGCTTGCACCGCGCGGATTCCATTGGGCCAATCGACGAAAGCCAGCTCTTTTGTGCCCGGAATCCAGACCTCATGCGTGATCCATTCGCCGGGCGCCCGCTGATAAAGCCGGCGATTGTCGCTGCCGTCGCGCTTGATCACCCAGACGCGATCTTTCAACGGACCGGCGTAATAGAGCAGGTTGCTGTCGTCGGGGCAGAACATCAGGTGGGCGATGGTATCACGCTGCAGAATCACCTCGCATTCGCCGCTTGCTGTATCGATCACCGCCAGGTTGGCGCAGCCGTCGACGCTGAAGCGCAGCGCCCAAAAGCGATCATCAAAGCTGAGGGCGGTCGTGCCCATGGCATCAGCCACCATGCCGCTCTCGCGCAGCCGAATCGCGCCGAAATCGACAAGTTGTTCTTCGCGCTGCGTCTCGGTATGCACGCGGAAGCCGCCGGCGCCGGCGGTGAAATAAACGTAGCGCCCGTCATGCGACGGATATATCGAATACTCGCCGATGCCCTCGCGCTCGGTCAACTGGATGAGGCGCCCGCTTTGGCGCTCTTCGGCGTAGATCTCCGGTCGTCCGCTGCGATGCGAGATGAATAGCAGCCGCGTCATCGCGTCATCGTAGGCGGGCACGAAGAAAAACGGATGATGATGAATCGACGCTTGATCGGTCACCTGCCGGCTGCGCGCGCCGGTCGCCTTATCCGTAAACTGTCGCGACTCGGATGGATATACACTGCCGCGCGCCATCTACGCTAGCGCCCCTTCAACAACCGGGAAGCCGGCGGCGACCAATTCCGCCGCGATGCGCTCGACTTCCTCCGGCGGCAAGGGACGGATAGGGCGCCGCATACGCATCGACGGGAACTTGCCGAGCAAGGTCATCGCGCATTTCATCCGCTGATGGGCATCGCTTGATGGCTCGCCGAAGCGATAGACGATCTGTGAAAGGGGCCGCACCTTGTTTTGCAGCGCGTTCGCTTCTTCCAAGTCACCGCGCAGCGCCGCCTGCACCAGCCCGCTGATCAGCTCGGGCACGAAGCCGGCGAAACCAACCAGCGCGCCATCAGCGCCATCAAGCAGCGTGACCAGCAGGTACTCGTCCTGGCAGCTGATGATGCTGACATCCGGCGCCGCCCGCTTTAGATTGCGGTAATCAAAAGCCCAGCGGGACATATCGCGCGTGCCCATCTTGATGCTGACCACGCGGTCGATCTCCACCATCTCCAGCATTTCCGCCAAGCTGTAGCCGGCTTTGGTCCAGGCTGGATATTGATGCACGATGATATCAATATCCGCGCCCTCCGCCACATCTTGGAAAAAGCCGACCGCCGTTTCGCTGCTGCGGCCGAAGCGCAGCCAGTGGTGTGGCGGCATCAGCAAAATAGCGTCAGCGCCGACGTCCTTGGCGGCCAGCGCCTGCCCGATCGCTTCATCGCTGCCCTCGGCGCAAACGCCCGAGACGATCTTGACTTTATGCCCAACCTCATCAGCCATGATCTCGGTGACGCGCGCCCGCTCGTGATTGCGCAGCGACATCACCTCGCCCGTATGCCCGTTGCAAACCAGCCCGGTGATGCCATCAACCGATGCCAGATACTGAACATAATCACGCAAGCCGATCTCGTCGATCGAATCATCATCATTAAATGGGCATAAGGTGGCCGGCAGAATGCCAGTCCAGGGTTTGTCAAACATGAAACTCATCCTTTCAGCGGTTGGCAGTGTCTAGCTCAAGCGAAATCGTTCCAGAAAGTCATAATTCGGCGTGACGCCCAAGCCGGGCCGATCGGGGATCGTCAGGCCGCCGTCCGTGTCCAAACGCAGCTTCTCTTCAAATACGTGTCCGCGATTGGCATCAACCGTCTCGCGATAATATTCGACGATCAGCCCGTTGGGGATCGCCCCGACCAGGTGCATGTGAACTTCCTGATCGCCGTGCGGCGCGATATGCAGGTCATGCGCCGCCGCCAACGCCGCCACATTCATGAATTCGGTGATGCCGCCCAGCACTTGCGCATCGGCGTTGTAGATCGCAGCCGCGTCAGCCGCAATCAGATCGCGGAATCCGTAGCGCGTATATTCGTTTTCGCCGGTGGCGATCGGGATGGAAGTCGCCTGCGCCAGCCGCGTATGCCCGCGGTAATCGTCCGGCGGCAGCGGCTCCTCGAACCAGAAGATGTCGTAGCGCTCCATCTTGCGCGCAATGTTGATCGCCTCGCGCAGGCTGTAGGCGCAGTTGGCGTCCACCATCAGTTTGACATCGTCGCCGATCGTCTCGCGGACGACGCGGACGCGCTCAACATCTTCGGCGATTGGCGCGCCGCCGATCTTCATCTTGACCGCCCTTGCGCCCAGCGCCAGGTTCTCCTCCATTTCCGCCGCCAAGCCGCTCAAGCCCTTGCCTTCTCCGTAATAGCCGCCGGCGATATACGCCGGCACGCGGTCTTGCGCCGCGCCCAGCAGCTTGTGCACGGATTTGCCTGTCGCCTTGCCCATCAAGTCCCAGAGCGCGATATCAATGCCGCTGATGAAGCGGGTGGTGATGCCGCGCCGGCCGACCAACTTTGGTACCCAGAGCGCTTGCCATATCCGGCGATAATGGAAAGGGTCTTCGCCGATGAGCATGGGCTTGAAGTGCTCCAGCAGCCCCTGCGACACCTTCGCCATACCCAAGGTCTGCGGCTTATGCGCCCAGCCGATGCCAGTGATTCCCTCGTCAGTATGAATTTGCAAGAGATTCAGCCCGCTGTGCGTGTAGGTGTGCATGCCGTTTCGTATCGGCCTGCCGCGCTCCCAGCGGTATTGATGAAGTTGCACGTCGGTGATTTTCATCCGGTTTCCCTCAGGGCGTGAAAATGGTTGCCGCGATATGCCTTACGCCGCCCGCAAGTTGAATCTCGTCATCAGCGCGGTTGAAATAATAGACGGCGATCACCTTGCCGCCGCCGAGCAGCGCCGTGCGCGGATAACCCAAATCCCAGGAGCCGCCGTCATCGCGCAAGATCAACTCGGGTCCCCAAGTCGCCCCAGCGTCTTCGGAGACGCGGGCGCGAATGCCGTAAGGCGCGACGCGATAACCATAGACCGCCAGCAAGCGCCCATCTTCCAGCAGCGTGAGCTCGGTCGGTCCGCCCCAATCGTTCACCCGCGAAAGAAAGCGCCAACTGCGCCCGCCATCTTCCGATTCGTATACCTCGGGCCAAGAACCGCGCGCGTCGAGCTCGCAGCGCAGCGCCGCCAATATGCGTCCGTCGCTCAGCAGAGCCGGGCTGGCGTAATAGCGCTTGACGAAGCGCCTGTCGGGCGAATCCGCCATGATCGCCGACAGATAATGCCAATCAAGTCCGCCGTTGGGCGAGGCGTATACGGCGACGATGCGATTGCGCGCCGCGCTGTCGCCGATGCCGACGGTGACGAAAAGCAAGACGACGCCATCAGGTCTGACGATGTAATCAGGCTTGACCTGCACCCAGGCGAAGCCGAATGTGGGCATGCGGAAGGGACCCTCCCAACTGCGCCCGCGGTCGCGCGAAATCTGTAGATAACCGAGATCTTGATTGCGCTCGGGCGGGATGCCGAAGCCGGCGGTCAAGAAAAAGTCGGGCGATTCCCAGTCGTATGGCGCCGACGGCGCCGCCTCCGGCTCGGTATACAGCGGGCGTTCAATATCCTGCCGACTGCCGAGCGATTGTAAGCCCGCCATGGGCCAGGTTCTCCCGCCATCGGTCGATCGCATAGTGACGTATTCGCCGCCGCGCGCGTCCACCACTGAATGCGACCGGTCATAGAACGAGGCGTAGTTGCAGGGTCCGCGCGAAAAGCTGACCAGCAACTCGTCTTCTGATATGGCTTTGAATCCGTGATTGAAGGGCCAGCCGGCGAAATAAGCGCTGTCGTAATAGATCGTGATATGCTCGGCCTCAGTCGGGCGTTCGGTGCTGGGGTATCGCTCTGGGTCCATCATTTCATCTCTCGCCGGCGCCGGTCAACTGATGCGGCGCGGATCAAGCGCGTCGTTCAAGCCATCGCCAAGGAAGACGAATGCCACCTGCACGATACCGATCGTCACCGCTGGAATCAGCATCAAATGCGGGAAAATCTGCCAATAGCGCCGCCCCTCTTCCAGCATTGAGCCCCAGCTGGCATTGGGCGGCTGGATGCCGATGCCGAGGAAGCTCAAGCTCGCTTCCAGCAGCACAGCGCCCCCCATCCCGGCGGTGACGGCAACCACCAGCGGACCCAGCGCGTTGGGGATGACATGGCGCAGCATGATATGCCGCTCGCTGGCGCCCAGCGCGCGCGCCGCCAGCACATAATCTTCTTCACTGATGCTCAAGACCTGCCCGCGGATCAAGCGCGCCAGCCCGGGCCAGCCGATCAATGCCAGCGCGCTGAATACCAGCACATAATCCAGCCAAAGCGTGTTCAGGTAAAAGGGATTCCGCGTCTGCTCATAAAGCGCGTCAAACCAATTGACGATCGGGCGGCGCAGCGTCGTGTTGATCAAAATCACCAGCAGCAAACCCGGCATCGCCTGGATCAGGTCGCTGATCCACATCAGAAATTGATCGGCGCGCCCGCCCTGTATGCCCGACCAGCCGCCGACCAGCACGCCAATGACCAAGCTGATGATGGTGGTGAAAAAGGCGACCAGCGCCGCCGTGCGCGCGCCATGCAGCATGCGGCTGAAGACGTCGCGCCCCAGGTCGTCCGTACCCAAGAAGCGCTCGGCCGAGGGACCTTGATAGGCTTTCACGATATTCTGTTCGAGGAAGTCGTAAGGCGCAATGTGGGGACCGATCAGCGCCAAGACGAGGAATATGACGATCACGAAAAAGCCAGCGACCGCCAGCCAATTCTTGCTGAAACGACGGACCGCGTCCTGCCACAAATTGCGCTGCTCGCCTACGAAAACACTGCGATCGTCAATGACCCGCGAAACATTGGCGCCCGGCCTGGCTGCGCTCATTGGATTCGCACCCGTGGATCGAGAATCGGATAAATAATGTCAACGACAAAATTGCTGACAAAGATGATCAGCGTGCCCACGACAGCTACCGCCATGATGATGGGGTAATCGACCTTGCGAATGCCTTCGATGGTCAGCAGCCCAAAGCCAGGGATGTTCAAGATAAGTTCAACAAACAGAGAACCGTTGATAAGAGCGATCATGATGAGACCGACGGTGGTGATGACCGGCGTCAACACCGGGCGCAGCATGTGGCGCAGGATGATTCGCGATTCTGGCACGCCTTTTGCGCGGGCGGTGGTGATGTATTGCTGGCTTTTCACTTCCAACATGGCGGAGCGCGTTTGCCGCACAATGCCAGGCAAGGGACCGATCGCGATAACGGCGACGGGCAAGATGGCATCGCGATGAAACAAGCCATTCCAGCCGTAGGGCACCGGAATCAGTTTCAGGATCAGTACAAGCAGCAAAAGCAGCATCGGCACCGTGACGAAGACGGGAATCGAGGTGACGAAGAGCACGGTGGTCACGATCAGGCGATCCAGCCAGCGATTGTGATACAGCGCCGCCAGCACGCCCAAGGCGATGCCGACCACCGCCGAAATCGCCGTCGCCGCGAAGCCCAACTGCATTGATATTGGTAATCGGAACTGCACGATCTCCAGCACCGGGCGGTCGACCTGCAGCCGAATCGAGCGTCCCCAATCGCCCTGCGCCAGCTTGTGCAAATAATTGCCGAATTGCGCGATAAAGGGCTGATCAAGCCCATACTTCGCCCGCAACGCTCGCATCACCGCTTCGTCAGTGGTGTCGAAGTCTTCTTCTTGAATGAACATCATGCGGATCGGGTCGCCCGCGCCGTAATACATCATGGCGTAGGTGACGAACAAAATAAGCAGCAGCCCAACCGACCAGCGCAAAAGACGGATTAGCAGGAATGAAGCCATCTGGCGCGAGTTCTTCTCTCTACCGACCAATAATTTAGCGTTTGCTTGTAGACACACGCGCGACAATGCCGCCGCCCACGCAAAATACCTTGCGTCCCGCTGCGCTAAGCTCCCCTTCCCTAGCTTGCTGGGGAAGGGGCCGGGGGATGGGGTTTGCCGCCCGTAACGTAAACAGGGGCGAGCGACCTGTAGTGTCTACGCGCAGCGGTGGCTCGCCCGTTCTGACTACAGCGGGGCGCAGTGGGCGACTCACCGAGTCGCCCCTACAGTTCGCCCAGCAAATGGGATAACCCAAGCTACATCCGCTCGATGTAAATCTTCCAAGGCTCGATCACGCTGACGTCAGGACCGCTGTAGTATTCCTTGACGTGCTCGCGCGCGTTGGCGCTGCGCAGCGGCTTGCCGAAGTGCATGATCACATAGTCGCCTTCGTAATGATCCTGCGCCTCGAGCGCCAGCTCACAACGGCGCGGATCATCCGGCGGCAGCGTCAAGGCTTCGTCAATCGCCGCTTCCAGCGCTTCATTCTTGTAGCCGTTCAGCATCGAGCTGCTGGGAACGGGACCAGCCGAGTGCCCGGCCGCCCACATATAGGTGGCGGCATCGGGGAAGCGAATGACCACATCGTCGCGGCTGAGATTGATCTTGTCGTAGTCATCGCCGAAACTGTTCGGATCCTGCTGGAATTCGACATTCTCGATGCCCAGGTTCTGGCGCCAGAATTCGATGACCGCTTGCAGCGCGCGGTTGTTGAATTCGTTGCTGCCCCGCGGCGTTACGCGCAGTTTCGGCAGCATTTCAGCGCTGCCGTAGCTCGATTCGGCCAGGGCGGCTTGCGCGCCTTCGACATCATAAGGATAACCGGTCGCGTCCGGGTTCTGGCAAGTGACGATATCGTCCAGCGTCTGCGTCGTCATGACGCCGCTGCCTTCAATCGGGAAGGCGGCTTGGAAGACGGCGTTCCAGTCGACCGATTTGATCAGCGCCTCGCGCACTTTCGGGTCGCTGGTCGGCTCGCGCGTCGGCTGCATCCAGAAGGTGTTGAAGCCGATCGCCTGGAATTGACGGAAGTAATCCGGCATTTGCGCGCGCAGCACCGACGGCGCCGGCGCCAGGCTGGCGTCGATTTGATCATTCAGCGCCATCGTGCCCACGATTGTCTGATCGGTCACGAACTGGAAGCTGACACTGTCCAGCAAGGGACCGTCTTTCCACCATTCGGGATTCGGCGTCATTTCAGCCTTCTGCTGGTCGGCGTCGAAGCTGGTGAGGATGAAGGGACCGTTGACGATTGGATTGTTCTCCGGCTTCCAGAATTCGTTGAAGCCATGCTCCAGCACGTCTTCGGCGCGGGCGATAGCCATGTGCGCCGTGGCGATGCGCCAGAAGAAGATCGGATCCGGCAGCACCAACTCAACTTGAACGGTCGAATCATCGAGCGCCGACAAGCCGGGGACATCGACGGTCATCGCGTCTTCCGCCGCCATCTCCCGCGCATCAGCGAAGCCGGCTACATTGCCCAGATAGGTGCGGATGCGTCCCACGCTGTTGAGCGGCGCCGCTTGCACCTGCCAGGAATCAATGACTTGCTGCGCCGTGATCGACGTGCCATCGGACCAACGAGCGTCAGGGTCGACCGTAAAGGTCCAGACGGTGCTGTCTTCATTCTGGTCCCAGCCATTGAAATAACCGGTGCGCAAGTTCGAGTCGACATCAAAGTACAGCGGCGGAACCGACTGGAAGGTGATCCAGTTCTGCTGATCGCCGCCGGCGGACAGAATTTGGAAGCTGAAGTTCGCTACGCCAGACGAGCCGGTGGCGATCCGCAGCACCTGTTCGTCCTGCGCCAGCGCGCCAGTCGCGCTCATTAGTAAGACGAGAGCGACAATCAGTAAAGAAAGTAGTTTTTTGGACATCGTTTCCTCCTTCTTTGGACGATAAGTTTGTCGCATGTAAACCGACGTGCGTATTATTGCACAGTTGAACGCATAATCGCCATAGGCGAAAACGAAGCGCGTTTGTTTGGCTGCGTCGCGCCACGACGCGAACTACGCGCCCCGGTGAGTCGCCCGCAAATTATGTCATTATCCGCATTCCAGCACGGACGCCCTGCCTGCTCGCTCTTAGCGCGGCGCTTCTAAATCAGCTATACTCCCTCGCGGAAAACGAATGCGAATGCCGTAAATCGGAGAACAAGCATGAGCGACTTCAGCCCGCCCGACGGCGCCTGGCCCATTCTGCTGACCGGCTTCGACGAGCATGACAACCTGGACTTGCCGGCGGTCGGCGCGCTGCTGGACTTCTACGACCGGCTAGGCCTTCCCGGCCTGCTGGCGCTGGGCCAAGCGAGCGAGATGCTGCTGCTCAATGACGACGAGCGCTTCCGCGTCGCCGAATATGTGACGGACCATCCGCGCCATAACCTGACGATCGCGCTGGTCGGCAACTTTGGCGCAACCTTGCCCGAGCAAGCGCGCAGCCTGGGGCGCATCTTCGACCTTGGCGCTGATGTCGTCGTGGTCGCGCTGGCGCTGCTGCCGTCGGCGCAGGACCTGGGCGAACAGTTGATCGAATTGACGCGACTGGTCGCGCCGGCGGTTCGGCTGGGCATTTACGAGATTCCCGAGCCGGAACATCGCCTGCTGAGCGCGGAAGAAGTCGGCGCGGTAGCCGCGACCGATCGCTACTATTTCATGAAAGAAACCAGCCGCGATCCGGCTGCCTTCGGCGCCAAGGTTGCAGCCGCCGCCGGCTCAAAACTGAAGATCTTCCAAGCCAATCTGCAAGCGCTGCCGCCAACGCTGAAATTGGGCGCCAGCGGCTTCTGCGGCTGGATGCCGATCGTCGCGCCGGAGCTTTGCGCGCAGGTCTGCGATATGTCGCTGCCGGCCGAACTGCGGCAACTGGCGCATGACAAGCTCGTCGCCTTCAACGACGTCATGGTCGCTCATGGTTTTCCCGCTTCCGCCAAGCACATTTTGGTGCGCCGGAGCCTGCCAATACAGCCCTTCAGCCGCGCCAGCGCCACCCGCAGATTCTTCGAGATCGGCTCTTCCGCATTGGACCGCTACATCGCGCGCGAGAATCCATTTGCGCCGGTCGCGCTGACCGAACAGCACTAATCCACCCATGCCGCCAAATATCGCCGTCTTCTTCAGTGACGACCACGCACAGTGGGCGCTGCCCAGCTACGGCAATAGCGAAATCAGCGCGCCCAATCTCACCCGCCTCGCGGAGACCGGCGTCGTGATGCGAAACGCGTTCACGCCTTGCCCGGTCTGTTCGCCAGCGCGCGCCTCCTTCTGGACCGGCCTGTATCCCTCACAGCATGGCGTTCATGACCATCTCGCCGAAGACGACGTAGAAGTGCAAAAGACCGACTGGCTGGCGGGCGTCCCCACGCTCGCAGATCATCTGCGCGGCGCCGGTTATACAACCGCGCTCTGTGGCAAATGGCATTGCGGCAGCGGCGAGACGCCGAAGTCCGGCTTCGATTACTGGTTCAGCGGCTGGCGCAAGACGCCGAAGTATTTCAGCCTCAGCAACAAGTACAGCGATCAAGGCACTGTGGTCGAAAGGCGCGGCTACGACACGCAAATCTTCACCGACGCCGCGGTCAACTTCCTGCGCGCCCGTGATCAAGCACGTCCCTTCTTCCTCTTCATCGGCTACGCGGCGACGCACAATCCCTGGATCAACCGTCCCGAGCGGCTTGTCTCGCATTATCGCAGAGCCTCTTTCCGCGATATTCCCGAGGACATACCCTATCCGTATGGCCGCCCGGGGACGCATCCGGCCGCGCCGCAAGATCCGCGGGAAGCGCTGGCGCAATACTACGCATCAGTGACGATGATTGACGAGGGGCTGGGGCGGGTGCTGGACGAGCTTGTCGCGCAGCGCGAACGAGACAACACGCTCATCGTCTACAGCTCCGACCACGGGCTGAACATGGGGCATCACGGCATTTGGGGCAAGGGCAACGGCAGCGAGCCGCTTAATATGCTGGAGGAATCGATTCGCGTGCCGCTGATTCTAAATCAGCCAGGCGCAATATACGGCGGGAAATCGCGGACCGAATTCGTCAATCATTGCGATCTACATGCGACGCTTTTGGACATTGCTCAAGCCGGTCCGTGCGACCGGACGGATTCGCCGGGAAGAAGCTACAAGCCATGCCTCAGCGGAGAAGGGCTAGACTGGGCCAACCGCTATATTGGCGAATATGGCACAGTCCGTACGATCCGCGACGAACGCTACAAGCTCGTGCTTCGCCATGACGGCGGCGAAAACCTGCTTATCGATTTGCGCGACGATCCGCGCGAGACTGTCAACTTGTACGCCGATGAGGAACATCGGGAGCGGCGCGAAGAGATGGAGATGCAGCTCCAAGCCTTCTTCGCGCAATATGAAGCGCCAAAGCATAGCGGCTTGCTCGGCGACGACCTGCCCATCCACAACCGCCGCGAAGCCTGGCGGACGAAGCCAGAAATTTGAATTGTGGTTTTCTCTGCGTTCTCTATTTCTTCGGTGTTCTCGGCGGTAAAGAAATCTGCGCGGCCGTTTCATCCCGCGACCTGGGTTACATCAATTTAGCAATCCGACATTGTAACGCTTGAAAGCCTCGCATGCGTGGGCGCTGCGTCTCGTTCAATCATGCGATTCCGCCAGCGATTCTTGAATTGAGTTCGAGCCAGAACTATGAAACAATCTTTCGGCGCCCTCGTTTTTCTCGGTGTACTCGGTGGTGAAAGAAATCCTTGATGTCTGAGTCGTCCGCGCCCATCACCTTCGTCACGTTCTACCTCGATGTCACCGACCAAACGATGGCGACCATCCACGAGACCACCTCGACCATCACCGTGACCGAGCCGCATCGCTACATCCATACGATGTTCGCCTCGGCGGCGCGCGTTCATCCCGATTGCCGCCTGGTCATCCTGAGCGATCAACACACGCGCTTCCCGCCCCATCCCGCTGCCGAAATCATCCGCTATGAGCTGGACCCGAAGAATCCGATGATGTCCCGCTCAATCGCCTGGCTCAACTACCTGCGCCGCGCCGACGGGCATACGATCTTTCTCGACAGCGACATCCTGATCAATGGCGATCTTTCGCATATATTCGCCGATGACTTCGCCGTCTGTTTCACCTATCGCGATGGCGACGCCAAATGGCCCATCAACGCCGGCATCAACTTCGCCCACGGTCGGCATCTCGCCAATGCCGCCGATTTCCACGCGCGCTGGCTGGAGCGCTATCGGGCGGCGCATCACGATTACAGCGTTTGGGGCGGCGATCAGGATACCCTGCGCGAACTCTTCGCCGCGGTCGATTTCGCCCGCGAAGAACTCTTCACCCAGCCCTTCGGCGACTTCGACATCCGCTTCATCCCCTGCGCGATATACAACTTTTCCACTAAAATCGCCGAAGACATGAACGGCCACTATCCCGACGCCCGCGTCCTCCATTTCAAAGGACGCCGCAAACCTTTCATGCTGCCCTACTGGCGCAACCACATTGTGAATGATGTAGGGCGATCGGCGGTCAGCGTCGGCGGTCAGTGTCTACGCGACCTACGCGCCCCATCAGGTCGCCCGAAAGAATACAGAAAATGAGGAGACGACTGGATTCTCAATGAAAATCTTGCCCCATATCGACATCATTGAGCCCGAGCGCATCGCCGCCCTCTTCGCTGACGAGCGCAACTTCAGTTGGCGCGCCGTCGACAGCGAGCGGCTCGACAGTTGGTCGCCCGATCTCGGCTTGACCGGCTACCAGAATCCCAGCATCTACCGCGCTGGCGAAGTCGCTGCCTCCGGCATCTCATCCAGCCTGCGCCACCGCTTCTGGCAGACCGTGCAAGGGCAAGCCGACCACACCGGCGAGCGCTACATCGGCATCTTGATCTATTGCCAAGCCGGCGAGACTTGTCCGATGGACCTGCAGCTGGCGAGCAATATCATCGGCCGCGTCGAGCCGCAGCGGCATGACAACCGCCTGCACCTGATCGTTATCGACCAGCCGGTTGAATTCATGGGCGAGATGGAGATCTTCCGCCTGACCGCGCCGGGGAAAGGCGCCTACCGCATTGAGGCTTTCGCGCTGCTGCATGAGCGTCCCGCGCCGAGCCGCTTCGCGCCCGAGATTCAAGAGGTGACGATTCGCCAATCTCATCGGAAAGACAAATGCTACAGCCATATTCACGTTCTAACGTCGCGTGTATGCAGCCTTACTGTCAACTTTCAGGTCAAGTTCGATGAGCCAAAGGATGACTATAGCTTCGACGAGACGAGCGGACCGACTAGGCTTCACAACATATTCACCGAATTTGGCGCTGCGCGGCGGATTATCGCCACAATCACCGCTCATGAAGAGTCAGGCGCAACGGACTTGCGAACCATAGAGTTTTCGGCGACAAAGCCAAAGCCGCCGGAAAGGGACGAGCTCATCGTTCCCGCTGAGTTAATTAACTTGGGCGCGGCGGATCAGGCCGGTCTTCCTCTCCAATTCGGCCTGCCGCTGGCGCAGGGCGCGCTCTACGAGCCGGAGCATGGCTTCATTCAAGCGGACGGCGAACGCATCCCCGCCTTGCCGCAAGTGTTGGCGCGCTGGTCCGACGATTCCGCCCGCTGGCTGTTAATCCGATCTCAGGCGCCGGCTGGATTGGCTGGCAGCGGCTCGCTTGCGGCGACTGTGCATATCAACGGCGAAGACAGCGCGCCCGAAATCTGCGAGGGATTCGACGGCGATCTCGCTGAAGCCGCCAGATTCACTTTGCGACCGCGCAAGGACGAAGGCGATCATCGGCCTGCCTTCATGTCCCTCTCCGATTGGCGCTTTGACGCGATGCTCAGCAACGGCATGGCGCTCGCGTCAGCGCTCAACACGGAGCCAGATTCTATTCGTGGCGGCGCCGCAACTGTCACCGTCGACCACCAAGACGACGATGGCATCGCCCACCTGCGCAGCCATCTGCGCCTGCAATTCTACCCCGACCAAACCTTCGTCAAGCTTTACCATCGCCTCGAAGTCATCAGCCCGGCGCTGGCGCCCGCGCAAGGCGGCCACATCCCCGCTGACTGCCCGGCCGACATGCGCCAGAACATCGTCGGCGAAAGCGGCGAAGAAAGCGCCCTGCTCAAGCTGCGCTCGTTTTCGCTGCATATCCCCTTTGCCGGTATCAAATCTGTCCGGCATGGCGGCGAAGAATGGCGCTTGGGCGGTAAGACCTGGGGGCTGCGCCATGATCACGATTTGGCGCATACCATAAACGGCGAAGAGCGCGAGGGCCGCGCCAACGGTCATATCCGCGTCGAAGGCGAGGCGGCTTCGCTGGGCATCGGCCTCCGAAACTTTTGGCAGACCTACCCAAAGGCGCTAACGGCGGGCGGCGGCGGTATCGACATCGCGCTTTTCCCCGAGCGCCGCGGCCTCGAATTGCCCGGCGACGAAGACGCGCCCCATCGCCTCTACTTCTGGCTTGATGAAGGCGGATACAAGCTCAAAGCGGGCATGGCGCTCAGCAGCGAAATTTTGCTCGATTTCGGCGCGGGCGATCCCGCCGTGTTTGACTGGCTGGAGCATCCGCTGATGGTCCGCCCCGATATCGATTACGTCAACAGCACCGGCGCCCTCAATCCGATTGGCGCGCGCCGCGATTCCGCCCTGCCCAATTATGAGGAACTCGCCGACCTCGCCATACGCTCCTTCTACGACGATCAAGAGCATTACCGCGCCTTCGGGCAGGTCAACTTCGGCGATTGGTACGGCGAGAGCGGCTGGTCCTGGGGCAATAACGAATACGACCCGGCTTATGTCGGCTACACCGAATTCCTGCGCGGCGGCGATCCGAGCTGGGCGCGCTGGGCGGCCGATTCGGCGCGCCACCTGGCTGACGTTGACACCATCAACTACTCCAGCGATCCCGCTCAGATCGGCGGACAAGCGATGCATATCGCGGGCCACCTCGGCGGATACCTGCCGCCTTTCTTCCGCAGCAAGATGCGCGGCACCAGCGCCGGACCGGCTCACATGTGGGTCGAGGGACCGCTGCTGCACTATCTGATGACCGGCGACGAATTCGTCTACGACTCCCTTTGCAAGACTAAGCAGTGGCTCATTCAGAATCAACGGCTTGACCACTATGAATACAAGAGCGCGCGCGACTCCGGCTGGCACTTGATTCACCTGACCATGCTGGCGGCGGCGCTGGACGACCCCGATTGCCTGAACGCCGCCCGCATCATCGTCGAGCGCGTCCTCGAACGGCAGGCGCCCGGCGGCGGCTGGGAGCGCGTGCTGGGCGAGCCGCACTGTGGCTGTGGTTTCCCCCGCTGCCAGGGCGAAGCTGGCTTCATGGTCTGCATCTTGGTCTCCGGCTTGATGCGCTTCCATCGGCTGACCGGCGACGCCGCTGTCGCCGACGCCATCATCGGCGGCGCGCGCTGGCTGATCCGCGAAACCTTTGATGACGCCAGCGGCTACTTCCGCTATACTTCCTGCCCGAAGCGCTCGCTTGGCGGCAATTACCAATGTACCCAGTGGGTGATGGAGGGCTTGGCCGCCGCCTGGGAGCTATCGGGCGACCGCGAAATAGGACGTCAACTGAAGCGCGGATTAGCCACCATTGACATGTATCCGGCGCGCCTGTCGCACATGGGCGTCGGCAAGGCGATGTCACAGCAAATGCGCTATGTGCCGACCATACTGGCGGCTTTGAACCAACGACCCCTGGAGGGAATTGATGACTGATTGGACCGATCGACTGGCGATTATCAGCGACGAAATCGACGACTCCTTCGCCGCTGCTGTCGAGTTTGGAACGGGGCTGGGCATTCGCGCCTACGAGTTGCGAAAGCTCGAAGGCGGGCGCTTCCCCAATGTAAGCGAGCGCGCCGTACAGGAAGTCGCCGATACCGTCGCCGCCAATGATATCGAGCTCATCGGCGTCAGTCCCGGCTTTTTCAAAGGACCAATGGACGAGGCGGACATCAACGACACCTTCGAAACGCGCCTGCCAGCCGCTTTCCGCCTGATGGGGCGCCTGGGCATCAACCGCATGACGCTTTTCACCTTCCGCCGCGCGAGCCGCGACGAACCGATTCCGTCCGCCATCTACGACCACCTCGGCCCCGCGGTTGAACTTTGCGCGCGCGAAGGCATTGAAGTCGTCTTGGAAAACGCCTCCAGCATCTACAGCGATACCGGCGCCAACCTGGCGACCATCGCGCGGACGCTCGGCGTCAAAGTGGTTTGGGATCCCGCCAATGCGGCCGCCTCCGGCGAAGTCGCCTATCCCGATGGCTACGCCCATGTGCGCCAGCGGCTCGCTCACGCGCATTTCAAAAACTGGACGGCGGAAAACGGCTGGGAAGCGATCAACGATGGCGTCGCCGACCTGGCCGGGCAGGTGGCGGCGCTCAAAGCCGATGGCTACGACGGCTACTACTGCCTCGAGCCGCATCAAAAGGACCGCCGCTCTGCCGCCCGGATTAACCATGAGCAGCTTCTCGCGCTGCTGCGAGCCGATTAGGAGGCGACCATGCCCGATAAAATTCGCATGATCGCGCTCGGCGTCGGTGGCGTCAGCCGCGGCATGTTGAGCGCCCTGCGCGATAAACGCTGGCATGAACTGGTCGCCGCCGTCGATGTCAGCGACGAAGCGCTCGCGCGAACAGCCGCCGAAAACAATCTGCCGCGTTCGGCGCTCTACACCGATCTCGCCGCCGCGCTTGACGAAGTCGCCGCCGATGTCGTCATGATCAACACACCCTCCGAGCTGCACGCTCAGGGCGCGGAAGCGGTCTTGCGCGCCGGTTTGACGCCGCTCGTCGCCAAGCCCATGAGCAATGACTTCAACGATGCCGTCGCCCTGACGCGGCTGGCGGCCGAAAAGGGCGTCAAACTCGGCGTCGCCCAGCAGATGCGCTACCGCCGCCATTATCTGTCGGTCGCCGAATTTGTGGCGACGGGCGCATTGGGCGAGATTAAGCAGATCTACTTCCTCAGCGCCAAACCGCGCCATCAGCCGCGCAATCTGGAACACTTCGCGCAGCCCGTGCTCTGGGATATGTCCTGCCATCACCTCGATTCGCTCTTCTCGATCCTGCCCCAGCTCGTGCCGCAAGCGGTGATCTGCGATGGCTTCCGCCCTTCTTGGACCGTCTACGACAGCGATTGCATGATCAACGGGCTGCTGCGTTTTCAGGGCGGCGCCCGCATGCTCTACCACGCCGGCTATTCAACCCAGTCAAGCTGCTACGAATTGCGCCTGGAGGGCGCGCTTGGCGCATTGCGCTGCCGCGGCATCCACATGTCCAACGACGCAATGGCTTACGAATTCGCGGAGCGCGGCGCCGATTTTGCCCCAATCGATCTGGAAAAGGGACGCCCGCCGTCCCAGCCCTGGTCGCTCTTTTTCGATCAATGGCATGACTGGCTGAACGGCGGCGGCGAGGGGCACTTCAGCGGAGGCCGCAACCTCAAGGTACTGGCGACCATCGACGCCGCCATCGAATCGCTTTCGCGCGGCGCCTTCGTGCAGGTGGCGGGCAATCCGCGCTATCAAGCCGCATTCGAGGCAAGCGCATGATCATCGATTGTCAAAGCCACATCTTCCCCAGCGCCTACGCCGAGCTGCTGACGCGCAGCCGCAATGCCCTGCGGACGACCGGCGGGGACGGCCTCTACCTTATCGACTACGGCGGCCTGCAACGCTTCCGCCTGAATCTCGACGACTACAGCCCGGCGCGCAAACTGGCGGACATGGACGCTGCCGGCGTCGATATGTCCGTGTTAAGCGTCAATATCCCGACGCCGGACATGCTGGCGCCCGAGCTCGCCGCGCTGGGCGCGCGCATCTGCAACGACGCCATCGCCGAGCTCTGCCAGCGCTTTCCAGACCGCTTCGTCGGTATTGCCTCGCTGCCGCTAAACGATGTGCCCTCCGCCATCAGCGAATTGGAACGCGCTGTCTCCGAGCTCGATTTGCGCGGCGTCTTCCTGCCCTCGCATGTGAACGGCGCGCAACTCGACGATCCTCGCTTCGAGCCGTTCTACGCCCGCGTCGCCGAGCTAGGTCTGCCGCTCGTTCTGCATCCGACCGTGCCGATTTGGGGCGAAACCATCAGCGATCACAGCATGATCCCGATGGCCGGCTTCATGGTCGATACCTCCTTCGCCATGCTGCGGCTGATCCTCGGCGGCGTCATGGAGCGCCATCCACAGCTGAAAGTGGCGCATCCCCATTGTGGCGGCGTCCTGCCTTATCTGATGGGGCGGGTGGTTGAACAGACCGAGGTCAAGCGCCGCGGCCGCGACCACATCACGCAATCGCCGCGCGAAACCTATCGCCGCGTCTATCTCGATCTGGTCTCGCCGGACCAACTGGCGGTGGACTTCGCGCTCGACTTCGCTGGCGCCGATCGCCTGCTCTTCGGCAGCGACCATCCCTGGGTCAGCATCGACGCCATAATGCAATACGCGCGGAAGCTCAATTGCTCCGATGCCGATATGGCGAAGATCCTCGGCGGCAACGCGCGCGAGATCTTTCGGATTTAAATGCGATGACGACATATACAAGCAGTAGTCGTTTCAGCGTCGATGATTGCCTTTGGACAGCAAGTCATGTTAGACTTGTCTCATGTGATACGAATCCATGAATTGGCGCGCGATTGCCAGGAGATCTCGTCTGATGAGCGCACAGTTGAATGAAGATCGATCTGCGAAGGCGCGCGACAAGCAAAAAGCTTCGTCGGTCACTGCTTATCCTCGGGAAACCCTAGAGGATCGTCCATCATCAATGGTCAAACCGCGCTCACGGCGCGAGACCAAGCTTGACAAACGCACTCGGTCCGAACAGGAATACATATCCACTCTTCGAAGAAGTATCAAACAGATGAAGGATGGAGATGTGCAGCCGGTTAGAGAAGGGCTGGCAGAACTGCGTCGTGAGTCAGAGGCGAATGACGAAGTCAATTCTTTGGACACCTGAGTTTAGAACGCAAGTAAAGCGCCTTTCGCGAAAGCACCGCAGGATTTTCGACGATATAGACAAGTTGACAGATGACCTGGAAGCAGGTCATCTTTATGCTGCAAGGCGGCTTCAAGGTGTAGGCGGGGCGCCAGTCTTTCGCGTCAGACGCGCCAATTCGTCGGACGGCTCAGGAAAGAGCGGAGGATTTCGAATAATCTTTTTCGAGTCCACAAAGTCTATCTATCTTCTTGACATTTGTGTTAGAAAAGATTGTCCCGATATTCCCGTTCGTGAAATTCGTCAGTTTGTTAGGGGCATGAAAGACGACTAGCCAAGGATCTGGTATAACGCGACTACTTGTTAATCCGCCCTCGTGTCTGTCATCCTCCCGAACCTGAATATTTGCCAGCGTCTCTCGCACTGCCCCTTTTGACGCGCCCACTCCAACATGTTATCACTCTTGGATTAGCCACCGTGTTAGGAATGCGCATCCTTGAAAATCCAAAGCAGCGCCTCGGGTCGCAGCCTGGACCGGCGCCTGAATCCGCTTCCCGGTTATTCCCGCGAAAACTGTGACTTGCTCCGTGAAAATGGATACAATCAAGTGATAAGCTGGGGTGGCAGGGGCGCGATATCGCATAACACGGGTCGCATCCGCATCCGTATCGACTTCACCGGCATTCGCCCCGAAGAGTTTCACTTATACGCGATTTACAGGACAGAAGCGAGTTAGGAGAGCGCCATGAAACTTTGGGATTATGTCGACGATGTCGTAGGCTGGGATAAGGCAATCAATCACTACGCCAAGCAGAAGATCGAATTCGGCGCGCAAGGCGTGGCGGAGAAGGTCGCCGAGATTGAAGCGCTGCTCAAGCAAAAGCTGGCCGAACTGGACGCGCTGCCGAACGACCCAGCGCTGGAAAAGGCGGAGCCCGACGATCTCGCCACTATCAAGGCGCTTCGTCCGGCTGGCAAACGCCGCCTGCTTTCCGCGCCCCCCGCCGACTTTCGCAATCGGCTCGAGGGCGCCTGGTTGGCGCGCTGCGCCGGCTGCACCCTCGGCTCCATCGTCGAAGGCTGGTCCGTCGACCGCATGCAAGCTTGGGCGGAATACCTCGGCGATCCATTCCCGCTGGTCGATTATTGGAGCCAGGCGGAACAGCCGCATCTGCCCCGATTGAAAGCCAGCGTGCGCCACGATTACACCGCGTCGAAAATGGATGGCGTCCCCAGCGATGACGACCTCAACTACACCCAGCTTGGTCTGCTGATTCTGGAAGAGTACGGACCCGACTTCACCGTCGAAGACGTCGGCGCCGCCTGGGTAAAATACTTGCCCTTCGCCTTCACCGCCGAGGGCGTCGCCCTTGAAAACTTGCGCAACGGCGTGCCGGCGATGCGGGCGGGCGCTCTCAACAATCCCTACCTCAACTTCATCGGCGCTGATATCCGCTCCGACCCCTGGGGTTACGCCGCGCCCGGCTGGCCCGAAAAAGCGGCTGAACTCGCCTGGCGCGATGCCACCATCAGCCACCGCCGCAACGGCATCTATTCCGCCATGTACTGGTCAGCGGTGATTGCCGCCGCCTTCGCGGTGGACAACACGATGGACGCGTTGGAAATTGGGCTGGAAGAGATTCCCGCAGAATCCATTACCGCGCGCGAAATCCGCTGGGCTTTCGACAAATTGCCGTCGGTCTCCAATTACGCCGACGCCTACGCGCTGGTCGGCGAGCGTTATCCCGGCATCTGGAAGTCGCATGCCATACAAAACAACGCCTTGACTATATGGGGCTTGGCTGTCGGCGGCGATGACTGTACCAAAGTCATCGGCGAAACCGTCTCCATGGGCCACGACAACGACTGCACCGCCGCCACCGCTGGCAGCATTTTCGGCGCGGTATATGGCGCCGGCGCCATCCCCGAGCACTGGACCAAAAACTTCAACAACAAGGTCGCCACCTACCTGAACGGCAAGGAGCCCTTCGCCATCGACGACACGGTCGACCGCTTCATTGCTCAGGCCGAACGCGTCATGGCAAGCTAAGTGTGTAAGGCGGCAATCTCAACTACGAGTGTGTAGGGACGACCTATTAGGTCGCCCGCAGTAGCTGTAAGATGAGGTTTCGGGCGACATGATTTGTCGCCCCTACAACTACCGGCGGCATTTCCGGCGTCGGAAATCAGAACTTCAGACAGGAGAAAATCATGCGTCTATATGAATATCCAGAAAAGGTCGGGATGTGGGAGCGCAAGATCAACGCCTACGCCCAGCAAAAGGTCGAATTCGGCGCCCAGGGCGTGGCGGAAAAGGTCGCCGAAATCGAAGCCCTGATCGCGGAAAAAGTGGCTGAGTTGGACGCCCTGCCCAACGATGCCGCCCTGCAGCAAGCCGAACCCGATGACCTGCCCTCCATTCTTGCGCTGCGCCCGGCTGGTAAACGCCGGCAATGGACCTCGCTGCCGGACGACTTCCGCGAACGCCTCGAGGGCTCCTGGTTGGGGCGCTGCGCCGGCTGCACCCTCGGCTCCATCGTCGAAGGCTGGACCGTCGAGCGCATGGAAGAGTGGGCGGAGTATCTCGGCGATGAGTACCCGCTCGTGGATTATTGGAGCGTCGCCGAGCAGCCCCACATGACGAAGTATGAGACGAGCCTGCGCGAAGATTTCACCCCATCGAAGATGGATGGCGTGCCCACCGATGACGACCTCAACTACACCCTGCTCGGGCTGATGATCATGGAAGAATACGGCATCGACTTCTCCACCGACCAGTTGGGCGAAGCCTGGATCAAATACCTGCCCTTCGCCTTCACCGCCGAGGGCATCGCGCTGGACAATCTGCGCAAGGGCGTCCCGCCAATGCAGGCGGCCGAGGTCGACAACTGCTTCCTCAACTGGATCGGCGCTGATATCCGCTCTGACCCCTGGGGCTACGCCGCGCCCGGCTGGCCCGAAAAAGCCGCCGAGATCGCCTATCGCGACGCCTACGTCAGCCACCGCCGCAACGGCATCTACGCCGCCATGTTCTTCTCCGCCGCGATTTCCGCCGCCTTCGCCGTCGACAGCACGGTTGAGGCGCTTGAGATCGGCCTCGAAGAAATCCCCGCCGATTGCACCCTGGCGCGCGAGACGCGTTGGGCGCTGGACATCGCGCCGCAAATCGGGGACTACCGCGATGCCGCCGCCGCCATCGAAGAGCGCTATACGGTCATGGGCAAGGCGCATGCTATCAACAATACGGTCTTGACCGTCTGGGGCTTGACTGTAGGCGGCGACGATTACAGCAAGGTCATCGGCGAAACGGTCGCCATGGGCCAAGACAACGACTGCACCGCCGCCACCGCCGGCAGCATCTGGGGCGCCGTCTACGGCAAAAGCGCGATTCCCAAACACTGGTACAAGAACTTCAACAACAAGGTGCATACCTTCCTGTACCATCAGACGCCCTTCGCCATCGACGACACCATCGACCGCTTCATCGCCCTGGCTGAACAAGCGCACGCCGGCGGCTAGTCTCAGCGTCCGCGCGCAACTGTAGGGGCGACTCTGTGAGTCGCCCGCCGCCGAGCGAATATCGTAGGGCGAGCCACCGGCTCGCCCCTACACACGGAAACGTCGTCGCGCGTACACACGAAAAACTTCGCCCGCGCTCATGCGAAACTGTAGGGGCGACCTTGGGTCGCCCGCGATATAGTGGAATGTGTGTAGGGGCGACCTATTAGGTCGCCCGCGATATAGTGGAATGTCTGTACGGGCGAGCGTAGGTTAGTGTCTACGCTACCCGGTGGCTCGCCCTTTCAAAAACTGACCAACTTACCAATCTGGAGCGTCCCATGTCCAACTACAACTACCCCGGCGAACTGGAAAACATCGACCGCGCCATCAACCTCTGGGCGCAGCTCAAAACCGAAACCGGCGCCCCCGGCGTCGTCGACAAGGTCGCCGAAATCAAGGTCCTCTTCGCCGAGAAGCTGGCCGAGCTGCGCGCCCTGCCCGATGACCCGCGCTTGATGGAGAAAGAGCCAAACGACCTGGCGGGGATCCGCGCCCTGCGTCCCAGCGGAGCGCGCCGCTATTGGCGCGAGCTGCCCGCGGAGAAATACCGCGACCGCATTGAAGGCGCGATCTTGGGGCGCTTCGCCGGCTGCGTCCTCGGCTCCATCGTCGAATGCTGGGAAGTCGATAAAATGGAGCGCTGGGCTTCTTACAATGGCGAAACATTCCCGCCAGTGGATTACTGGAAGGAAGCGGAACGCCCCAACGATCTCAAATACCGAACCAGCCTGCGCGATACTTTCACCCGCTCAAAAATGGACGGCGTGCCCACTGATGATGACATCATCTACACCCAGTTGGGTCTGCTCATCCTCGAAGATTATGGACCCGATTTCACCGTCGACGATGTCGGCGCCGCCTGGATGAAATACTTGCCGCACGCCGCCACCGCTGAAGGCATCGCCCTGCGCAACCTGCACGCTGGCGTCCCGTCCATGCAGGCGGCCGAAGTGGACAATCCCTTCATGTTCTGGATCGGCGCCGATATCCGCTCCGACCCCTGGGGTTATGGCGCGCCCGGCTATCCGGAAAAAGCGGCCGAATTCGCCTGGCGTGATTCGGCAATCAGCCACCGGCGCAACGGCATCTACGGCGCGATGTATTTCTCCGCCGCCATTGCCGCCGCCTTCGCCCTCGGCGATCCGATGGGGGCGCTGGAAGCCGGCTTGAGCGAGATACCAGCCGACTGCCTGCTGGCGCGCGAAATCCGCTGGGCGCTGGATCATGCTGGCGAGGTGAAGGACTACAAGCAGGCGCGCGCCGCCGTCGACAGCCGCTACGCCGGCATGCACCGCATCCACACCATCAACAACGCCGCGCTCACTGTCTGGGGGCTGGCAATCGGCGGTGATGATTTCACCAAAGCCATCGGCGAGACGGTCGCTATGGGTTTGGACAATGATTGCACCGCCGCCACCGTCGGCAGCATCTTCGGCGCCGCCTACGGAAAAGACGCCATCCCCGCCCACTGGACGCGGAACTTCAACAACAAGGTCTACTCGTACATCATCGACCAGCCCGAATTCGCCCTCGATGAACTGTTTGATCGCTACACGGCGCAGGCCGCCAAGACGCTCGCGGGGGATTAGGCATCCATTCTGCAATTGAAGAGGCGACCGGCGGGCAGTGTCTACGCGCAGCGGTGGCTCGTCCACAAGGCAAAATGCGAAGCATGTTGGGCGGCGGGTCAGCCACCGGCTGACTCCTGTTTACGTTGCGGGCGGCAAACCCCATCCCCCGGCCCCTTCCCCAGCAAGCTAGGGAAGGGGAGCTTAGCGCAGCGGGACGCAAGGTATTTTGCGTGGGCGGCGGCATAGTCGCGCGAGGGTCTACAAGTTTCTTCAGTTTGGAAATCGAAGGGGCGATCGCAGGTCAGTGTCGCAGGTCAGTGTCTACGCGACCTACGCGACCTACGCGACCCGGTGATTCGCCCGCCTTGATGCGGAAATGTAGGGACGACCTATCAGGTCGCCCGAATATGCACAAAATAGGAGACGAACCATGACCCCGTACAATTACCCCGAACCACTGCAAGACATCGAACGGACGATAAACGCCTGGGCGCAGCATAAAGCCGAAACTGGCGCCGATGGCGTCGGCGAAAAGATGGCGGAAATCAAGACGCTGCTCTTCGAAAAGCTGGCGGAGCTGCGCGCCTTGTCCGAAGATCCCGCCCTGCGCGCCGCCGAACCGGACGACCTGGCGGCAATCCGCGGGTTACGGCCCGAAGGGGTTCGCCGATACTGGACCGACCTGCCCGAAGCCACCTACCGCGACCGGCTCGAAGGCGCATGGCTGGGGCGCTGCGCCGGCAACGTTCTCGGCTCCATTGTCGAGCTCTGGGCGCCGGAAAAAATGGAGGCTTGGGCTGCTTATCTGGGCGATGCCTTCCCGCCCGAAGATTACTGGCGCGAGGCCGAACGCCCCTTTGAATACAAATACGAGACCAGCCTGCGCGACGCTTTCACGCCCTCAAAAATGGACGGCGTGCCCACCGATGACGACCTCATCTACACGCAAGTTGGCATGCTGATCCTGGAAGACTACGGCATCGACTTCACAGTGGACGATGTCGGCGCCGCCTGGGTCAAATACTTGCCCGTCTCGCCGGCGACGCCCGTGCTGGGCAATCTGCAGGCGGACGTGCCAGCCACGCAGGCGGCTGCGGTCGACAACCCCACCATGTTCTGGATTATCGGCAGCATTTCTGCCGACCCCTGGGGTTATGCCGCGCCCGGCTATCCGGAGTTAGCGGCTGATTTCGCCTGGCGTCAATCCACCGTCTGCAACCGCCGCAATGGCATCTACGGCGCAATGTATTTCTCGGCCGCCATCGCCGCCGCCTTCGCCCTGGGCGATCCGATGAAAGCGCTCGAAGCCGCCCTGGCCGAGATACCGGCCGATTGCGTCTTGGCAAATGAAGTACGCTGGGCGCTGGACGTCGCCGGCGACATCAAGGATTACCGCGCCGCCCGCGCCGCCGCCGACGAGCGCTACGGCGGCATGCACCCGGTCCATACGATCAACAACGCCGCCCTGACGATTTGGGGGCTGGCAATCGGCGGTGATGATTTCACCAAAGTCATCGGCGAGACCGTCGCGATGGGCTTGGACAATGATTGCACCGCCGCCAGCGCCGGCAGCATATTCGGCGCCGCCTACGGAAAAGACGCCATTCCCGAGCAGTGGACGCGCAATTTCAACAACAAGGCGCATTCCTTCATCATCGGGCAGCCCGAATTCGCCATCGACGACATGATCAATCGCTTCACCGCCTTGGCGAAACAAGCGCACGCCGGCTGAGACCAGCCACAGCAAGCGAAAATGTAAGGACGGCCGGCGGTCAGTGTCTGCACGGCCTAGGCGTGGCGGCCAAACTACCGCTTACGCTGTCAGATGCCCGTAGACCTTGTCCCAAATACGGCGTGTGTACGGGCGAGCGACCTGCAGTGTCTACGCGCAGCGGTGGCTCGCCCCGCAGAATCCTGTTTCAATTTCCGTTGATTTGAATTGACACAGTATCGGACAAGCCTTGTAAGGGCGAGCGGCGGGCAGTGTCGCAGGTCAGTGTCGGCGGTCAGTGTCTACGCGACCAATTAGGTCGCCAGCCCAACATTTGCGGATAGGCGCCTATGACAGAGTCCATTCTACTTCTCGACCCGCGCGCCGTCGCCTCAACCACCAAAGCCAAGCTCCAACTCGGCGCCATCACCAAACAGCCCGCCAACCCCCTCTTCAGCGAAGAAGGCTGCGCCCACCCACCCAAACCCTGGGAAGCGCGCCTCGACAACGTCTACCCCAACGTCATCTATGACGACGAAGACGGCCTCTTCAAATGCTGGTACAAATCCTTCATCTATGATGGTTTGTCCAACCGAACGCCGCTGACGCAACGTCCACAGCAATCTTACGGCGAAAGCGAACGCGAAGAGGGCTTGCTTTACGCCACATCGGATGACGGCATTTATTGGGAGAAACCCGACCTCGGCATCATTGACTTCGAAGGCTCGGAAGCTAACAATCTCGTCATGCGCCGGGCGACGCACGGCCTGCACGCCGGCGGTGTGCTGAAAGACGCGCGCGACCCCGACCCCGCCCGCCGCTACAAATTCATCCATCGCAACGCCAGCGCGCGCAGAATGGCGTCCTGCTTTTCCCCCGACGGCTTGCATTGGTCGCAGCCGATACCCTGGCGCGAACACGACGCCATCGGCGATTGCCACAACAACGCCATCTGGTCGTCCGCGCTTGAGCGCTACATCTGCATCACACGCGGCTGGGCTGATGGCATCCGCACCGTCCTGCGCAGCGAAAGCGAAGACTTCATCCACTGGACTAAACCCTTCGAGATTATGCGCGGTCTCGACGCCCACGATCAAATCTACTCGATGCCCATTTGTCTCTACGGCGATCTGTACATCGGGCTGCCGTCCCTCTTTCACAAAGGCGATGCTTCGGCCGCCGATTGGGATACGGTCGATACCGAATTGGCGATCAGCGCCGATAGCGTCAATTGGCGGCGGATCTGCCGGCGCCAATCGCTGATTCCGCGCGGCGAAGGCGAATACCCCGATGGCGACTATGACTGCGGCTGTATCTACGCCGCGGCGCCCTTTGTCCACGATGACAAAATTCTCATCTACTATGGCGGGGGGAACGGTCGGCACAACAATTGGCGCGAGGGCTCGCTCAATCTGGCGACGCTCGACCTGGACCGCTGGGCTGGCTACACAGCGCGCGATACGCACGACGCCGCGACAGTGGAGACGACTGCGCTGCAGTTATCCGGCGAGCGCCTGACACTGAATGCCGAACTGGGGCGGGGCGGCTGGATTCGTTACGCGCTGCTGGACGGGGGCCGGGCGGCGCTGGCAGGCTTCGGCTTCGATGACTGCCTTCCAGTCAAGCGGGGCGGCGCAAGCTGCGAACTCCGCTGGCGCAAAAGCGATATCGCAATGCTAAAGGGCAGGGCAGCGCGCGTGGCTTTCAACTTTCAGCGGGCGACGCTCTACGCACTCAACGCAGCTCAGCTCCCGGCCGCCGATTGAGCCGGATCGGCGCGGCATCGCCCGCGTACACAGGCCGCAAGCGCTCAAGCAAATCACCGTTATGCGCCTGCCAATCGGCGGGCCAATCGCTGTCCGCCAGATAAGCGCGGATGCTCTCGGGCAAGTTGGCGTAATCGGGATAATACCAGAGCGTGATATTGGTGCGCCGCTGATCGCTATTGTTGCCGTGCGCCGCATGCAACAGCCGCGCGCCGCCCATCACCACATCGCCCGCCTTCACCGGCACATCGACTTCGCTCTCAGCCCGCTGGAAAGCCAAATGCGCCGTATCAGCGGCTCGGCTCAGATCGTCCTCATGCGCGTCCGGCAGGGCATCGTGCAAGCGATGACGCTTCAAATGCGAACCCGGTATCAGCCGCAGGCAGCCATTATGCCGCGTCGTACCGACCAGATAAATCATCAAGAAACACTGAATCGTCCGCGGCGTATAACTGATCGGATCGTCCCAAAAGCGCGCGTCTTGATGCCAAAACAGCGGCGGGCTCTTTGGCGGCTTGCTGATGATGAAGCCGCTGCCCCATTTCGGATCGGGGAAGCCGAGCCCCGCCAGCGCCTGCAATATCGGCCGATAAGCGATTAGCCGCGCCATGAAGGGATCTTCGGTGGCGCGAATAAGGCTGCCCTGCGCCCGCTGCCGTTCGAAGTGCGCCGCCTCCTGCCGCGCAATCACCCGGTCAGTGACTTCGCGCAATCGCTCTATCATGCCATCGTCAATGACGCCTTCCAGCAGACAGAAGCCGTCCCGATCGAGTTGCTGCCGTTTCTTTTCGTAGTCAATCATCACCGATTCACTTTCGCCGCCCTGCGATCTAGGCAGTAACATGTTTATCACGCGAAAAAGATAACATATCTATAGCAAGAAAGGGCGAGCCACCGGCCCGCCCGTACACACTGTGAATTATTTTGAAAATTGCATTTAACCGGCAGTCATTCCTATTGTTTTCTTGGATTTACTTAAAAAGTGATCGTTGATGAACTGCTCGAAGGGTTCCAGCGCATGGGGCAGGGTGGTCCGCCCCAAGCCCAAACGGAAGTAATTGCCCTCAAATAACATAACATCGGCCGGCAAGACCATAACACCTTGCTCGGCGACCACCGCATTAGCGAATTCAGCCACCGGCATACCGGCTTTCAGTTCCGCGAGCGTTATCGTGCCGCATTTGGGGTAACTCAGCCAAAATAGCTCGTCATAGCGCCCAAAGAAGTCGCGGCAATAGCCGATATTCTCCCGCACAATCTCGCTGCTGCGCGCGGTCAGCGCCCGCCAATTCTCCAGCGCGATCAAAGCCAGAATCTCGCTCGGCGCGCTGCCGCAAATCGTCGTATAACTTTTCATCTCTTGCAGCTCATGGAGCAAGTCGGCATCGCGCGTGATCAGCCAGCCGACGCGCAAGCCGGGCAAGCCGAAACATTTCGACAAACCGCCAAGCACGATCGCCCGCTCATACAACTCGCAAGCCGACGGCAGCCGCAGGCTCTCGTCATGTTCGGTGAAACGATAAATCTCATCCGAGAACAGAATCATATTCTGTCTGCGCGCCAATTCAACGATGCGCTGGAAATCGGCTTGGCTCGGCAGATAACCCGTGGGATTATGCGGAAAATTGATAATCAGCATTTTCGTGTCGGGTCGGATCAACGCTTCCAGCTCGTCAACATCGAAATGCCAGCCCGCATCCGTCCGCCGCTGCTGCCAAAAAGAAAGCCGGCAGCCGGTCGCCCGCGCGATCTCCCACAGCGATTGAAAACTGGGCTGCATCGCCACCACATGATCCCCCGCCGCCAGCAGCCTGCTCATCGGCAGGAAGACGCCTTCCTCCGGCACCACTTCGAGCGCATCGTCCGCGCCGATGCCCACGTGCATGTCGGCGATGGCCGCGCGCAATTCGGGATGCCCCTGCGTCTCGGTATAACCCAGCCACAGCTTCTCGAATTGCTGGCGGCGCTCAGGCGACGCGTAGCCCAGCAGTTCATCCAGCGTCAGCGGCTCCGTGTCCGATTGGCTGATGCCGTATGGCGCGCTGAACTCGTGCTGGCGGAAGAAGTTCTCGATTTTGAACGGGGCGAATTTCATGATTATCACCTTCCGGGCTCATTAAGCGCGAATCAACTTAACCACAGTCCCTCGCAAGTCAAGGCCTGGCTCGCGCAATATGTTGATTTGTAGGGGCGAGCCGGTGGCTCGCCCGCAATTCCAAGATGCGCTTGGGTTGGCTGTCTCCGCGGGTTGCCGACGCCCTATCTTCAACTCAACCCGCCACATCAAGGAAGACGCCATTGTGATCGCTCAGTTCTCTGTCGTCGGAATCGTACTGGCTGATGTACTCCAGAGAGTTTACTCGCAATTCTGAGGACATGGCGATGTGGTCGATGAAGTGACGTCTGATGCCAGCGGTGGGTATCAGCCAGCCTTCAAAGGTCGCTTTCCGTTTTTGATTGACGAGGCTGCCTTCGTAGGGATAGTTGAAAGCCGGTATCTGCATATTAAAATCGCCGAGAAGGATGGTTCGTATGGGCTCTTTGCTGTATGGCAGGAATTCTTCGCGGATTAAGCGGGGCAGGAACTCTTCGTTCAGGGCATCGAGATATTCGCAAGCGCCTTGCCAAAACGTCATTCGCTGCTCGCCCCATTTTGCATGATTGCGATAATGCGCGTACGGGATGCACATGCCAATAATCGTCCATTGCTTGTAGCCAACGACGGTATTCGCCTTGATGAAACGACCAGGCGGCATGTTTGGCGAGCCGAGCGCGTCGACATTCGACCAGCCAAATCGGCTCCACAAAACCACTTTGCGCGCGCCGCGCTCTTCGGGCCAGCCCCAGCCCGATAACTCGCTGGAAATCGTCCGCTTGCCGTCTGGCATCGCCTCAGGGTAGGCTTCCGTCAAGCAGATGACGTCGGCGTCATAACTGGCGACGCGTTCGCTGATTTTGCGCAGCTTGTCGGAACCGACGCGATGTCGGTCTCCTTGGGCATTCCAATTCAGTATTTTTATGCTCATGCTACAAGCCTGCTTTGTCGAGTTCATCCTGCAGGGCGGGCAGGCGCGCGAACTCCCGCCGTAAATTAGCAATGAGCGTTTTCCAGCCTGCGCTGTCGTTTAGCTGCTGATGCATCCCACGGACCTCCCTCAATAGCTCCGCCGCGTAGGCATAGTCCTTTCTGGTTCTAAGATCAATCTCGGCGCGAGCGTAGTTGACGTAGACTGGAACAGCGCGCGCCGGTCGTACATGGCGTGATTTTTCCGCCACAGTAAAGTCGAGACGGTAGATCACATGCGAAGGGTGATGATCCTGTCGCATAGGAGCTTTGCCTAAAGTATCCCAAGCCAAATCCCATTCTTCATCATGCAAATAGACTTGGGCGAGCACCTCGTAGGCCTCTTTCCGCTTGAGTTCGCTGATAACCTCTGAACGGTTGCTGCGCCAAGCCCCGACCGCTTCGGCTGCATCGCGCAAACCGATATAATTGTCGATATGCGGGTCTTTTCGCATCCGATTTAACTGCCAGCGAAACTCCGCTTTTTCATCACCGTGTTTCTTATGCAAGTCGATGAGCCAGGCCGCAAGCCGGCTGTCATAGTCGCTTTCCAGCGCCGCTTCCGCCAGTTGAATCGCCCTGCGGTTCTGCTGATGGTCGGCGAGCAATTCAAGTCCGCGCTGTAATTCATACGCGGGATGCAATTTCGCTACAACGCCGGCAGCCTCTTCATAACGTTTCAACTCAAGCAGCGCGCTGGCCTGTGAATAATGCAACTCTTTCGCTTGAAGCCGTTTGAGTGTTTCTTCAGGATCGGTCGAATCGATCTTGTCTAATGCCATCAAAAAATACTCATAAGCCTCGCCAGACCAATTGCTGAAGTATTCTCTTTCCCTATCCTTCTCCTCAGCCAGGCGAATGCGTTCACGGATGCGCGGGGTATCGGCCGGCTTCACGATTTCCAGAATAATCTCATCCGCGTCATCCGCATAACCTATCCCGCCAAAGTCGATATCCCATATCACTGCGCTCACCAGCAGATCAAGCAGGCGCTGGCGCAGGTCTTCATGCTGTTCAATATCGAGATGCGAAAGGGCTTCCTTCAAGCGGGCGACGGCTTGATTGACCGCTTCAATATATTGTCCTTCGTCATCCGTTGGATAGCCGCTGGCGTTACACTCGTCGAGAATGGCGCAATAGATGGCGATGGATTGGACATAATCGCCGCGCAGGGCATAGCGATCGCCCAGGCTGGCGAGTTCGTAAACCTTGTTTTCGGCGGCGCGATCCATCCACTCTCCGCTGATGCGCAAAGCCCTCCTTAATTCACGGCGAATGGCTTGCAAGTCAATGAATTGGCCGGGAAAGCCGTCGACCGCCGCGCGTTCAACAATATCTTCAAGGTCAGGGTAACGCGCAATCATCTCTTCAATGATGTCAAGCAACTCCGTTTTCTCGCGTGACATGAGTTCGTCGCGCAGTGTGGCGCGCTTCTCAAATTGTTCCGGCTGGTCCGAATACGCAAGCAGCAAGGCGACGATATGCTTGCAATCCCCGCCCCAATCATATTCGCAGCTGCAAACCGCGGCGACGATTTCCGCGTCTATGAATCTCGCCCATACGCGGTAGGGTTGAGGGTAAGACCCTTGGCAGCGCGCGCTGATCTCATCGCCGCGGCGAGTGGGCGAAGAAATGGCGCCATTCTCATAGAGCAATGCGCCGCGCTCAAAACTCTTGCCAACAGTTCGCGCTTGGATCTGATGCCGAGTTAACTTAATGTCGTCGGCCACTCAATCCGCCTCTTTCATTCACCATGTCAGCGGCGCTTCATCGCGGAAGAAGCCACCAGTCGGTCCATCATCCGGCAACGTCGCCGCCCAGACGATGCCAGCCGCGCCCTCGGGGATCGGTCGCCCGCCGGGAAAGTTTGGATCAGTTTCCACCCAGCCCGGGCAGATCGCATTCACCAAGAAGCCGTCGTCCGCCAGTTCGGCCGCCAGCATCCGCGTCAGCGCATTTAGCCCCGCCTTGCTGGCGATATATGCCGGCGGTCCCGCGCCTAAACTGTTCAACGCGGCCGCGCCGCTGCTGACGTTGACGATGCGCGGATGCGCGCTCTTTTTCAACAAAGGCATGAAGACTTGCGCCATCCGCCAGGGGCCGTAGAGATTGACATCGGCGGCGGCGCGCACAGTCGCGAAATCGGCATCAAGCGCATTCTGCCAATAATCATAGAAAGCGCCCGCGTTGTTGACGAGTACATCCAGTAGTCCGTAGCTTCGCTCGATTGCGGCGCGCGCGCATTCGATGCTTTTTTGATCGGTGACATCAAGTTGCAGCGGAACGATATTGTCCATATTCAAGTCGGCGACCGCTGATTCTGCTTTCTCCCGGTCGCGCGCGGTCAATAGCGCAAGGCAGCCGTTCTCCGCCAACTGCCGGCAGACTTCCTTTCCGATGCCGCGATTGGCGCCCGTGATCAGCGCGATCTTTTGCATCTCGCCTTCTCCTCACCGCTCGACTCAGAGCAGCTCGCGCAGCATCGCCGCCATGATCGCCGCCCGCTCCGGCAGTGACGAGACCTCCCCATATTCATCAATGGCGTGCCCGCCATCGCCAACCATGCCCATGCCATCCAGCGTGGGTACGCCCAGCGCCGCCGTCTTGTTGCCATCGGAGCCGCCGCCCGTCCGGCCTTCTTCGAGCGTAATGCCCATCCCCGCCGCCAGCGCCTGCGCCTGTTTGAACAGAGCCGCGATCTCCGGACTGCGCTCCATGGGCGGCACGCCCACGCCACCCTCGACGATGACTTCCGCTTCGGGGTGAACTGGCTTCAAGCTCATCATCTGCTCATGGATCGCCTCTTGATTGACCCGTGTCCAGGCTCGCACATTGATCTCAACTTGCGCTTCGGCCGGCACTACATTTGGTCGCGTGCCGCCGCTGATGATGCCCACGTTGGCGGTCGTGCCGATGTCGTAGTTGGTCATCGCTTGAGCCGCCAGCACCTGATGCGCCATCTCTTCAATCGCATTAACGCCACGCGCGTGATCGGCGCCCGAATGAGCGGCGCGCCCCTTCACCCTAATCGTGTATTGGCTGACGCCCTTGCGCTGCGTTTTGTAAGCGCCGTCTTGCGGCGGCTCAGTGACGAAGACGACATCGTGCGCAAGCGCCTCCGCTTCAATCTCGCCGGCCGAATGCCGGCTGCCAGTTTCTTCATCGGAATTGAGCAGGTAAGTGATCGGTCCTTCGGGAAACTGGTCAAGCGCCCGCAGCGCCCGCAAAGCCCAGAGCGCGATGACGATGCCGCCTTTCATATCCATCGCGCCGACGCCATAGAGCCGATCGCCCTCTATCCGCGTCGGACGTCCCGCTACCGTCCCGACATCCCAGACCGTGTCCATGTGGCTCATGATCACGACGCCGCCTTCGCCCGCATTCCAGCGCGCGCGCAAGACGTCGCCGACCTCGGTTTTGGGGATGACCTCCACTGCGCCGCCTAGCCCGCGCAGTTCCGCCGCCAGCGCCGCGCCCAGTTCATCGACAGCAGGTTTGTACGAAGTTGGCGATTCCAGCGCGATCAATCGCTTCAAGTCAGCGACCATATCGTTAGTATGCGCGCGCAGATAATCCAGGATGCGTCGGTTGTCCTCAGCCATCGTTTGAGCCATTCCCTCGTCCGTTAAGCGGGTAGCGCGAGTATACCACTTCGACTGCAAATCGCAGCCCGCGAAATCGCCGTCTTCGCCGTATTGCGCCCCGCCACTGTTGTAGACCCTCGCGCGACCATGCCGCCGCCCACGCAAAATACCTTGCGTCCCGCTGCACTAAGCTCCTCTTCCCTAGCTTGCTGGGATGCTCGCCATAGAGATGGCGAGGGGGCCGGGTCACGTAGACATAGACCTTCGGGGATGGGGTTTGCCGCTCGCAACGTAAACAGGGGCGGCTTATCGGGTCGCTCGCCTTCCCACGATATCCCTAGCTATTACGCCACCTTCAGACGTTCTGGGTTATGATAATCACAACAGGCATGGGCATGAACGACATTCCGCGCGCAAAGAGAAACTTGATAGCCGCCTTGGACGACGGGCGCGCCGCCGCCCGCGCATTCGTCGAATCGCTGTCGCCCGACCTGCCCGTGCACGATGACTCCGATTGGACCGCGCGCGACCTTATCATTCATTTGACGGCGCTGGAAGCCGATATGATCGCCGCCATGCAAAGCGCCATAGACGGGGAAGCATTCAGCGTCGATCTGCGCGGACAAGCCGATGCGCCCGCCCTCTATGAACTGCGCCGCCGCGATTGGGCTCACTATAGCTGGGATGATTTGCTTCGCCAATGGCAGCGTACGCGTGATCAATTGCGGGGCGCGGTCCTCGCCTTCCCGGTCGAGCAGATTGAGACGCCGTTCAGCAATCCCTTCTTCGTTGATTACGACTTGATTGGCGCGGTCCGCGCTTGCGGCGCCCATGAACGCGAGCATCTGGCAGAGATGCGCGCGGCGCTTGTCCGGCGGGAACAATCCTCTCGGAACACTTGACAAACAGCTAATAACGCTATGGAAATCCGTTGTAAATGTATGCGACATAAAGTACTATAGACTCTACATTTACGTTCATGTTGGCCGGCACAGGGGGTGAAGTGTGGATCAGCAGGAAACTTATGTTACGAGCGAAGAACTCGACAATCGCTTAAATGAATTCTTGGCGCAACTCAAATCTGAATTCGATCTAGAGGGTAGGAAAGAGGTCGAACTTGATTACGAGACTTCTGCCCAGATTGCAGAATATGAGCAGCGAACGATAAACCTTGAAGATAAGTTCCAGGAGACTTTGAGCGCGCTGCGCAACATTGACCGCTTTGCCAGCCGCCTCGAATTTCTGAAGCTTCTTGACGATGTGGATAGTATTCGTAGAGACACTGACCAGAATACAAGACGTCTAACGGTTGTTGAGGAAAGGTTGACGGGGATCGATAGACGCCTGACAGCGATTGAGTCTCGCCTCGCGAATATTGATGAACGCTTTGCCCAGATAGATGAACGCTTTACCCAGATAGATGAACGCTTTGCCCAGATGGATGAACGCTTTGCCCAGATGGATGAGCGCTTTGCCCAGATAGATGAGCGCTTTGCCCAGATAGATGAACGCTTTGCCCAGATAGATGAACGCTTTGCCCAGATGGATGAACGCTTTGCCCAGATGGATGAACGCTTTGCCCAGATGGATGAACGCTTTACCCAGATAGATGAACGCTTTGCCCAGATGGATGAACGCTTTACACAGATGGATGAACGCTTTACCCAGATAGATGAACGCTTTGCCCAGATGGATGGGAAATTAGACGTCATTGTGGGTATGTTGCGAGGCTCGTCCGGCGGCGAATGATGCAACTGTCCAGTCTGTGATTACAAATTCGCCCCCCACTTTTCCAAGTGGGGGTTTGTTTTAAGTCTTGTAGCTCTGTATCAATACGAATGTTTTCCCACTTGATTCCCCACTACGTCCCCATTCCTGTGCTTCCTATACTCTGTGTTGTCGCAAGCCTCTTTGCGCTCAACGCCGCAGCGCAACACGAAGCGCCTCCCATCTTCCAGCGCGAACCGCGCCCCATGCCCTCGTCGCTGCAGATTGAGTCTGAGCTACGGCTGGAAACCTACTTCTCGTCGCTGGCGCAAGGCGGCGTCGGACTGCTGCGGCTGTCAGGCGAAGGGATTCAGCGCGCGCGAGCCGAGCTTCGCGGTGAATCAACGCCGTTTTTCCAAGCGGACGACGGCGCCTTTTACGCCCTGATCGCCGCGGACATGGACATCATCCCTCGCGCCTACACGCTGATTGTCAGCGCCCACTCTCAAACCAGCGCCGTCACCTTCGCGCGCGAACTGCGCATTGATTCCGCCAACTTCATCGTGCAAGACCTCCAGCTTCCCAGCGGACGCGCCTACCTGGCGGACGCTGAAATCGAAAGCGCGGAACTAGCGCTGCTCGAGTCGATGACATCAGAAACCACTCCCGCGCCCCTATGGGATGCCAGCGGCTTTGAACTGCCGCACGACAGCGAACTGATCACCCCCTTCGGTACCTATCGCCGGCTGGGAGACGACCGACAGTCGCGCCACACCGGTTGGGACCAAAATGTACCGATCGGCTCCCCGATCCAGTCTATGGCAGCCGGACAGGTGGTTTTCGCCGACGCGCTTGCGATCCGCGGCGACTACGTGCTGATCAACCACGGTCTGGGCATCTACTCGGGTTACGCCCATTTCTCCGAACTGCATGTGGAAGCGGGGCAATCGGTCGCCGCCGGGCAGATCATCGGCTTGAGCGGCAACAGCGGCCGCAGCAGCGCGCCACATCTGCATTGGGAAGTTGCGCTCCGCGGCAAATGGGTCGATGGCGCGGCTTTCTTGGCATTATGGCTGCCATCTCCAAGCGGCGCGGCAACTGACGCTGATGCGCCACAATAATTGACCTTGCGTATCAAATCGCCCTGGGAAATTCAAGGTATAATGCACAAATGATTGCTGGCGACATTTGGTATAATCGACCTTCTATCATCGCTCACTCGCTAGGTGATTGAACGCGAGCATTACACCGCAGCCCAACATCGCGGCTCGCTGACTTAGGAGGGAATCATGCAGCAGAATGACAGCTTCCGCTTGGTTATCCGGCGCGGACCACAGCCCAATCAAGCCTTCGAAGTCAGCAAGGATGTCAACACTTTGGGACGCGATATCAGCAATGATATCGTCATCAACGACCGCGAAACCAGCCGCCATCATCTGCGCCTGATGCTTTCTGGCGACACCCTCACCATCGAAGACCTCGGCTCCACCAACGGCACCTTCGTCAATGGCAAGCGCGTATCCGGCGTCACGCCGCTGCAAATCGGCGACTTGATTGGCTTGGGCGAAACGGTGATCCTCGCGCTGGAGAGCGTCAGCGCTGGCGCCGATGCCCCCGCCCCCGCGCCGAACCTGGGCGACTTGCTGCCGCCCGCGATTCCGTCCCCGCCAGAAACGCCCGTCCCCGATCCGCAAGCTTCGCCGGCGCCCGACCCGACCTACACAGTCACGCCTGGTCCGACCGATTACGGACTCCAGGGCGGGCCGCCAACGCCGGCCGATCCCTACGCGCCGCTCGGCGAGCCGATGCCGCAGCAGCCACCCGCGTATCCGCCTTATAGCGAGCAGCAGGGCGCGCCACCGCAGCAGCCACCCGGCTATTACCCGCAACAGGGGACGCCCGGCTACCAGCAGATGCCGCCGGCGCCGCCACAAGGCTATCCCGGCTACGACTACGATCCCTACGCCGCGCGCGAAGAGAGCAGCGGAACCTCGCCCTGGCTCATCCTCGGCTGCTTTGTCTTCTTCATTCTGGTCTTCGTCTGCTTCGCCCTCATCGCCCTGACCATCATTGATGTGCTCAACCTCTGGTGCGATCTGCCGGTCGTGCGCGATGTCATCCTGGCGCTCGGCTTCGGCTGTTAATCCAAATTGCCCGAAATTCTACAATCTGTAGGGACGAGCCACCGGCTCGCCCCTACGAATTCTGTGTTCGCGTAAACCTATAGTCGCCCTTTGCCCCGCGCGCTCTGCTAGCCTGCGCGCAGACCAAGCAAAGGAGCGACCCATGTTCAACTGGCTCACCGACTTTTTCCGCAATCGCCGCGATCGCCTGCGCCCGCGCGCCCCCCATATCGAACGGGTGGCGGCCCACAACAGCTTCGCGCTCAATCCGCCGCTGGATATTCAAAGCGCCCGCGTTTACGCTGGCTCGCCCTGGGTCTACGTCGCCATCAACCGCATCGCCGAAGCCGGCGCCCTGGTGCCGCTGAAAGTCTATCGTCTGGAAAGCGAAAAACGCATCGGCATCGACAATCACCCGCTGGAAACGCTGCTCAGCAAGCCCAATCCGCTGACCAGCCGCTTTGAACTCTTCGAGCAGACGATCGGCTCGCTTGAGCTGCATGGCAACGCCTACTGGTTCCTCGCTGGCGACGGACGCGGGCAGCCGCGCGAAATTTGGCTGCTGCGCCCCGACCGCGTGACCATCGCGCCGCACGAGCAGCGCATCGTCGCCGGCTACCTCTACGAGATTAACGGCGAGCGCATCCCCCTCGATGCCATCGAAGTCGTGCACTTCCGCCGCTGGCATCCCGATAACGATTTCTATGGCCTTTCGCCAATTGCGGCCGCGCGCGGCGCTGTGCTCAGCGACCGACACATGGCCGATTGGAATCGCAACACCTTCGGGCAGGACAATGGCGTGCCGGCCGGCATCGTCAACGTCAAGGACTTCATCAGCGATACCGACTTTGAGCGCCTCAAACGCGAATGGCGGACGCACTACGGCGGCGCTTCCCGCCGGACCGCCTTCCTGCGTGGCGGCGCTATCGAATGGCAGCACATCGGCTTGAGCCACAGCGATCTCGACTTCCTGCAGGGCCGCCAAGCCCAGCGCGACGAAATCCTCAATATCTTCGGCATCCCGGTCGGCTTGGTCAGCGAGAACGCCACCGAAGCCAACGCGAAAGTCGCCGAGCGCCAATTCATCGAGCGCACGCTCTATCCCAAGCTCGTGCGCATCGCCCAGAAGATCAGCCAGGAGCTGCTGCCCTTCTACGGCGCGGACCTTGTCGCCGAATACGATGACATCCGCCCAACCGACGCCAAAGCGCGCCTGGAAGAGATCCGCACCGCTTACCCGCTGCTGAGCATCAACGAGCTGCGGGCAAACTACTTTCAGCTGCCGCCGGTGGCTTGGGGCGACACTGCCGTAAGCCCCCACCCCCAAACCCCCTCCCCCAAAATGAGGGAGGGGGCTTCAGACTACAAGTCGGCCGTTGAAAATGAACTGGCGCAGTGGGAGCGCTTCGCCTTGAATCGGCTGGGCGCGGGGGAGGGGCGTCCCTTTGAAGTGACGTCAGTGCCGGACGAGTTGGCTTTCGAGGTCAGCGCGGGGCTGCTGTTCGCGCGGGATCGGGAGAGCGTGAAGTCGGTGTTTGCAGGCGCGCGGGCGTGGATGGACTAAATACGCTGTAGGGGCGAGACGGTGGCTCGCCCGTTTTTTTCTATGCAGAGGCACTGAGGGCACAGAAGTAGTTCCAAGTTAGTCATGCGAAAATCTTATGCGCAATGGGTTGTCGATTTCG
>JAPOYT010000096.1 GCA_026706445.1 Chloroflexota bacterium
GAAAACCCGGAAGTCTTTCATCATAAACCACACCATCTCACTACGGGACTATACAGCTACCCTTGGCTCGCCCGCGAGCGAATCTTACTTCGTCTTACCGAGATAAGCTTTTTCGATATTAGGAGGCGGCAGATTTTGCGGTTCGATAGGGGCAGCTCTTTAGCTTGGGTCCCACCTGGCCAAATCCTCGGTGTCCTCAATTTAACTCGTTTTCCTCGGTGGTAAGAACAAAGTATGACGCCGCTGCGCTGAATACCCCGCCACTGCAACCATCCCCAAATCCGAACGATGCTATACTGCCCGTTATGGATGGCAAGACACAGATCGCCGGCTGGATAGAAGCCGCCAAACGGCGCGGCGGAGCGCCCCTGCTGCTGACGCTGCTGGACGCCTTTGAGCCGCTGGCGCCGGCGCTGGCGCAGGGCTTGCTGGTGGCGCAGCCGCTGGCGAATTTGTGGCGCGGCGCGGACGCCTTTGGCGCGCTCGCCGACCTGCTGGAAGAGCCGGACGGGCGGCGGGAATTGCGGCGTCAGTTGGCGGACGACGGGGCGGAGTAAGCGCTTTGGACGATACGACACTGCAGGTCTACAGCCTGCTCTTCTTATTCGCGACGGTCGTGCTGGTCTACACCGCGCGTTTCTTCCATGCCCGGCCTGGTCGGCGGCGCAGGCAGCGTCAAATCGCCGGCTTTGAGCAGATCCCGCAGTGGACGACCCAGAGCATTGAATCGAACCGGCCGCTGCATTTGGGTTTTGGCGGCGCGGCTGTCGGCGGGGACAATACGCCGACTGCGCTGGCGGGCGCCGAATTCTTTCATCAGGTGATTGAGCGGTCGAATGCCAGCGATGCGTCGCCGCTGATAACGATGTCGGCGCCGGCGACGATTCCGCTGGGGCAGGATACCTTGCGGCGCGCCTGGCATAAGGGGGATACGCTCTCGCGCGCGCGCTGGATTCCGCCGGATTTGGCTTATGCCGGCGCGGTGACCGCGTCGATGGCGATTGACGAGCCGACGGCGCATATCATGGCGGGGCGATTCGGCGCCGAGTTGGCGCTGATGCTGGATAGCGCGAGCCGCCATGGGCAGCCCAGTCTGGCGGTCAGCGACCGGCTGGATGGTCAGGCGGTGGCTTATGCGATGGCCGATCATGTGCTGATCGGCGAGGAGCTCTATGCGGCGGCCGGCTACGTCGCGGAGGATGCGCCGGCGCGCGCGGACGCGGCTGTGCTCGATGTTTGGCGGGTCCTGATTCTGTTGGGCGCGGCTGCGCTGCTGCTGCTGGAGTTCAGCAGACAGCTTGCAGTAATCAGCTTGCCCTTGGTGGCGGTCGCGGCGGCAGTTTTGGTCCTGCTGGGCGTCATAAGCTACCGGAGGCGCTAAAGAATGGGTCGGGGGTCGCGCGTCGGCATGTCCGCCTTCGTCGCCTTTATCGTCGGCGTCGCCGCCATACTCAGCCTGCTCTTGGGTGATAATCCGGCGCTATTTGGCGAGCAGCCGGGGAGCGACGAGTTGGCGCGGCGGCTGGCTCTGCCTGGCGATGCGCTGTTGCGGCTGGTGGTGATTATCGTCGCCGTCAGCATCGTCATCGGCATCGCCAATCTCCTGTTTGCGCATATCGGTCGTCTTGCGCAGCGCAAGTTTACCAGCGCCGTATTGCTGGCGAGTTTCGGCTTCACCATCTATTGGTATGTGACGAGGCAGGGCGATACCAGCCTTCTGGAAGCGGTGCAAGTTCCGATTGAATCTTCGTTGGCGGCGCTGCTGTTTTTGTCGCTGGCCCAGGGTGGGGCGCGGGTCATGCAGAAGCGCGCCGATATCTGGGGCATGCTCTTCGTCGTGGTCGTGCTGGTCGTGCTTCTAGGCAGCCTTCCGCTGGCGGAGTTGGCGCCGGTCAAGACTTGGAGCGACTGGCTGATGGCGGTTCCGGTCAGCGCTGGCGCGCGCGCCTTGCTGCTGGGCATGGCGCTGGGCGCGATTGTCGCCGGCGCGCGCGCATTACTGGGGCAGGATCGCTCCTATCGCGGTTAGGCGATGGATGGAAGTAGAACCATTTGAGTAATGCCAAACGTGGTCGGCAATCTACGGCTCGTCCCTACACACTTCTTATTAATTTGGAAGTGCTTTTTGCGGCAGTCACGCTCATTACGTACTAGGAATTACCGAGTATGAGCGAAGAATTTAACTGGCTGGATTACGCGGAGCCGGCGGAAAGCGCTCCTGAGCCACCGCAGCGCAGCGGTCGGCGCCGTTTTCTGCCGCGCTTGCCGTCTTTGCCCCGTCTTCCCCGCTTGCCTGGAAGGCCGATCATGCCGGGTTTGCCGCGCCTGCCTATGCCAGCGCTCTTGCGGCGACGGCGCGCTGAGGCGACGCTTGAGCAGCCGTCAGCGACGGATCTGCTAGGCGGACATGACGAGCGTCCGCTGGATGAATTGGACGACCGACTGCTCTCTTTGCGCGAACGGTCAGTTGCGAGCGCGCAGCCGAGCGCGGAATCACGGCAGGAGCTTTACGATGTTGATGATGTATTGGTGACGCCGGAAATCCTGGAGAAGCCGGGCGGTGTTATCAGCGCGGTTGCGCTATCGAAAGCGCAGCAGCAGCAAATCGAATTGCTGCGCGATATTGTCGGCGGTGCGCCACAAGCGAATGAGCCGAGCGGACGTCGCCTGTTGCGAGCCGCCCCCTTATTTTCGCTGAGCGCTGTTCCACGGATTATTGGCACTGGCATTATATTGTTGATGGTGTCATTGCCCTTTGTCTCGCCGGATTTCGCTGAGGGCGAGCGGCCGCCCTCCGATTTCGACGAGGATCGTCACGGTGCGATTGCGGTATACAACTTGCTGGACAACTTGTCGACGGCCGATTTTGTGCTGATCGGCTTCGAATATGGTCCCACGGCAGCTGGCGAACTGGATCCCCTCGCAGATTTGCTGATTCGCCATATTGTGGCGCAAGGCGCGAAGCCGCTAATTGTCAGCAGCAAGCCGATCGCGATTGTGCATGCGCAGAACATCATCCGCGAGATCAATCGCTCGGTTGCTTCGGCCGAGCTTCGCCTGGAGCGCGGCAGCGATTATCACATTCTGCGCTATCTGCCGGGCGGCTCGCTGGGTCTGCGCGAGTTGAGCGAGAATTTCGCTGATGTCGTCAGAGTTTCGGCAAAGGGAGAGCTGACCGGGCTCGTAATCAAGTCGCTGAGCGAGATGTCGCTGATCGTGCTGCTGGCGGAATATGCGGAAGATATGCGGAATTGGGCCGAGCAGGTGATGCCTGAGGCCGACGGAACTCGCCTGCTTGCCGCCACTGGTTATGCGGCGGCGCCAATTGCCCAAGTTTACGCCGATGCCATGGATGAGATCGCGGGGCTGCTGGTTGGATACCGCGACGTCTACACTTATGGCGAAAAGCTGGCTTTCAACTTCGGCGAGCTGCCACAAGCCCAGCCGGAGGTCGCGCCGGCGTCGCCGGAAACCGCCACCGTTCCGCCGGTGGAGACGACAGGTGAGCAAGCGGCGCAGTTGGAACGCGTCCTATCAACTGCCTTTCCATCTCCAACGAAGACGGTTCTTCCGACTGCTACGTCCTTGCCAACGACCACTCCCTTGCCGACAGTAACCTCGCCGCCAACAGCGACCCATTTGCCGACCGCAACGGCCACGCTTGAGACGATCCGCATCGTCGAAGTGATTTCGCCGCAGCAAGTGCGGATTCGACGCGGTCCGACGACGGCGGATGACATATTGCAGCTGGCGCGGGCGGGCGACTCCTTCGAGGTGACTGGCGCAAATGGCGATGAAAGCTGGTATCGCATTGCGCTGTCGAATGGTCTTGACGGCTGGATCGCCGCGTTTCTGGTGGAAGAACGCATGGTGACCGCAGCGGAATTCCGGTCAGGTCAAGCAAGCGCCTCGGCAAACCTTGCCGATGAGCGCGTCATTTTGTGGCTGGAAAGCATTGTAAGCCTGGGGAAAACGCGTCCCCGTTTCTATCAGTCCGATTCGCCGGCGCCGGGCGACGAGCTGGAATATATCTGGATGCGCGACCGCTCGCAGGAGGCGCCGCGGCTGCACGCCATGACCTTCGGAACGCTGGCGGCGATTCTGCTGATCGCTGTGGGCAATGTATTTTATGCGCTTGCGGCGCTGCGTCGGCGCGGTCGCGAAGCGCAAAGCGAGTAATGGGTCCGGCTTGATGGCAGAAAACACGATTGCGCTCGTCAGCTTCGTTTTGACCTTGATGGTCTTCAGCTATGTATTGGGCGACCTGCCCTTTATCGGCATTTTGTATCGGGTGGCTGTCTACATATTCGTGGGCATGACCGCCGCCTTTACGCTGGTCGTCAGCTACGAGGGCGTGGTCCTGCCGTATCTGCAAGATATTCAAAATGGGGAGACGAGCTGGACGACGCTGGGCAATTCCGCCGATATCGCTATTTTCTTTACGGCGCTGCTGTTTGGATTGCTGCTGCTGCTGAAGCCGATACGATCGTTGACCTGGCTGACCAATAGCGTCTACGCCGTCGTCATTGTCGTTGGCGCCGCGGTTGCTGTGGTCGGCGCGTTGACCGGCACCTTGTTTCCCGTGCTTCAGGCGACCGTCGCGCTGCCAGAAGACCTCAGCACCGACCTCAGCGCTACGATGGATACGCTAATTGTCTTCGTCGGCACGATGACGGCGCTGTTTTATTTCCATTATCAGGTACGCGCGAGCGGCGATAGGGGTGGGGAGCAGAGCCCGCTCAGCCGCGGTTTTCGCCATATTGGCAAACTGTTTATTGTGACGGCTTTGGGCGCCATTTATGCATCTGCCATCCTGAGCAGCTTAACGATTCTCACCGAGCGGTTCAGCTTCCTTTTTCGGTTTGGAGCCTGATTCATGACCGAGTCAGGCATTAACTCGATTCTGGCCGCGGACTTCGGCAGCGTGAACACGCGCGCGCTGCTGATCGACCAGGTCGATGGCGAGTATCGGCTTGTGGGGCAGGCGACTGGACGCACTACTATTGGCGCGTCCGCGGATGATGCGCATACCGGCTTGGCCGCGGTTCTTCGGACGATGAGCGAATCCACCGGGCGGCGGTTTCTCGATGAGACGGGCCATTTGATTCGTCCGGAGCAAAGCGACCGGATCGGCGTCGATTATTTCCTGACGACGACCAGCGCCGGACAGCCCTTGCGCGCGGTGTTGATTGGCTTATATCCGCAGGTCAGCATTGCGGCGGCGCGGCGCGCGATCGCTCCCTTTTACATTGATGCTGTCGCCAAGATTCATCTCGAAGATGGTCTGGGCGCCAAGGGGCGGCTCAATCGCATTATCCATAGCCGGCCGCAGCTAATCTTTATCGCGGGCGGAACCGATGGCGGCGCGCGCGCGGTCTTGCTGGAGATGCTCGCGCTGGCGCGGGAGGCGGTTTCGTTGATGCCGCAGAGCAACCGACCGGCGGTCGTATATGCGGGAAACAGCAGCCTGGCGACTTCTGCGCGCGAAATGCTGAGCCAGCAGGCTGAAGTATTGATTGCGCCTAACATCCGGCAAG
>JAPOYT010000042.1 GCA_026706445.1 Chloroflexota bacterium
GCATGCGCAGCATCGCCTGGACGCGGCGCTACAAGAACGCGCGCGTCTTCTGCTTTCAATCCGGCCACGACCACAATGCTTATGAGAATCCGAATTTCCGCCTGGTCGTCAGCCGCGGTATTCAGTGGGTGGCCGGTAGACTCTAGCAGAAGTCCGCGATCGGGATTGGCAAAACGCCGTGTATGACCGAAGAAGCGAAATTGATCTGAAGCGTCATCTCGCATTGGGTGTTGAATTCATCATCAACAACCTGGATGAGCGCAATAACTACCTACCATTCTTTCACTACGAATTGATCCAAGAGCCCACCTGCATTCGGCACGGTCCATTCGACTCGCCCCATGTTGTCGGTCGATTTTTGGATGCGCTCGGTTGCTGTTCGCGGATCATTGAATTGCCTGACGAAACCGAAATCTATGATGCGCTCGCCCAGCAGCTCTACGACAGCCTCGAACGTCACCCATCCGGCTTGCCCTGGAACAGTCCCGCGCCCTGGCAGCCGGATGTCGCCGCGATGCACAACTGTCGCGAAGTGGCGCTGGGCTTGCTCGCGCTGTGGGATTGGTGCGCCGACGCGCGGGCGGAGCCGGCTCTGCGCCGCTTGTGCCGTTCCATTCTCGCGACGATTGGCGACGGCGCCCGCTTTCCCGGCGAGAGTCTCGGCGCCGACGGCTGGACAAATGCGTTTAACGGAATCTTGGCGCCGCCGCCAGCGACCACTGGCCGGCTCATTCGGCCGCTGGTACAGTACTATCGCCAATCGGCTGACGAGGCAGCGCTGGAGCTGGCGCGCCGGTTCGCCGCGGACAACCTCGCGCTGGCTTTTGACAGCGATGGATCGATAGCGGAAGCGGCCGGTACGCACATGCATTCCATTACCGGCACGATCACCGGTCTAATCGACTACGGGATCCTGGCCGGCGATGAAACAATTATTGAAGGCGCGCGGCGCGCTTACGATGTCGGCATGCGCCCCTTCCGCAGCAGTTATGGCTGGGTGAAAGAGTTTCGCTGGGCGCCCTGGCTTAGAGAACCGCTGGGGGCGGCCGGTTACGCCGGCTTCGACATCAACCGGGGTGAAGCCAACAACACAGGTGATCTCATTGAAGCGGCGCTGCTTCTGGGAGAGGCTGGTTACGCGGGCTATTACGATGATGCCGATCGTATGCTGCGCAATCATCTCTTGGCATCGCAAATGGTGGACACATCGTGGGTGCGGGAAGCCGCCGGCTACGAGGATGATGACGAGGCCAGCTACGGAAACGTGGCGCGGCGAGCGCGCGGCGGCTTTTGCTTCGGCGGAATCAAGAGCCTCATCTCGTATCCGGAAGAAGCCTACCAGGTCAATGCAGACCTTGTGGGCGGCGCGCTGCAATCCATCTGCGAGGCTTGGGAGGCGATTGCCAGCGTGGGCGATAAGAACGTCCGCATCGACCTGCTCTATTCCAAAGAAGACAGCGCCTATTCATTGACCTGTCCGCCGCCGGGTCCCGAACCGATCGCCTTGCGCCTCCACCAAGCGGCGTCGCTGCAGTTGCGCATCCCGTCTTGGGCGAATCCGGCGGGGGTCGCCCTTCAGATCAACGACATGGCACAATCATCTGCTGAGGACCTTATAATGGACGGCTACCTTAGGCTGTCAACATTGGCGCCGGAAACGCTCATGAAGATTTGGCTGCCATCCCGCCGCGAAACTGTCACCGAGTTCGTGGGCGGCGAGCGCTGCGAAATCGACTGGCACAACGATACCGTCCTCGGCATCAGTCCGCCGGCGCGCTTCCAGCCCCTGTATGGACGTGATTGAGCGCGGACAATAAGGAGCGGATTTCCGTGGTCGACTACAAGAGCGCGCATGAAGAAGCGATTGTCTTTGATGGTACCTGCCCGCTGCTGACCCACTCGCCGGCGCATACTTCGTATTATGTTGAGGGCGGCGTCACTGTCGTTGCGCCATCGCTGGCGGCCAACCACAACTGCGGCGAAGCGATCATGCGGATCGCCAACTGGCTGAATATCATCCGGGAGCGCAGCCATGAGCTCATGCATGTCACCGATGTCGAAGGCTTCCGCCGCGCCAAGACAGAAGACAGGCTAGGCATCCTTTTCCACTTTCAGAACTCGCTGCCGCTGGAGCAGAGCATCGAGCTAGTGGAGGTCTATCACGCCTTGGGCGTACGCGTCATTCAATTGACCTACAACGTTCGGAACTTCGTCGGCGATGGCTGCCTCGAACCCAATGACGCTGGCTTAAGCGCCTTTGGCCGGCGCTTGATCAAGGCGATGAATCGCGCCGGAATCGCGGTGGACTGCAGCCACACTGGCATACAGACCACCCTCGACGCTATGGATGCTTCCGAGCAGCCGGTCGTTTTCAGCCACAATCTGGCCAAAGGCGTTTGCGACAGTCCGCGCAACCTGAGCGACGAGCAAATCATGCGCGTTGCTGAAATGGGCGGCGTGATTGGCATCAACGGCTTTCCGCCCTTCGTTGCGAAAATGCCGCGGCCCACGCTTGATGACTTGCTCAAACATGTCGATTATATCGCAGATCTCGTCGGCATTGACTATGTGGGCATCGGCATTGACTTCGAATACATCGGCGATTCCATGCGGGAAGCGTCAAAGGCGCATTATGACTACTTCGTCAAAACGGGACAGTGGGATCCAAAAGATTATCCGCCGCCGCCTTACCATTATCCGGGTGGCTTGGATGACCCTCGTTGCTTTCCCAATTTGACCAAGGCGCTTTTGGAGCGGGGCTATGACGAAGCGGAAACGAAGAAGGTCCTGGCCGGCAATTTCATGCGCGTCTATTCGCAGATTTGGACCTAGGACATGACAAACAGAGCGGAGATCCTGAGCAGACTACGCGCTACGCTGGCCAAGGGCGATGCCATTATTGGCGCCGGCTGCAGCGCCGGCATCGTGGCGAAGTGCGCTGAATTGGGTGGGGCGGACTTGATCGTCTGTTATAGCACGGGCCGATCGCGGATTATGGGGCTGCGGACTGAGGTGATCGGTCACTCCAATCCGCGCACGCTTGATATGTACGACGAAATCAGCAATGTCGTCAAGGACACGCCAATCATCGCTGGCATTGAAGCTAACGACCAGACCACTTATGACCTCGGTATCGTGATTGACCGCTTTGTCGACCGGGGATTCGACGGTTTCATCAATTTTCCCACTGTGGGCAATCATGAGCGCGTTTCCGACTTTTTCCTCCGCGAGTATGAGAACATCGCCAGCAGCCTGAAACAGCCTTGGGGCTTTGCCCGCGAAGTTGAGTTGATTCGGCTACTGCGCGCGCGAGACGTCTTCACCATGTGTTATGTCTTCAATGCCGAGCAAGCCGCGCGCATGGCTGAAGCCGGGGTGGATGTCGTCTGCGCCCACGTTGGCGGCACTGCCGGTGGATTGATCGGCTTCCCGGCAGACCCCATGGAAGAATCGCTGGATAGCGCGCAGCGCATTATGGAAGGCGCCTGGAATGTCGACCCTGATGTGATCTGCCTGGCTCATGGCGGACCATTCGCCGAGCCGGAGGATACGCGAGTTTTGTATGAGCGTACGGACGCCCAGGGTTTCGTCGGCGCCTCGAGCATTGAGCGCATCCCGATAGAAAAGGCGGTGATGAGCGCTGTCAAACGCTTCAAGAATCACAAAGTGAGGGAGCGCTGAATCGTGAGCGACGCGATGCTTACGATCGTCCTTGCCGGCGCGCTCGATACAAAGGCGGCCGAGTTCGCCTGGGTAAAGTCCTTGGTCGAAGCGCAAGGACTGCGCGCATTGGTGATTGATGTTGGCATTCTCGGCGAGCCCGGCTTCGCGCCCGATATCAGCCGAGAAGCGGTCGCCAGCGCGGCCGGCAGCGATCTCGAATCTCTGCGGCGGGTCAGGCGCCGGGGCGAGGCGCTTGAGGTCATGGGCCGCGGGCTGGCAGTCATAGCGCGGCGCTTGTACGACGAGGGGGCGCTTGATGGCATCTTGGGTATGGGCGGCAGTGGCGGCACGACTGTTGCCACCGCTGGTATGCGCGCGCTGCCGCTGGGCCTGCCGAAATTGATGGTCTCGACCCTCGCAAGCGGCGATGTGCGCGCTTTTGTGGGACCGGCGGACATTGTAATGATGCCTTCCATCGTCGATGTGGCTGGCGTCAACCGCATCAGCGGCAAAGTCTATGCCAACGCCGCCGCGGCGATCGTCGGCATGGTCCGCGGAGAGGCGCCGCCGATCGTGGAAGAGAGTCCGCTGATTGCCGCCTCGATGTTCGGCAATACCACGCCCTGCGTTGACCATGCGCGGAGTCTGATTGAAATACATGGTTTCGAAGTCTTGGTTTTCCATGCGACCGGAATCGGCGGCCAGACGATGGAGAGTCTGATCAGCGAAGGTTATATCGTCGGTTGTCTCGATATAACGACAACGGAACTGGCAGATGAAGTGTGTGGCGGCGGCGCCAGCGCGGGACCAGAACGCTGCCTGGCGGCTTCTCGCGCTGGCATTCCCGCGGTGATCGTACCTGGCTGCGTCGATATGGCCAACTTCGGGGCGCTCGAATCGCTTCCTGAAAAGGTTCGCGAACGTAATGTATATCAGTGGGCGCCGACCGCGACGCTTCTGCGCACAAACATTGAAGAGAACCGACGAATCGGCGAAATGATCGCCGCCGCCGCCAATGCGGCAAGCGCGCCGGTCGCCATTATCCTGCCGCTCAAGGGCGTATCCATGCTGGATAGCGACGGTGGCGCATTCTGGGATCCTGCTGCCGACGCCGCTTGCTTCGACGCTATCAAGAGCGGTCTCAGAAAGGACATACCCGTCATCGAGCTGGCCTACAATATCAACGACCGGTCCTTTGCCGCGGCCGCCGCCGATACCCTGCTGAATTTGATGCGACAGTGTAATGAAGCGTAACTGACCCAAGGCGTCGGCGCCAACAGTTTTCGCCGCGTCATATAACTCGTCGCGGTTATCTTGTAGGCGCCCATAAATGGAACGATAGCGAACCCTAGCATGCGCCAAATGCCCACCATGAACGTTGCCGTTCATCCAGCGGATGAGGATCAAGGAGTTTCATCGCGCCTGGGCGCCGCAACATCAGGATAGCTAGTTGCATCCGTTCATTAGCAGCAGCGAAATCGGACGAAATGGCAGATGCCATCTCCGTCGGTTTACTTCATAATAGGTTGCCAGATGCCTCTATACCCCGGAGACCGTCTTTAAGAACAAATGGACAACTGGACCGAGATTTGCAATCCCCCCCCCCTGCGCGATACAATTACAGTCGGAAGATATTTCCAAAGAATAGTATTGAGAGGAAAAGACTCATGTTTTCACCATCCAGGCTTCGCTCCATATTGGGAGTAATAGTTCTTGCAGCGCTCGTGCTGTCGCTGACGGTGACCGTCGGGGCGCAGGACACGCGGGGCGTATTGCGGCATTCGAAGGCCGGCGCTTCGGCCGCCAATGACGTCGATCCTCATG
>JAPOYT010000069.1 GCA_026706445.1 Chloroflexota bacterium
CAGCCGGATTGAGACTATCGAACCTGTTGGATCTGGTCGCGCTGGGTACCGTCGCCGATGTGATCCCGTTAAATGTCGGCTTGAATCGACGCCTGGTGAAATACGGATTGGACGTGATTAACGATTTACGGCGCCCCGGCATAGCCGCCTTGGTGAAAGTTTCCGGTTTGCAGCCCGGCAACATCGAATCGAGTGATATCGGCTTTGGTCTGGGTCCCCGCATCAACGCGGCCGGGCGTCTGCATTCGGCAATGGCAGCTTACGACCTTCTCTGCGCGGAATCAGTCGAAGAGGCGATGCCTCGCGCTATCGAATTGCAGGCGCTCAACTCGCAGCGACAGCAGCTTACTCAGCAAGCCCAAGCCGCAATCGGCGAGCGAGTCGGTGATGCTGAGGGCCGGTCCCTGATTTTCGCCGGCGACGAGAATATCCACTCGGGCATCGTCGGCTTGGTCGCGGGACGGCTGACCGAAGCCTTTTATCGACCGGCCATCGTCCTGGAAATAGGCGATGAAGAGAGCCGCGCTTCATGCCGCAGCATCCCCGAATTCAACATCATACGGGCGCTGGATGAATGCGCGGATCTGCTCGTACGGCACGGCGGGCATGCGATGGCAGCCGGCTTCACCGTCTTGAACAGCAATCTGGACAGGCTTCAAAGCGAGCTGGAGCAAAAAGCCGACCAGTCATTAAGCGGCCAGAAGCTCTTGCCTCGGCTACTGGTCGATAGCGAAATTAAACTCGACGAACTTAGTGAGGCTCTGGTTGATGAGCTTGAGAAGCTTGAACCAACCGGACATGAAAATAACAAAGCCACGTTCGTGACAAGAGATCTGGGCGTCCTGCATTGTCGCCGCGTCGGCGGGGATGGGCGTCACCTCAAGCTACGAGTCGCCAATTGCAGCGGCGCGCAGTTGGACGCGATTGGATTCGGCTTGGGCGACTGGGCGAAGCAAATGCCGCGCAGAATCGACGCCGCATATCACGCCGAGATGAACGAGTGGCAGGGACGGCGCAGTCTCCAACTGCATCTGTTGGATATCCGCCCCGCCGGCGGCGCAGGTGAATCGGTTTCAGCTTGACCGATGCCAGCCTGCCGCGTATAGTGAATGGGTTGTATCGCCACAGGGGGTGGTCCCTTTGCAGCAGGCAAATAAGCGCGAGGCGGGCGAATTGAAGTTCTCTTATGGCGGCCAAGCCGTGATTGAAGGCGTGATGATGCGCGGGGCGCATTCGATGGCGGTCGCGGTACGCAATCCCAAAGGCGAAATCGTCATTCACGAGCAACCGCTTAGCGCGCGTCTCTACCGTGGGCGCATCGCGAAGACCCCCTTTCTGCGCGGACTGATCGGATTGTGGGATGCCTTGGGACTCGGCATCCGCGCCTTAATGTGGTCGGCCGATGTCGCTCTTGATGAAGAAGAGAATATCAGCTTCAACGGTCCCATCGGCTGGGCAACGGTCGCCATCTCGCTTTTGATTGGCGTGGGCATCTTTTTCCTCTTGCCCACCACTGCCGCCACCGGTATCGGCAGCCTGCTGGGATTAAGCGCGTCCTCCCAAGAAATCGTCGTGGACGCCGATGGCAACGAAGTCCTGGTTGCGCCAGAGTCAAGCAATTTCCTCGCTTATGAAGCGCTGCCCATCGGTCTGGACGCCTTTCTCATCAACCTGATAGAAGGCGTCGTGCAACTGACAATTCTCGTAGTCTACATTTGGTTTGTCGGGCGGACGAATGACGGCCGGCGCATCTTCGCTTATCACGGTGCCGAGCACAAGACGATCAATGCTTATGAAGCCGGCGACGAACTGCGGCCGGAGGTCGTCAGCGGCCACGCGATTGAGCATCCGCGCTGCGGCACGGCTTTCCTGCTCACGGTTGTGTTTGTAAGTGTCATGCTTTTTTCACTGATCGGGAGGCCGCCATTCGCCTTGCTGATACTTTCGCGTGTAATATTCATACCGATCGTCGCCGGCGTCGCTTATGAATTCCTGAAATACACCGCGTCCAATCTCGACAAACCCTGGATTCGCTTCATGATCCAGCCCAATCTGGCGCTGCAACACCTTACCACCAATGAGCCAAGCCTCGACATGATCGAAGTTGCGATCGTATCGTTCAAGCGCGTGCTGCTCTCCGAAGGGATCGTGCAGGAAGAGGAAGCCGAAATTCCTAAACCGCGCCCGGAATCCGCAACAAGCTTATTGCCCGAATAATATGTCGCATGCCGCGCCTCTTCAACGCGCCGTCCGCGCCGCATTGACTGTTGCGCTTGTACTTATTTTCCTCGCCGCTTATCTGCGCATTGCCCATACGCAAAGCATCAAGAACCGCGATATGCGCTGGAGTGATCAAAGCGCCTTCATGGATGATACGGCTAAAGTGTACGAGACCCGCTTCACCTATACCGGTAGTCGCAATCGCATGCCGCTGTATCCGTTTCTGCAGGCGCTGTTCTACTCCCCTGAACTGTCGTCGGAAGCGTTTTTTCAGCATGGCAAGCGGCTAAACATTGTCCTGTCTCTATTCTGCGTTGCCGCTCTCGCCTACGTATTCTTCACGCGCTTTTCGCGGCTTTACGCCGCCTACGCGATGCTGCTGATTGCGCTAGTCGTCTTCGCGATAAAGTCGCCGTTCTTTCAGGCTGAACTTCTCTTCTATACCCTTTTTGGCCTCGCCTTCATTCTGTCGATCGACACCATTAATGCTCCCAACAAGTACAAGACAGTCGCCCTTGGCGCGATGTTCGCCTTATGTCAATACACGAAGGCAAGCGCGATGCCAGGCCTGTTCATATTTGCCGCCAGCTATGGCCTTTTGGTTCTGACGAAGCTGGGCAAGCGAGAATTGAACGCCGCCTGCGCAACGAACATTCTGTTCTCGGCAGTAATGCCAATTTTCGTATTTCTTCTGCTACTTTCGCCGTATTTGCTGGAGAGCAAAGAGAAATATGGAACTTACTTCTACAATGTGAATACGACCTTTTACCTCTGGTATGACTCATGGGATGAAGCCTTTTCGGGAACGTACGCAGCTGGCGACCTTGTCGGCTGGCCCGACCTGCCGGACGATGAAATCCCGTCGCTTAGCAAATATCTGGAAGAGCACAGGGCGCAAGACATCGTGGATCGCTTGATAAACGGCGTAACTCAGATGGTCAAGAGCGCCTGCGTCATAGATCATCCATTCATGTACGCCTATGGCTATTGCAGCCAAGTCGCGCTCAGTCTTGTCGTATTGGCGGGGAGCCTATTTGTCGTAATGAAGAACGGGCGCGCATCGCTCTCCAATGAGACAGGACAAGCGGTGTTTTACGTCTGTCTTTTCTTCTTCGTCTACTTCGCTGCCTACGCCTGGTACATGCCGATCATCAATTTTCGCGGCGCCAGAACCGTGCTTTCACTGTTGATTCCGCTCATGTGGACCATTGGGCTCGTCGTCCATCATCCGCGTATTCTGAGCTTGCAAGTTACGATACGCGAGCGAGATATAAATCTGTTGCATCTGGTCTATGCGCTAATATCGCTGACTCTTTTTGTTGAAATCTTTCGGCTGGTCACTTTTGGCGCATCGGTATACTGGGCGGGAGCATAAGAGCGGAACAGCAATTGAGCGCGCGAAATCCGACCAAGCTGGCTGTTCGCATCTTCGTACAACCGCTGTGGAACAATCTACCCTATTTGTAGCCAAGCCGATTCATTGTGTCCCCCGCTTCCTTCATGAAGAAATCACGATCGCGTTTGTCGAACAGTTTTCGCCAGTCGCCGCTTTGGCCGATGCGGGGCTGAGCGGCTATAGCGCCTCGCCGGCGGCGCACACCCAACCTCTCCAATACATTGCCAAACTTAGGCTCGCTGTCTTGCGGACCGGGCGTCGGGAGCGTCCGTAAATTACTGTACAGCTTGATATCAAGAAATGCAGCCATCTTCCGCAAAGTCGCCTCATGGTTGATCTCAAGATCATCGTAGGAAACCGCCAGCAAGTTGGCTTTCTTCATCCAAGACTCGACATGACAAGACCAATATCCCGGACGGCTCATCGCGATCGCTTCCCCGTCAGCTCCAACTTCGCCGCGCAAGAACTTGGAAAATGACTGATTGCGCACCGTCTCGCTGAATGACTGCATGTAATAATACATCGAGACCATTACGTCGCGTCCGTCCCGATGCACGTATATCGTCGGCGAATGCTGCAGCAGCGTGCGCGCGAAGAGACGCTCATCCAAGCCCTTCCATGACTCGGCGGTTGGCAATTCGCGCACATTGATCAGCACGCGCCCGTCCATGCTGAGCAGCCGCCGGCGAAACACGGCCAAGGGTATGGCGCCATCGTGGTCCGCTTCCATTTGCTCCAGCGACATATATGAGTCGTTGATATCCGCGCTGTTGTTGCGCAGCGCATCGATCGTCCATTGCATTCCCGATCGACGATGGCTGGCAACGACCACGGTATTGGCGAAAAACATCTAAGCCTCCGCCACCATTCGCTTGAGTTCATACAGCTTGGTCAGCGCTTCCAGCGGGCTTAGCCCGTCCACCTCCAGCGAACGCAGCGAGACCATAACCGGATTCTCCGGCGTATCAAAGAAGCTCAACTGCTGGCGCTGTGGCGAGGGCTTTCTCAAGGAGAAATCGCTGCCGTCTTCTTCCAGCTGAAACAGCAGCTCTCTCGCGCGGTCCACCACCGAGCGCGGCATTCCCGCCAGCTGCGCCACGTGCACGCCGTAACTTTGGTCGGCGCCACCGGGCAGAACGCGATGCAGAAAGACAATCTCATCGCCCTGCTCGGCCACAGCCACGTTAAAGTTGGCGCTGCGCGGCAGGATATTGGGCAATTCGGTCAACTCATGATAATGCGTGGCGAACAGCGTCCGGCAATTCAAGCGCGGATTGTTATGGATGTACTCGATAACGGAGCGCGCAATCGCCAAGCCATCATAAGTTGAGGTGCCGCGGCCGATTTCATCCAGAATGAGCAAGCTGCGCGGGCTGCTGCCAGATAGCAGGCGCGCGGTCTCAACCATTTCGACCATGAAGGTGCTCTGCCCGGCGTGGATTTCGTCTTGGGCGCCGATTCGGGCAAATATCCGATCGACCAAACCGATCGTCGCCGAGTCAGCCGGCACATAGCTGCCGATCTGCGCCATCAGAGTGATGATCGCCACCTGACGAATATAGGTGGACTTGCCCGACATATTCGGACCAGTGATGATATGGATCCGCGAAGCCAAATCGAGATGGCTGTCATTGGCCACGTAGCGGGTCGAAGTCGCCAAGAGCTTCTCGACAACCGGATGTCGGCCCGCCTGGATCTCCAGCACGCTGTCCTCGGTTAACTGGGGCCGCGAATAGCCTTCGCGCACAGC
>JAPOYT010000142.1 GCA_026706445.1 Chloroflexota bacterium
ATAATGCTTCCTTTAGCTCCTTGGAAAGAGTACCATCATAATCCAAGACCATACATCTAGCGGGAATACCGTATGACCATAATCACAAGAGAATCTCGCCGAAAATCGCTCAGCAAGCCGCGCCTGGAAAAGGCGCCGGAACATGTCGCAATCATTATGGATGGCAACGGCCGCTGGGCGAGGCAGCGTGGTCTTCCGCGTTCAGCCGGGCATCGTCAGGGCACGGAAAACTTGCGCCGCATCGTGCGCGCCGCGGTCGAGTTTGGCGTGCGGATCATGACGATTTACGCCTTCTCGACCGAGAATTGGTCGCGGCCCCGGCGCGAGGTTATGCTGCTGATGCGCATCTTGGAAATGGTGATCGATCGCGAGCTCCAGGAGTTGCATGAAGAAGGCGTGCAGATTCGCCATATCGGGGAACTGGACGGAATAGAGGGTCGGCTGGCGCGCAAGGTGGCGGAAGCCTGCGAGTATACGCGCGACAATCAACGCTTGATCCTCAATGTCGCGTTCAATTATGGCGGACGCGATGAAATCGTGCATGCGGTACAGAACATCGTGCGGGCTGGCATCGCGCCGGAAGACATCACCGAAGGCACGATCAACCGCTATTTGTATACCAGCGGCCTTCCCGATCCTGACCTCATCATTCGCACGAGCGGAGAATCCCGTTTGAGCAATTTCTTGATCTGGCAAGGCGCTTACAGCGAAATTTATACGACGGAAACATACTGGCCCGATTTTGGACCGAGCGCCTTTTATGAGGCGCTGGTTGACTACGGCAATCGAAGGCGGCGCTTTGGCAAAACCGATGATCAAATCGAGGCCGATGTGTCCAAGTACGCCCGCGTGCCGGAGAGGACCATATAATGCGCGCGAAACGGCTGGGTCGCACCGAGATGCGATTGCCGGTGGTGGGCATTGGCACTGCCTTCACTGGCATACCGACGCAAAACGATACCGTTGTCGAAGTGGACGAGGGGCATCGCCGGCTTGATAAGGAGCTTGGCGTGAGGACGCTGGTAGCGGCGATTGACGCTGGTTGCGCATTCTTTGATACGGCTGTGCTCTATAATCGCAGCTTGAGCGAATCGATGATCGGTGAAGCTCTGCGTGAGCGCCCGTCGGCCAAGGACCGGATCACGATCACGACCAAAGCCGGTCGCTCGCATATCGGGTATGATTTTAGCTTTGACGCAATCCTACGCAGCGTCGAGCTTAGCCTTGAGCGTATGGGCTTGGACTGCCTGCCAATCGTCTATATTCACGATGCGATGGGCCAGCCGATGGACGAAGTGCTTTCGGATGATGGCGCGCTGGGCGCGTTGCGGCAACTGCAGGCTCAGGGCATTATCAAGCATATTGGCGTCGCCTGCAATAATCCGCCGACCAATCTGGAGTATATCAGAACGGGTGAATTTGATGCCGCCGTCATCGCCGACTGTTGGAGTTTGATCAATCATATCGCCGCGCGGGAAATCTTGGCGGAGGCGGCCAGGCGCGATGTGGGCGTGGTTGGCGCCACGCCGCTTGAGCGCAGCCTGCTCGTCACCGGACCGCGGGAAGACACAAAGTATCTCAATCGCGTATTTCCACAAGACTGTCTCGATCACGTCAGCAAGATTCAGCGGTTATGCGCGAGCTACGATGCGCCAATGATGGCCGTCGCTTTGCAATGGTGCACGCGTCATCCACAAGTCGCATCGGTGATCCCCGGCGCGCGAATTCCCGAAGAAGCGGAATCTTGCCTGGCGGCGGCCGAGCTGGGAATCCCCGACGAGTTATGGGACGAATTGGATCCGCTGCTGAAACATTTCGATACGGCGATAGACGTTTAACTCGAATCGCCGCGCAAGGCTTCCGCGTCCTTGAGTTCTTTCGCCATGCCAATATCAGCCCAGCCCAATCCCTGTTTCAGCAGCAGTATGAAACCGGCAAGGGTGATTGGCAGCCAGATCGTCAAGTGGACGACGACAGCAAAGGCGGTGGCCGGGGGCGCGGCAATGCCCAGGGCGGTCAATATGCTGATGACGACGAATTCATTGACGCCAACTTGACCGGGCGAGGCGGGAATCAGCCCAGCCAGATTGACTGCGCCAACGAGCAAGAGCGCGACGGCGTAGCTCAACTCCAGATCAAGGGCGCGCATGACGATCCAGTAGACGCCCGCTTCGATCGCCCAGGTGAGATACGAGCAGAAGACGGCGCCCAGGAGATGTCGGTGGCTGCGCAACCCTTCCAGCCCCGCGCGGATTTCTTCGGCGAAGGCGCCAAGCGCTCCGCCGAGTTGGCGCGGCAGCAAGCGTAGGAAGGGTGCGAGGGCGCGTCGCAGCAGATCGGGATTGGCCGCCAGCGCAAAGGCGAAGATCAAGGCGATGGCGAATAGCGGCGCCGATATGCTGACGATCATATCCACTTCAGCCGATTCGACATCAATGAGCGGCAGACTGAACAGCACAAAGCTCAACATGACGCAGCCGTCAAACATTCGCTCCAGGGCGACGACGGTAGTGGAGCGAAGGAGCGTAACTTGATGGTTGCGACGCAGCAGGATGATTCGCAGGGCGTCGCCGGCGCGCAAGGGATAGACATTGTTGCCCATGTAACCGATGAAAACCAGCTTGGCGAGCGCGGGCAAAGGGACGGACTTTACGGCGCGAAGCAGGAATTGCCAGCGCCGGGCGATGACGATGACGGCAAAGAAATAAACCAACACAGCGACCAGCAGCAAAGGCGGGTTGATCTGGGAAAGGCTGCGCCAAAACTGGTCTGGATGCAGCCCGCGAAACGCCAGCGCCAAGAAGATAGCGCTGGTAAACATGCCGGCTGCAAAGGCAAGGCGTTTTCGAGCTTGTTTCACGGGGCGCCAGTCGCCACTTGAATACGAGTACCAATGTAGCAGAGTTCAGGCATCGGACATAGGCGGGCGCGCCCCAGTATGCGCTTGACTACTCCCTTAGGCGCCGGTGGTCCCCGGCGTCGTTATAGCGGCAGCAGCGCATCTTCCTCGAGGTATTCCAACGCCTGCAAACCCTCGATGTATTCAAGCTGGAAAGTCTCGGCGACCGCCGGATGCGCGCAGCGCCCGGCCGCGGTGTTCAAGCCCTTAAGCAAGGCGGGATCGGCGCGCATAGCTTCGGCGGCGCCGCGGTCGGCGATTTTCAGGGCGTAGGGCAGGGTCGCGTTCGCCAGCGCCAGGCTCGATGTGCGCGGAACTGCGCCGGGCATGTTGGTCACGCCATAATGCAAGACGCCATCAATGACGAAGGTGGGATCGCTATGTGTCGTAGGCTTTGTTGTTTCAACGCAGCCGCCTTGATCGACGGCGACGTCCACAATGATGCTGCCGTTTGGCATCGACGGCAGCATATCGCGCGTGACCAGCATCGGCGCGCGCGCCCCGGTGATCAGCACGGAGCCGATTAGGGCGTCGGCAGTAACGATGGATCGGCTGATGTTGATTTGATTGGAATAGAGCGTGTTCAGGTTGCCAACGAGGACATCGTCCAGGTAGCGCAGTCGATCAAGGTCGATGTCAAGCAGCGTGACGCGGGCGCCCATACCCAGGGCGATCTTGGCGGCGTTGGCGCCGACGGTTCCGGCGCCGAGAATGACGATATGCGCCGCCGCCACGCCAGGTACACCGCCCATCAATACGCCGCGCCCGCCCTGCTGCCTTTCCAGATAGTGCGAAACGACCTGCGCCGCCATGCGCCCGGCCACTTCGCTCATCGGCTCAAGCAGGGGGAGCCGGCGCTGACTGTCTTCCACGGTTTCGTAGGCGATGCCGGTAACGCCGCTGTCCAGCATTGCGTAGGTCAATTGGCGGTCGGCGGCCAGGTGGAGATAAGTGAAGAGAATCAGATTGGGGCGGAGAAAGCGGTATTCGCTCGGCTGCGGCTCCTTGACCTTGATAATCATGTCCGAATTCGACCAGACTTCTTCGGCCGAATCCATGATGATTGCGCCAGCGCCGATGTATTCCGCATCTTCGAAGCCGCTGCTAAAGCCGGCATTGCTTTCGACGAAGACGGTATGCCCGCGATTGACTGCTTCGCGCACGGTCGAAGGCGGAACCGACACGCGATGTTCCGCGACTTTAATTTCCTTGGGAATGCCAATGTTCATGGTCAGGCTCCTGCATCAGTGTTCAAGTATCATTGTACACGATGTAGGAAAATATGCTAGCATTTTCGTACACACTGCCTAGTCCGCGCAGACAGAACTGCCCTGTTACCGGCGCCGCAAAGCAAATCAGTTTGCCTGCCTGATGTGAGAGAAAGCTCAAGAACGGCTGAGCGCCATGGCTGCGCGAAATTACATCATGGCACAGTTGAAGACGCGGAGTCCGCGCTGCGCATCAGATGACGAAGTGTTCGTATTCGTTGTCGGCGGGGATGCCCCAAACCGACCAGAAGTCGCCGGTTGCCGGGCGCATGATGGCGGCGCCGCAGCTCTCGACGTGATTCGGCGGCTGCGGCCGGGTGCAGATCGCCTCCTCGTCGCGCGTCAGCGCCATAAGGTCGTCAATGGTGATGTCGTCTTTTGCCAGCAGTTCGTTCGCGCGGCGCAGGCGATTCTCTGAGCCATTCTGCGAGTCCGGCGGTCGTTCGCGCGCAACATCGAGATTCTTTTGGATGAGGCAGTGGTTGGTGTGGCTGATTGTCTCGGCGGCGAGCTCGTGAACATAGTGGGTAGTGGACATCGCTTCGACTTCGTAACCGCGGCCCGCGCCGTCCATCAGCATGTAGTTATGCGCGCCCGCCAGTGTGGCGCCCGTCAGGCAACCCAGCGCATCATCCAGGTTGTCTTGCTGCAAGATTTTGCGCACGACGAAGGGCCAGGTGACGCCAATTTGACCATCAGTCGCCATCAAATTGTTGACGCCGACGGTGATGCCAGCGCTGTTCATGCCGATCATGCCGACGCAGCCGGTGACGGTGAAGGTCAGGAAGCTGGGCGCTTCATCGGGCTGGCCCTGGATCAAGATGACGTAGGGCGTGGCTGAGGCGTGCATATCCCAAGTCTGGCCGAAATAAGCCTGTCCGCTAGCGCTGCGGCTTTCGGGCACCATGAATGCGGTGCAATTGTCGGCGACCAGCGTTGGCCTGCGGGCGGGAACGGCGATGTCGCCCAAGTTGTAGATGGTGTCGATGAAGTCGGTGAAGCCATTGTTGATGACCAGCTCGGCGAGGGATAAGCCGGTGGCGTCGGCGATGCCCTGCAGTTCTTCCATGAGGTCGGGCGCGTAAGACTGATGCTGGGCGACGCAGGCGTCGGCCAGGGCGATGACAGCGTCTCGCGGCAGTTGGCGCCCGGTCCATTCGGGCGTCCCGCAGAGGCGGACGCGCTCTTCGGT
>JAPOYT010000128.1 GCA_026706445.1 Chloroflexota bacterium
AAATGGCTGCCCGCAAGCGAAAAGCGCTACGGCTATTTCAAAGTCCGCCTGTGGGGGCGCGCAGGCTGGATCAGCGGCGACTATGTTTATACACGCGGCGAATGCGGCGCCTGAAGCCGGCGGGAGGAAGCGGCGACTGACCGTCAGGCGGAGGCTTCAAGGCGGGGCGGTCAGCGCAATCACAGCAGATTATTCCTGGACTCGCGTGACATTCGACGCGTATTGATTCTGACATAATGGCTCTGCAAAATCTGACCATGCCTTTTTGTCGGACATGTGTATAATACAGCGCACGAAGATTTTTGGCGCCTAGCGGGAGTACAAGTGTCGTGTCACAGTCAAATCGCCTTCAAGAACTGCGGAAACAGATTGACCCGATCAATCTGCAGATCCTGGAATTGCTGAATCAGCGCGCCGGGATCGCGCTTGAGATCGGCAAGGTGCAGCAGGAGATGGGCACGCGATTTTATGACCCGCAGCGCGAAGCCGAAATGCTGACGGCGCTGCAGCTTGTCAACGAGGGACCTTTCAGCAACGAAACCATCTCCAAACTTTTCCATGAAATCTTCCGCGCCACGCTCCATTTGGAAGAGCAAGACGCGCAAGAGAAGATCCTGGTTCAACGTAAGAACGCCGACCAGCATACGATCATCGAGTTCAGCAATGGCTTGCAGCTCGGCAACAACACCTTCGAGATCATCGCCGGTCCCTGCGCCGTCGAAAGCTTCGAGCAGATGGACACCGTCGCCGCCGCCTTGGCTGAGCGCGGCGTAAAGATGATCCGTGGCATGGGCTACAAACCGCGCACCTCGCCCTACGATTTCCAGGGCATGGGCGAAGAAGGCTTGAAGATCGCCCGCCAAGCGGCCGACAAATACGGGCTGGTCGTCATCAGCGAAGTGCTTGATCTGTCGCTTATTCCAATGATGGACGAGTATGTGGACGCGTTTTGGGTGGGCGCGCGCAATATGCAGAACAGCTTCTTGCTGCGGGCGCTGGGGGCGCAGAAGAAGCCGGTCCTGCTCAAGCGCAGCTTCGGCGCCACGCTGAAAGAGTACATCTACGCCGCCGAGTACATCATGGCCAGCGGCAACCAGGAGGTCATTCTGATGGAGCGCGGCATCCGCACCTTCAGTGAATGGACGCGCAACACCCTCGATATCAGCGCCGTGCCTCTGCTCAAGCAGGAGACGCACCTGCCGGTCATCGTCGATATCTCGCATTCGGCCGGGCGGCGCGATATCGCCAATCCGCTCGGGCGCGTGGCGCGTGTCAGCGGCGCCGACGGGCTGATGGTCGAGGTTCACCCCAACCCCGATGTAGCCATGTCCGATGCCAAGCAGCAATTGAATCTGGACCAGTTCAACCAGTTGATGGACGATATCGAATCCATCGGCGAGCGCTACCAGCAGCCAGCCTAAGCGCCCAGCCAAGCAACTGAGCAAGAATTCGCAGCGCCTCGTATAATTTCAAGCGAGGCGCTTTTGCCTTGCCTGGCGGACAGCCGCGGCATCGCGCCGGGATTGAGCAGGCTGAGATCAATGCGGCTTCGGTTGAATAAGCGCAAACTGCTGATCGTGATGTTGATCGCCATCATCACGCGCGCCGGCGCGCTTTTCAGCTTCCCGCAGCACTTCGCCTTCAGCGAACCCGGCGGCCTTATCCATGGCTCAGCCGCCTATGACGAATACGCGCTGAACCTGCTGGAAACCGGCGTCTACGGGCGCGAAGCGGGCCTCCCCGACGCCGGTCTGCCGCCGCTCTACAGTTACGTTCTCGCCGCGGTCTATGGCGCCTTCGGCCGGCACTACCTGGCGGTCGGGGCGCTGCATATTCTTTTCGACGCGCTTTCGATCGCCCTGCTCTACGACATCTGCCGCCGCCTCTTCCCGCGCCCGCCTCAACGCGGCGACTCTGTCGGCGCCCTCGCCGGACTGTTTTTCGCCCTTTATCCCTATCTGATCTTCCAAAACCTGACGCTGAACGACACCGCGTTATGGATCCTGCTGCTGCAGCTCTTCCTCTGGCTGCTGATTCAGCTGCGCGAACGCGGGACTTTCGACCGCGCCGCGCTGATGCTGGCCATCGCCGCCGGCTTGACGCTGGGCGTCTCCGTGCTGGCGCGCGCCCTGCTGCCGCCGCTGGCGATTCTGGCGGCGCTCTGGTTCCTGCTAAAGCTGAGCGCGCGCGATACTTTGCTTAGGCTGCTGCCCGTGGCGCTAGTGAGCCTGCTCGCGCCGCTGCCCTGGCTCATCCACGCCTACCAGATTTACGGTGGCTTCGTGCCCATCGCCCTCAACAGCGGCGAGAACATCTTCCAAGGCAATAATCCCTACGCCGCCGCCATCTTCCGCGCCGGCTACGATGCCCAATGGATAGCGCCGCCAATCGATGCGCCGCCCAAAGACGAGCCGCTGCGCCGCAACGCCCGCCTGGCGGAAGCCGGCTGGCGCTACCTGCGCGAAAATCCGGCCGCCATCCCCGATCTCATGCTCACGAAATTACTCGTCTATTGGAATCCGCAAGTGACGCCGCTGCGCAATCTGCGCGCGGGCGAAAAACTGCAGGTCGACGAAAGCGGCGAAATTGTCATCGTCACCGGCGAAGGCTCGCATGTGGGCTTGTCGGCCGCCAACGCCGCTTACCAAGACGACAGCCTCTTCAATGTCATCGGGCGCAACCTGCATCTCGTTTACTTCGGTAGCTTGTGGCTGCTGGCAGTAGCCGGCGCCTGGCTGAGTCGGCGCGACTGGCGAACCTTAAGCCTGCTCTTCTTCGCGCAAATCAGCCAGACCCTGGTCTACCTGCTCTTCCATCCCTCGACGCGCTACCGCTCGCCGACCGATCCGCTGCTCTTTGTGTTTTCGGCGATAGCGGTGGTTTGGTTTGTGGGGTGGTGTCGGGGGCGATATACGCCTTGATTTGCCCCTTACATTTGACGAAATCGAGAATATGCTGTATTCGCATTGCGCTACTCGCACAACTGTTCTATAGTGCGTCTAAATGCATGCTTTGGAAGGACTGTGATGAACAGACAGAAACCGCCAAAGGGTATCGAGTGGACGCGCATAAAAGACGCGGATGGCACAGTGCGTCCCGGCTATACCTGGAATCCTACCGGCGGCTGCTTTCACGGCTGCACCTGGCGCATGCCCGACGGCTCAGTCACCGAGTGCTATGCCAAGACCATCGCCGAGCGATTCACTTCTGGCTACCCTCACGGATTCGAGCACCACTACTGGCGGCCGCACAGTCTGGATGCGCCGCGAAAACTGAAGTCACCGGCCGGCATCTTCGTCGGCAGCATGGCGGACCTATTTGGACATTGGGTGCCGGACGAGCAAATTCAGCAAGTGCTTCGTGTTATGGACGAAGCGCACTGGCACACCTTTCAGACCTTGAGCAAGTTCCCGATCCGCCTGCCCGAGTTCAATCCGTTTCCTGAAAATGTGTGGGTGGGCGTGAGCTTGCCGGCCGGACAACTGATGAGCGCGTCCGGTGGCGCGCGGGCGCTGAAAGCCTACCTAAAGCACATGAAGAAGATCGAGGCCAGCGTGCGCTTCATGAGCATTGAGCCGCTCTGGTTTGATGTAGCGCCGGTTTTTGAGGAGTGGCTGGAGACGGAAGAGAAGATGCCCTTTGAGTGGGCGATCATCGGCGCTGCCTCGAATGGTCGGAGTGTTTTTCAGCCGTCGGAGGATTGGACGGCAGATTTGATAAAGATATTGAACGAGCGGGACGTACCGATTTTCTTCAAGGGGAATTTGGAGTGGGTAGATTGGCGCGAGAGTTTTCCAAACGGGAGCGCAAACTAAAATAGGCTTTGTTTTGCCGATACCGTGAACACACAATTATCGTTCAACCTTTTGGTCGGTCTTATACTTCCTTTCACAATTGGTGTAACACATTCAATCTTTTCCGTATCGCACAAGTGCTTTATAGCTTTTCCAAATTCTGACTTTGTAAATAGCATGAAGTGATCCCCCACGATCCGTCGCCAGAGCTCTAGTCGCGTTTCTCTTGGAAAATCACGCACGTACTGAATGGTTATCTCGCGAATTCTGCCAGGATCGCGCCACTCGTTCCAGGAAGAATCGGCAAACAGCGTGTCCTTGACCTCTTGGTTATGAATGTGTGCGTTGAAGGATTTGCACATCTCATCGTTCAAGAGCAATAGCGCGTCCGGATGTGGCGAGGCAAAGACCATGAAGTATTTGGTTGCACTGTCAGTCCTTTCACGAATGGGACATGCTCCTGTATAGGATAGGTACCCAGTACTAGCAAGCATCCCGCGATAACGGTTGATCAGCGCTTCTTCACGTTCCTTTGCCTTTGCATATTGCCCCTCTACTAGAATGTCCCACCAGTAGTCGCCACCGTACACGCGTGTAAGCTTCTCATGATAGCTTCTGATCTGTGAGTCTTCAATTCCGTCACGTTGAACTCTATGTCGGCTACCCAATCGATGGCTAATGGGCATGTGGAGATTTATGAGAATCTCGGTACTAAAGCTCTTGTGCCTTTCAAGCAAGGGGCGCAGCAAGTCAAACTCGCAGTTTAAACCGTAGGGATCCATATAGAGAAACAACGTCTCGTCTCGTAGACGGTTTATCAAGTGTGTAAGTTGCTCAATTGCGTCGCCAAATACTGGCTTTGCGGCGGAAATACCCTGCCGTTCAAGAATACTTGCTAGCAACAAATGGTGCGACTCTCTATTGTTGAAGAAGTAGGCGTCGTACTTTCCTGCAGCAAACTTTTCCGCCGCTTTAGCAATTATCAGAGGGGATCCTGCAGTCCCATCTTTGAAGCGGCCGGGCCCCGCAAATGCATCAACGATTACTATCCTCTTGCCTAGTTTTGCAACTTTCGCCAGATACGGTGGCATATACGAACCCAAAATCCGGTTCTTCAATCTGGACCATGGTTTCTGCTCGTCAAAGAAGTCATCGTGATAGTCTGACATTTTCACCCATTCTGCATTATCCGAAGCCGAATGGAATTAAGTTTAGCACATTATTTCTATGACCGCAACCACCTACTCCCGATCCGGCGCCAGCAAATCCCAGAAGCGATTCAGCAAATAGCGATGCCGCATCCCATGCGACAGCAGCGTCATCGTCAGCAGGAAGAGCGCCGCGATCGCCACGATCATCAACGAGCCGTCCCCGCCATCCCAGCGCGGCGGATTGAACTCGAACAGATCCGGCAGCAGGTACATCGCGATGATCGTCAGCGCCGTCAGCACACTGCTCAGCAGCAAAATGCGCCAATGCTGCAAGAAGCTGTCGGGCTTGTACAAATCGATGCCCTGGATATGCCAGGTGATCAGCATGCCGTAAAGCGCGACCATGATC
>JAPOYT010000203.1 GCA_026706445.1 Chloroflexota bacterium
AAGTCGGCGTCTTCCCAGTGCAGTGGATTCCCCGCGTCTGGATGCCGGAGAATTACACCGAAGCGCTGTCTTTCTGGAACTTTGGCACCACGTTCCGCAACACCATGTTCATCGCGATCGTCTCTTTAATCGGCGACATCGGCTCGTGCACAATTGTGGCTTATGGTTTCGCCCGCTTCCGCTTTCCCTTTAGAGACACGTTGTTCCTAATCCTGCTGGCGACCTTGATGCTGCCTTTCGCGGTGCGCTTGATACCGGTTTACGCCGCCTACGATGCGATTGGCTGGATAGACACCTTCTATCCGTTGATCGTGCCGAACTTCTTTGGCAATGCCTTTTACATATTCATTTGCCGGCAATTCTTCCTCGGCATCCCGCAAGACCTGCTTGACGCAGCGAAAATCGACGGCGCCAGCGAGGTCCGTATTTTTACGCAGGTGATGATTCCCCTCGCCAAGCCAGCCATCGTCGTCATCGCCATTCTGAGCTTCCAAAACAGCTGGAATGACTTCCTCGGCCCACTGATTTATTTGAAAGATCCTGACCTGCACACGCTTGCCATCGGACTTTACAAGTTCACCTCGCTGCCCGGCCAAGGCGGGATCTACAACCAACAGATGGCGGCATCAACAATGATGGTGCTACCGGTGTTGATCGTCTTCTTCATGTTTCAAAAGCAGTTTATCCAGGGCGCCAATCTCTCCGGCATGAAAGGCTGAGTCTCGCGGCGATGGCTTCGCGACCGAATATCCTCTTCGTGGTGGTCGATCAGCTAGGAGCGCGTTGGCTGCCCACCTACGGCAACGCGACCGTCTCGACGCCTCATCTCGAAAGCTTCGCCGCCCAAAGTAGGGTCTTTGAACGCGCCATCACCACTTCGCCCGTTTGCACACCGTACCGCGGCTGTTTGCTCAGTGGTCGCTATCCGTCTCAGACGGGCGTACTGCGGAACGGACAGGCCTATCCAGCAAATGCGCCGAGCCTGGCAGATCACCTGAATACAGCCGGCTATTCGACGAACTACATCGGCAAATGGCATTTGAGCGGCGCGCCGCAGGAAAATCGCTGGGTGCCGCCTGACAAGCGCGCCGGTTTTCAACATTTCATCGGTTGGGAGAGCCATCATGTGGATCACAACGCTGGTTGGATTTGGCGCGATGATCCCGACGCTCCGATCCATATGCCGGGGCACGAGACCGATGCGCTTACCGATATCGCGCTGCATCAGTTGAAGCAGGCGACCGCTGATTCCGATCCCTTCTTCATGTTGCTGTCCTATCAGGCGCCGCACCCGCCCTGCTCACCGCCCGCTGTTTTCCAAGACATGTACGACACGAAGGACCTGCTAGACGAACCGAACGCCGATCCGACAGCATGGTACGATATGCCGAATTGGAACGCGGACTACGATGCAGCCACTTTCCGGCAGCTTTACTTCGGCGAGATCAGCCACCTTGATGCCGCTTTTGGCCGCTTGCTGCGTAAGCTAGATGAATTGAGCCTGCGAGACGATACGCTGGTCGTCTTTACATCGGACCATGGCGAGATGGCGGGCGCGCGCGGAATCTTTGGCAAAGGTGTCATGTACGAAGAATCGCTGCATGTGCCATTCATCATACGGGCGCCGGGACAGACTCAAGGCAGAAGAACGGATCAGTTTGCCGCTACGATTGATCTGCTGCCTACCCTGCTTGACTACGCCGGCATCGTGAAAGCGGAGACAGTCGAGGGAATCTCGCTTAGAGCGCAGATAGAAGGCGGCGATACCGACAGAGATCGGATCGCGATTAGCGAGTATCGCAACTTCTGCGCCACCTCCCAAGACTGGAAACTCATAACAGCGGGTCGAACGCTGGAAGCGGCGGAACTGTATAACATCGTCGATGATCCCTATGAGCAGGTCAATCGTCTGGATGATCCCGCTTGTGTTGAAGCACAGGCGCGCCTGAGCGAGGCGCTTCGGCGCTGGCATGGCAAAGTTTGCGCCGGCAATCCATTGACAACAAGTGAAAGCGACAAGGCATGGCATCAAGTCAATACATGAACGCGAGCGGCGTTTACCCGCATTTGGCGCTGACGGCGGAACTGGGACCGCCGCGCACGGAATGCGGCATCGGCGCGATGATGGCTTGGGCTGGCATGCTCTGGCTCGTCACTTACGTCTCGCACAAATCAGCGAGCGGCGTCGGGACGGGACTTTACACTATCAACGAAAAGCTGGAGATGAAGAAACATCCGGCGAGCTATGTCGGCACATACACCAATCGCATGGCGCATTGGGAGTCCAACCAGCTCATCATTGGACCGCATGTCATAACTGCGCATAACAAGGTCCGTACAGTTAAGGACTTGCTGGAAGTGCGAATCTGCTCGACCATGCGCCACCTGCATGACCAGGAAAACATGGTCTATATGCTGGGCATGGAGGGCGAATTCTATGAGATGGACGTGCATACGCTGGAGACTCGATTTCTAGCAGACTTGGTAGACGAGCTGGGCATACCCGACCATCAGTATTGCCATTTCAAAGCGGCTTACAGCAATTTCGGCCGCGTAGTCGTCGCCAATAACAGCTATGACGAGCGCGACTTCAAGGGCGTGGAGGCGGCCGGGCGTCTCGCCGAATGGGATGGCGAACGCTGGACCATTATCGAGCGTAATCCATTCATCGAGGTAAATGGGCGCGGCGACTTCGCCGGCACGATTTTCGCCATGGGCTGGGACAAACGTTCGGCGATTCTGCAGGTCTACACGGACGCCAATGGCCAATGGAAGCGCTATCGACTGCCCAAAGCGAGCCACTGCTTCGACCACATGTGGCAGACCGAATGGCCCCGCATCCGCGAAGTTGACCATGAGCGCTTCATCATGGATTGTCACGGCATGTTTTACGAGCTGTCGACCTGGGCTTACGACAATCATGTATGGGGCGTCCGCCCGATTTCGACTCACCTCTGGGTGCATGGCGACTTCTGCGCGTATCGCGGCATGCTTGTGCTCGGCTCGGATAACGCCAGCCCGCACAACGGCGCCAATCACCTGGCGGGCGAGCCGCAGTCCGGCTTGTGGTTTGGCAAGACGGACGACCTGTGGGGATTTGGCAAGCCGGCCGGCTGGGGCGGCGTCTGGTGGGAAGACGAAGTCGCGGCGGGCGAAATATCCGACCCTTATCTGATGACCGGATTTGACAAGAAGGTTTTGCACTTGAGCAACGCTGGAGATTCGGCTGCGCGCTTTGTGTTGGAAGTCGACTTCCTGGGAAATGGCAAATGGATGACCTACGATGCATTCGAAGTAGACTCGCATGGATATGTTTATCACGCCTTTCCCGTTGGCTACAGCGCTCATTGGGCGCGCATTCGCTGCGAGAACGACAGTATCGCAACAGCGTATTTCACCTATACTTGATTCGACAGGACAGTAGATAACCTAGGCGGAAAAACATGATAAACGGATATACCAAGCTGACTGATGAACAGCGGCGGCAATTTCGCGATGAAGGCTATCTGATCGTACGTAACGCGCTCGACGAAGACAGGATCAGCAAGCTAATCGAAGCTGGCGATCGGATTATCGCCACTGAGGAGCGTTTCAATCGGTACCAGACCAGCGAGTTTTATGACGGTTTCCGCAATTGCATAACGATGGATGACGACTTCATCCCGCTTTTGACCAACGATGTTACGCTGCCCTTGGTGATTCAGCTGCTGGGTTCAAACTTGCAGCTTTCCACGAGCCACCTCATTTACCGCTATCCCGACCCGCCGGGCACAAGCGATAGCATCAGGCGGCCCGGCTGGCACCGCGATGGCGGGGGCATCTCGTCCGATCTTGGCGCGGCTAATTTCCCGCGACTGGGATTGAAATGCGCATTCTATCTGACCGACCTCAGCGAGCCGCGATCCGGCGTTACCATGTTGGCGGCGGGCAGCAATCGGCTCAAAGAGCGTATTGAGATTCCCGAAGGCGAGACCGATCCGGCGACTGCCATCGAGCCTCTGCTCAATCCTGGCGATTGCGTCATTTTTGAGTACCGCACCTGGCACGCCGGCGCGCCAAATTTCACTGATCGAACGCGGAAATGTGTCATGATTGGCTACTGTTATCGCTGGCTCAAGCCGATGGATTTCATCCAGCAAGAACTTTCGTTACTGGATAAGCTCAGCGATATTGAGAGATATCTTGTTGGCGAAGAAGTCGATGAGACGCCCGAGTTTCAGCCGGGCGGCGGCTACAATCCGCTGAACAAGTGGTGCGAAAAACACGGCGTGGAACCTAATCGACTGGGTATGTAAGCGCTAGCCATCGGGCAGGGCCTACGAAAAGAGAGCGACATGAAACAGGACAACCAGATACCAAGAATGTTGAGCGAACCTTTCTCACCGGAAGCGCGGCCGCCCAAGACGACCCGCATTGACGCGGACTTGGTGATCGTCGGCGGCGGGCTGGCTGGAACCTGCGCCGCCATCACAGCAGCGCGCGCCGGCATCAAAGTCGCGCTGGCGCAAGATCGGCCCGTGCTCGGCGGCAACGCCAGCAGTGAAGTCCGGCTTTGGGCTTTGGGCGCGACCTCACATATGAACAACAACAATCGCTGGGCGCGCGAAGGCGGCGTCATCGACGAAATCCTGGTCGAGAATATGTATCGCAACCGAGAAGGCAACGCGCTGATATTCGATACCGTGCTGCTGGAGAAAGTCGTCTCGGAAGACAATATCACGCTGCTGCTGAATACAGCCGCCGTCAGCGTTAGCAAATCAGATGGCGAGACAATCGAATCCGTCACCGCGTTCTGCAGCCAGAATTCGACGCAATACGAGCTATACGCCCCGCTATTTTGCGATGCCTCAGGCGATGGCATAGTCGCTTTTCAAGCCGGCGCCGCCTTCCGCATGGGCGCCGAATCAAGAGAAGAATTCGGCGAGAAGTTCGCACCCAGCGAAGAATATGGCTATCTGCTGGGGCATTCGATTTATTTCTACACCAAAGACATCGGCGAGCCGGTAAAATTCGTGCCGCCGAGCTACGCGCTGGACGACATCACGGAGATCCCGCGCTTCCGCAGCTTCAATACAGCGATCGACGGCTGCCGCCTGTGGTGGATCGAATACGGCGGCCGGCTGGACACCGTGCATGAAACAGAGACTATCAAGTGGCAACTTTGGAAAGTGGTTTACGGCGTCTGGAATTACATCAAGAATTCGGGCGAGTTCCCAGATGCCGAGACGCTGACGCTGGAGTTTGTCGGGCAGATCCCCGGCAAGCGCGAGAGCCGGCGCTTCGAAGGCGACTAT
>JAPOYT010000232.1 GCA_026706445.1 Chloroflexota bacterium
GGCGCTGAGGCTGTCGACCTGCTCTTGGGTGATTTCAGCCAGGTTTTCGTGGAAAACTAGATCTTTGCTGGGCAGGTTCAAAATCACAGTTTCCGGTGTGGTCAGCCCGATGATGCCAATTGACTCGCCGCCTACATCCAAGACGACCGACGGCGCGACCAGACCCGCCAGATAGGGGTCTTCGCTGAAGTCTATATTGGCGCTCACGGTCGGCAAGTCCAGCCCTTGGACGAATTCCGCCAGCTTTTCGCTGCCTTCATTAAACTCGTGGTTGCCGAGCACGATGGCATCGTAGCCGATTGCGTTCATGATCTCAACGCTGTCCTGCCCGCGATGCTGCACATGGAAGAGCGTACCCGTGAAGCGGTCGCCGGCGTCAAGCAGCAGGCTGTTGCCGCCCTCCGCGCGGATCTGCTGGACGACGGTCGCCTGTCGGGCGGCGCCGCCATCGCCGTTGCGCTGCGGCTCGTGATGACCGTGCACATCGTTTGTGTGCATGATCGTCAGTTCGTAGCTGTCTTGCGCGCCCGCGACGCCCGCGACCAAAACGAACAGAACAAGAATTGCCAAAATTCGGTACATGATTGTCTCCTTGTTGCTTGCTAATTTGCCCCGAATCAACGGATATCGATTGGATAAGGCGCCAAGTTAAGCCCTTAAACGGCTTGAGCGCGCCACTGTGTTGTTTCCTGCAAAGATCGGCGCGGCTGCCGCGCGGCTGCCCTTGACAGCCCGCTCGTACTCAAACCAATTGTAACCTATCTGCCGCAATAATTCACATTCTCCGCGTTTTGCGCGAATTGCCTAAGTCCCCGAATTCTTTATCTGTCCAACGACCTGGCGCCAATGCGGCTGGTCATTGGGATTGCGCCACAGCCTCATCCCCAGCCTCTCCATTGTGCGCTGTGAAGCGATGTTGTCGCGCTCCGTTGTCGCCACGACTTGCCGCGCGCGCAAATCATGAAACAGGTACGCCAGCAGCGCGCCGCCCGCTTCCGTCGCAAATCCGCGCCGCCGATGCGCGGGCAATATGCCCCAGAACAATCCGATCTCTGGGCTGAGCAAGCTGTCGGATGGATCGCCTTTCAGCGCGCCCCACGGCAAGACCGTCGGCACAATGCCCGCCGAGCCGATGAATTCGCCGCTTTCCCGCAGCACGACGGCGTAGTCGGCGTATGGCGGCTGCCCGAGGTCGGCCAATTCACGGTAACTGTCCACAGTCCACTGCAGCCAACGCTCAACCCTAATGGCGGGCTCATCCAGCCCGAAGACTTCGCGCCGAAAGCGTATGCAGTCGTCCAGGTCACCCTGGTCATATTGGCGTATGCGAAGCCGCGCGGTTTCAAGAGACTCGATCTTCATCTTGTCAGTTGCGAAGATACGACGCGCCATTGACATCGACAATAGCGCCGGTGCTGAATTCGGCGCCCTCAGACGCGAGGAACATCGCTGCGTAGGCGACTTCCTCGGGCTTGGCGATCCGTCCGAGCGGCGACTGCTGGCGAATCGCGTCGCCATCGGGCTTGGCGAGGCGCTCAGCGACCATGTCCGTCTCGACGAAGCCGGGCGCCACTGTGCCCACGAAGATATTATGCGGCGCCAGCAGCTTCGCCAACGAACCGCCCAGGCTGTTCATGCCCGCTTTGCTGGCGCCATAAGCGGGCGCGCTCGGCTCGCCGCGGAAGGCGCCGCGTGAAGAGATGTTGACGATGCGGCCGCCGCCCGTTTTTATCATAGCTTGCGCCGCGCAAAAGCTCGCGTTAGCCGCGCCAACCAGGTTGACGTTAAGCGTTCGCGCGAAATGAGCCTGCCATTCCTGGTAGCTGGCATCGGTTAGCAGGAGCTCTTCGTAGATGCCGGCGTTGTTCACCAAAATGTCGATGCGCCCCAGACGCTCAACCACGGTCGCGACCATTTCCGCAACTTGAGCCGCGTCGGCGATATCGGCTCTTGTCATGATATGACCCGCGCCTTCCAGCTGGCACAGCGTCCGCTCGGCCGCATCCCGATTGCGGTGGTAATGCAGCGCCACTCTCGCGCCCCGCTCGGCGAAACCCAGCGCGATCGCGCGGCCAATCCCGCGCGAGCCGCCTGTTACTAGCGCTGCCTTGTCATCAAAGCGCATACGCCAAAGTCCCGGTCTGCTGAATTGATAGTCGCGATTATAGGCTGCTGCCCAATGCGGGAAAAGGGTTGCCAGGCCGCCGCGCCGCTCAATGGCTTGGAAAAAACAACCCCTTCCGTTTTGTGCGAAAGGGGCTGCGTCTCAGCGGTGATTTGCGGCCTAGAGCCCTACATGCAGGTTCCCGACATCGAAAGGTAGCTCGAGCTGAGCCAGCCGACAATGTCGTAGTAATTGACGCGGTAGTAGTGGGTCGCTCTCTTGTCGGCAGTGAGCGTCACATCGTTGAGCACATTGGCGATGATCGCGCTCGCGTTGTTTGGCTCGCTGCGCAGATTCAGGATATTAGCGGTCGTTACCGTGCAGCCGGTCAAGTCCCATATTGGCTCCGGAATCAAACCCGACGAGAAGAATTCAATCGGCATCAGGACTGCAGTGCCATTGCGGTCAACGGTTGCGCAGAGCCAGCCGTCCTCCGTCCAGGTTCGCAGTGCCATCAACGTGCGCGGCGATGTGGCCGCGTCAAGCAAGACGATCGCGCCGCTCGGACGCAGGAAGCACATCTTGAGCGGCTGCGCAACCCAGCCGAAAATATCAACCGCGTCAATCGCGCCATTGTTCACCAGCATCTGATTGCCAATACCCGCGTGATCGGCCAGTTTGCAATGCGAGCTATAGGTATAATCCTCGACCCGATAATGCCCGGGGAGTGACGCGCATAGTGATGGGTTGGGCGTCGCCTTTGGCTCAGACTCTTGCTCGTCTCCGTCCGCTTCGCCGCCCGGCCCCGGCAGATTTAGCAGCGCCAAGGCGCTCTGGATTTGGAATTGAAATGCGCCGTCCGCAAATTCCGCGGCGCCGATATCACAAGTGTCGGGCGCGCGATCAATTCCGCGTTGGTCGGTCAGCAGGCAGTGATCGGGCGATGCCGCGTCAAGCGCCGCGCTCCCATTTTGCGGCACATAGTAAGGCGGTATGCCGTCCAAAAGCAGCAGCTTTGGATCTTCGCTCAGCCCGTCATGACCGCAAGACCCGTCACGAATTAGACTGCCGAGCAATGCGTTTAAGGTGCCCGAACAGTCGCCGCCCGCGTTGCCAGAGAGGATGCTGTTGTATAACTGCAGTTCGGACGCGTCAACCAGGCCACCGATGTTCTCCGCAAAATTATCTACAATCGTCACGTGCGTAAGCGTGCTGGCGCCGCCATTGTAGAGTCCGCCGCCGTCCGTGCCAGCGCGATTGTCGCTGATGGTCGAGTTCCTAATCGACGCGCTGCCGCTGGCGATATAAACACCGCCGCCTTTGGAATGCGCGGCGTTTGCGCTCAGGCCGCTCCGATTCACTACCAATCTGTTTGCTGCGCCCTCGAAGTATATGCCGCCGCCGAAGGTATCCCAGGTTATTGGCTCTTCCGCCGGCGCCGTGGTGGTTTCCGTGCCGCTGTCGTCCGCTTCCGGCGTTTCCGGCTTGGTCAAGACCCCGGTCGCGCTTCCCGTGACGGCGCTGTCGACCAGCGTCAGATCGCTATCGACTGCATAGATGCCGCCGCCAAGCTTCTTGGCGCCGCTGTCGCTTACGACGCTGTTTATGAGCGTGACGGCAGCATTGCTCACGGCGATCGCGCCGCCGTTGTCGTCGCTCCAGCCGCCTCTAATGTTGAGATTGCTTGCAGTAAGCGATCCGGCGGTAACGTTGAAGATCTGGTTGCCGCCGCCTTCAATTGCCAAGCCCCCGCCTTCAATGGCAATGTTTGAAGTGACCGTCAGCTTCCCGTCAAGCGCAATGACGCCCTCGTCGGCGCCGCTGACATCAATCGTGATCGTATCCAGGCCGGCGGGAATTACATTGCCACCATCATCGACTTGCGAGTTGCCGTCGTCGACGGCGCCCGCTTCGCAATCGGACCGCGGTTCGACCATCTCTTCCTCGTTTGCCGAAAGGATGGCGTTCTGCAGGCTGCAGTCAGCGTCCACGGTAATGTCGGCGGCCAGCGCTTGCCCGATTGGCATCAACAGCAGAATCACTACGGCGATGCAGACTCTCAATACAGATATGAAGCTTGGTATTTTCACGGCTCATTCCTATCCCAAATCCGGGCAGTTTCAGCTAACGCATAGCTTCCCGCAGCAATTCGACTCTAGCGGCAAGATCTCCTGTAGCCGCTCGATTGCGCTTGCCCCGCGTCACGAACTGGCTTTAAGCCAATGATACTGGCGAACTTCATTAAAGTACGAATTGCTGAATCGCACAAATGCTTCTGACATGACTTTAGTCCGTAAGAGCGCCGCTTCTGCTGGATAGAAACGCAAGCGGCAGCTTGGATTTGGAAATTCGCGACCTAGGCGCTGGCCGCCATCTTGCGGATGAGAGCGAGCGTCATGCGGGCATCATTCAGGGCGTCATGGGCTTGCGCGACTTGCAAGCCTTCTTGCGCGGCCGCCGCCCCCAGCTTGTGCCAGACATAATTGCGCCCGTCGCTGTGACGCGCGCCTTTGAAGCGGGCGTACTGTTTCATCGCGCAATCGCGCTTGCCGATTCGCATCGCCGGCAGCCGAAAGCGCGATGCGGTCTGTTGCAGCATGCGCCAATCGAAATCCATGTTGTAAGCGATGACCACCTGCCCGGCCAAAAGCGCCGAAAGCCGGATGTAAATTTCTTTGAAGCTCGGTGACTCAACTACATCGCTGTCTTGAATGCCGTGCACCGCCGAAGCGACTGGCGGAATCGGAATCGTCGGTTTGATTAGCTGGTTCATAACTGAGGCGCCGCTCCCATCCAGGATGGCGATCTGCACGATTTCATCGGCCGGTCCCAAGCCCGTGGTCTCGGTATCCAATACGTAGAAACGATGCGCCAACAAGTTCTGCGCCCATTGAATCGCCTGCCGCCGATGCGCCGGATGGAAATGCTTCGTCACTCTCTCGCGCGCTCCCTTAAGGTAGGAGCGCTATTATAGCATAACGCTGGCGGCATGACGGAAGCGGTGGAAGTGTATCGAAGTCGGTGGAAATTCTTTGAGCCATCCTCGAGATTATATCCCCAACCTCAAGTACGTATGATTTTGTAGGGGCGACTCTTGAGTCGCCCACTGTTAATTCGCC
>JAPOYT010000136.1 GCA_026706445.1 Chloroflexota bacterium
GCCCGGGTGCGTGTGCCAATGGGTGACGGCGCCGTCGGTGAAATGCACCAGCGCAACCGTCACACCGCCTTCCGTCTGCGCCGCCATCAGCCGCTCCAGCTGCGATGATCCGCCCGAAACGTAAACGTTTGCGCTGGATTCCCGTTCTTCTTTAGAAAGATGTTTCATCGTTATCGCTCCTTGATTCTCAACTAGGCTGAGCGCAGCAGCGCCCAGCGCAAGTACAAAATGCCGGCGAGATAGAGCAGGGCGCCGGTCGCGATCAGCAGATAAGATTTGCGCGGCGCGCCCTTGAATTCGCCCGTCGCCAAGCCCCAGACATAGGTCCAAAGTTGCGATGTTGTGCCTATGGGCCAAGAGACGGCGGCAGTTAGGGCGCCGGTGGCGAAGGCGTTGATGATGTTGCCGCCATAGTGCGCGCCGGCGGCGATGAGCGAGTAGCGATGCCTGGCCCAGCCAGCACGGAGAAACAGCGACCATTGGCGGCGGAGCGTCAATATGGCGCCGGACGTCAGAACCGCGCCGATGAGCGAACCGGTCACCAAGACGATTATGTAGGAAAGCGGGGTCAGACCGTATTCTCGGCCAGGCGCTCGCAGCGAATACGATAATCCGAGCGGGTAGGCGGTGATAATCGCCGACGCGAGGCCGACAAGAGCCATATTCTTCGCGATCAAGCGTCTACTTGTCTCCTCAGCGGCGTCGCGCAACTGACTTGCCGCCGCCTCGAAAAGCGAGCGGTCGCGCAGGATTCTCGCCCAGACGGTTGCCATTGCGGCGGCGAATAGCAGCAGACAGGCGACCATCAGATCGAGCGGGGCGAGAGCGGCCGGCCTGCCGCCGACGAGCGCGGCCAGCGACGTGCCCAGGATCAGGCTCATGAAGGTCTGAATCGGCGCCGTCACCGATAAGCCGACAGCGGTGAATACCGTCAAGGTGATCCGTACGCCAATGACAAATGTCCCGCCGGCAGCCAGCGCGATGATGATGACCGCGGGCCGCTCGCGCCATACTTGCGCCATCTCGTCGAACAGTTCCTCCCCCAGCGCCATCCAGGCAAGAATCCACACGAAAACGAAGGAGAAGATATAGAGGCCCAGAAAAAAGGCGTCCAGTGGATAGCCATCCAGCTTCTTGAGAACGACCGCCCACGAGCCCCAAAGGAAAGCGTTAAACAGGCCGCCCAGTATCGCGACTTCCTGCGTCATCAGACTCGGATGGCGCGGATCATTTCAACTGCCAGCTCGACATCGGCATTGGCGTCCGCGCCGGTGGTCCGCACTTCTCGGTCTTCCCGAATGCAGTCGTAAAAGTGCAGCCACTCCCGACGAAACGCTTCCTCGTGAGAAGCCGGCACAACTTTATGAACCGGTGAGCCCTTATCATTTTCCTGAATGGTCACCGTTGTCGGCGCATATTTGACATAGGGATTGGGGAAGACAATGCTTACGGTCTCGCTCTTGCCGTAGGCTGTTAGCTGCTCATCCCACCACAGGTAATCGGGCCAGATGCCCGCTTCAAAGACACAGCGCCGCTGCGGGCCGAAGTCCAGTACGGAAAGTATCTCGGTCGGCGAAATGGCATCGCTGAAGAGGACGCTCTCTGCCGCGCCGAACGCGCCGCGCAGGATGGCCAGATCATGACTCGAAAGCATCAGCAGCATGTTGAAAAGACCGGAAAAGCGCGCGTGGCTTTTTCCCAGAGCCGCTTTGGACGCGGCGTCGATTTTCGCGGCGCCGTCAGTGAGGACATCCTGGGGAATGTCATCGGCGGTCACTAGCGTATAGAGCGGCTCATGCACGGTGAAATCGCCGGCGAAATCATGAACGCGGATCAGGCGCACATCCTCCATCGCCCGCATGCGCGCCATGCCATACTCATAGCCGGGATCATAACGTTTCATGTAGCCGACCATGAGCTTGACCTTGTTGCGCTCGACCGCGCTTAATACACGATGCCCCTCGGAGGGGTCGAAACAGAAGGGCTTCTCGACGAAGAGATGCTTTCCAGATTCGGCGGCGGCTTCGGCGATATCGCCGTGATCCATCGTCAGGATGGCGACAATGTCGATATCGTCCGCCGCTAGAAGTTCCTCATAAGCGACGTAGCGATCGCTGACCCCATACCATTCGGCGACGGTGTTCACGACTTTGGCCGAGATATCACAGACCGCGGCAATTTCATATTGCGGCAGTTCCATCAGGTAGGGCAGATGCATGATCTGGGCGATCTGGCCGCAGCCGATTACGCCTACTCGTAATTTCTCCAATTGGGACCTCCTTCTCAGCGATATCCAGTTGGTCGTGCTACAAAGCGGGCGAGCCAAGGCTCGCCCCTACAATTCGCTTGTGCGGCGCGCTCAACTCTTGACGGCGCCGGCCGTTAAGCCTTCGATGAACCAGCGCTGCATAGCGACATAGAGGACGATGACCGGAATGGTGACCATGCTGAGCGCGGCGAAATAGAGCGTCCAGTCGGCTGAATATCGATAGAAGAAGTTGACTAAACCCAAGGGAATCGTCTGCAACTCCGCCTGGCGGATGAAGATGAAAGCCAGAAAGAATTCGTTCCAGAAGAACATGCCCTGAAAGATCGCCACTGTCGCCAGCCCGGGACGAGCCAAGGGCAGCACGACATGCCAGAATACTTGCAATCGGTTGGCGCCATCGACCAGCGCCGCGTCTTCCAGCTCCGGCGGAATCGACATGAAGAAGCCACGCAAGAGGAAGATGCTGAAGGCCATGGAAGTGCCCGCGTAAACGAAGACGAGCCCGAAACGGCTGTTGAGAATGCCCAGCGTTCGCACCACGATGAAAAGCGGGATGACGGTGACCTCAGGCGGGATCATCATGGTCGCCAGTATGATGAGAAAGATCGCCTGCCGCCCGGGGAATTGCAAGCGCGCCAGGGCATACGCGGCGATTGACGACACGATTAGCAGCACGCTGAGGCTAAGTACCGTGATGATGATGCTGTTGCCGATGCGCGCGCCCAAGTCGGCAATGCGCCAGGCATCGACGTAATTCTGCCAAATCATCGTCCGCGGCGGTCCCCAGACGTTGTTGAAGAGATCGGCGTCTGTCTTCAGCGAGCCGAACACCATCCAGAAGAGCGGGTAGATGGTCTGAACGGTGGCGACAATCAATATCGCGTAGACCAGCAGCAGCTTGAGACGATCAGTGAGAGGCTTGGAAAACAGATCGCCAAAGATATCAGGATTCGTTTGTCTGGCGGCGGTTGCCATGTACTCTCCCAGCCTCAGAAGTTGTAGGCGCCGCTGCGGCCAATGCGAATGTAGCTGAAGGCAATGACCGCCACGACGAGAAAGAGGGCGAATCCCATCGCCGAGGCGTAGCCCAGCTTGCCGAAGCGGAAAGCTTGTGTCACCAGATGGGTTAGCACGACCTCGGTGGTGTGATTGGGTCCGCCGTCGGTACACCGTAATACCAGCTCGAAATTCCGAACGAAGGCGCCATTCAGCGATAGCAGCACGCTGATGAAGGTCACCGGGGCGAGCAGGGGCAGGGTGATGCGCCTCAGCCGCGTCCAGGCGCCAGCGCCGTCAATGATCGCCACTTCGTAAAGATCCTTTGGGATCGATTGCAGCCCAGCCAGGAAGAGCACCATGTGAAAACCGGTCCACTTCCATATATCTACGGTGATGATAGCGCCGAGCGCGGTTGCCTGATCGCTCAGCCAGGCGCGTATAAGGCTATCCAAGCCAAGCAATTCCAGCCCGGCATTCAGCAGGCCGAAGGTGGGATTGTAAATCCAGGACCAGAGCAAGCCGATGACGACGAACGATAGCGTCACCGGCAGAAAGAGGGCAGTGCGAAAGAAGATGACGCCTTTGATCTTTTGATTGACGAGCAGCGCCAGAAAAAGCCCCAAGACATTTTTCACCAGCACGACGGAAATAGCGAATATGATCGTATTCGTCACCGCCTTCAGGAAAACATCATCGCGTTCGATCAGCCGGATATAATTCCTCGTGCCGATGAAGACGGGCGAATTGAAGCCGTCCCAGCGGTGAAAGCTCAGGTAAAAGCCGTAGACGATTGGAATGATGACGAAGATGATCAGCAGAATGATGGCCGGCGTCATCATCATATAAGCGGAGAGATGCCGATAAACGCGCGGGTAGCTTTTCCGCTTAGCGAAGGTCCCTTGCTCCGCAGCCAGGCTGTTTCGATTTGAAGGCGTCTTAATGATCTCTTTTTCCCAAAAATCGCTCCCCCCGAAAGGCCGCGGCTTTAGGCGATATTCAGCCTTAAGCCCAGGTCCTTCACGACATAGTCAATGCTCTCGAGGCAGCTTTGCTCAGCCGTTTTATGCGATGCGTCCAACTCGATGAGCGCCAGCCCGTCATAATCGCTTTCCAGCATAATCTCGACCATGGCCGGGAAATCAACCACGCCCGCGCCCAACTCGCAGAAAGAGAGATAGCGCGCGTAGCCCTCCAGCCCTTCAAAGTCTTTGGCGTCCTTGAAGTGAATGTAATCGATGTGCTCCATGTACGTACGCATGATGTCCACCGGGTCTGCCTCTTTGATGACCAGGTGAGCGGGATCAATGCAAAGCCCGACCAGGTCGGTATCGACGATCGCCATGAAGCGGTCAAGCTGCTCGCGCGTTTCGATGAAGCAGTCCAGGTGCGGATGGTAAACCGTGCGGATACCGAGCTTGTTGCTGAAGGCGCCCAATTCTTCCAGCGCTTTGGCGAAGGCCCGAAAGTCGTCATCGGTCTGCGGTTTCGCGCCGACCGGAGGTCCGCCGCCACAGACGAGAATCTTGGCGCCGAAACTCTGGAGGAAGCGCGTCACCGCCATAACGCAATCGCGCTCGTGGGGCCACAATTCACTATTGGTGTATTCGCAATTAGCGTAGAGCGAAGACAGCCGCAGCCCATACTCTTCCTGCGCCTTGTTGAAGAGATGCATGCGGCGCAAGAAATCGGTGTCCGTCATCATCTGGGGCGGACCCGAGTCCTCCAGCGTCATGAAACGGCGCGCGAAGTAGTCGCTGAGGCTGTTGAAGATCAGCGCTTCGTACCAGACGAAGCCAACATCAGCAAGGAAGGGAAAGCCTTCTTCCGGGCGGCCCTCGAAATCCCAAGTATTGAGGTGATAGCCGATCTCAAACTTCTGCTCTTTTGGCATGGCGTATTGTCCTCTTTTGCGAAGTAAACGTTTGCAATGGCGGGTGGATCCGTCCCGCCCATCAGGACGGATCCACCGCTGTTTTGTCGATTGCGGACGAGGTTGTACTTACTCAGTCATCGTAGGAATAGCCGTCGAAGACGAGATCGTCGAAGACATCCTGAATCGAAGCCATGCCTTCTTCCGCCGTGATCGTACCGCCGACGATGCCTTGGATGGCGCTTTGGAAGGCGTCGTTAATCTCGGTGGGCCAGATCCAGTCAAGGAAGCGCGCGGTATTGGGGAAGTGGTTGGATCGCAGGTCATCGGCGATAGCGGATTCGACTACGGTAACGCCCTTGATTGAGGTGGCCAGCGGCTCCATGATGCCGAGATGCTTGTCGGCGATGTCGGGTCGCGAGAGATATTCGAGGAAGGCTACGGCGTGCGGCAATGCTTCGTCGCTAACACCACTATAAATGCAGTAGCCCGAGTCAGGACCGCCACCGTGCCCGCGCGCGCCAGGAACATCGGCAAGCTGCGGGAACTCAAAGACGCCCCATTCGAAATCGACGACATTCGCCTCGATCCAAGGAAGCTCCCAGGTGCCGCCATAATAGATGGCGGATTGCTGGAGGGCGAACGCGCTGCGCATGCCATCCCAATCGACGGAAAGCGAATCGCGATCGAGGATGCCGTCATCGACGAATTGGCCGATCCGCGCCAGCGCTTCGACATCAGGCGCGTCGGTAAATTTGGCTTCACCGCGCAGGTTCTGCGCCGTCTTGGCGATTGAGTCGCCCATGGTCTGCGATGCCGTCTCAAAGTACCACATTGGCCACATCCAGACGTTCTTTCCTTGATGCAAGACAGGAACATAATCCGCTGCGTCAAGCGCTGCCGCGACGGCAATGAAGTCATCATAGCTATCGGGTTCCGCCAGCCCGAGTTCATTGAATACATCGACGTTGTAGAAGAAGGACGAGGTGGAGACCGGCGACACCGGGATGCCGTACACGCGGCCGCCGATGGTGTATGCGTCAAGCGATGCCGGTTCGAAACGGTCGACCCAGGGCGCGATGTCGTCGGTGATATCGCGCAGAACGCCACGGCGTACATAGGCGCCGTTGGTGGGATTGGCGGCGCAGCCAATGACATCCATGCGCTCGCCGGCGAGGTGTGCGGTCAGCAGACGTGTCACTCCACCATCGATAGGACCTTGCGCATCCCATACGACATCGGAAACGTCCATATTTTCCGCAAGATAGCCATCGATGACTTCGCGCTCCACCTGCGCTTGTACGTCATCCGGCGCCATGGAGCCGAGGTTGTCAAGGGAGGTAGGACCAAAGACATGGAGGACAAAGCCATCTTGAGCGGCGACACTGCCGAAAACGAGCAATGTCAAGACGACAAGCAGCGAACAATAGAAAAGTCTCTTGAACATTGGCGAATTGCCTTTCTTTTGAGAAACACTTCGGAAATCTTATTGCGTCTCGAATATAACATGTCGGATTCCGAGCGGCAAATATCGGTCCCTTGTGTTTGGCGGAAGTGTATCCTTTTCGGTTGAAATAGGTAAATTGCATCCACCTGACAGTCTGTAGGGGCGAGCCTTGGCTCGCCCGTCGGCGAATTAACAGTGGGCGACTCAAGAGTCGCCCCTACAAAATCATACGTACTTGGGGTTGGGGATATAATCTCGAGGATGGCTCATTTGAATTTCAACCGAGTTCGATACACTACCTGTTTGGATCTGCGCGTTGACTGCTCCATATTTTCTGTAGCTGTTGCCGAGTATCATCGCGGACGTGGCAGCGGACAGTATGCGCTGCGACGCATATCACGGAGAATCGATTTTTGCAGCCTGAACACAACTGCCGTAAAGCGCTGGGCAGTGTTCTTTGCCAGAATTGCAGCCTGTTGGCAAAAGCCAGCGGGACAGACAGTTACTTGCTGGAGCGCCGATTGGGTCATCAGTCGCAACCATATTTTCAGCGCTACACAAACCCGCACGAGGCTGCGCCTTCTCTATACCTATTGGACAGCGCGCGCAAGCGATCGGGCGTCGACAGGCGTCGCTCCGCACGGGTTCAGAACGGAAAGCTGGGGCTTTTGAAGCAATTCCTGAAGACGCTTGCCATTGAAGGGCAATTCTGGCTGGTCAATCCGGACATCGCGATGTTTTCCTTCAATCGCGCGGGATACGCGGCGGCCATGGCTTTCGGCTTGTTCTTCGTCATCGCCTTCGTAACCTTAATTCACTGGCGCGCCTCGAAGCTGTGAGTCTTGTAAGGAGAATGAGCATGGCTACGATTGCTCCTTCCGCGTCTAAGTCGGCGCCTAAGTATGGCCGGCGCCAATTGCCTGTCTACTGAACTTGCGACGCCTCCCGCTTTCAATCCGCCTTTTTCATCATCTTCGGTCAAGGAGCTGGAATCTTGAATCAAGCGCAGATTCATTTTCATGATTTTCAATTACTGTTACAATGAAGTATCGAAATATTTCATTCGCGCATAAATGAGCGTATACCAATAAAAGGAGGAGCAAGCGACTTTTCAACCCTAGTGTGGGATTGTATCGGATAAACGCGACCATGTGGGAATAGAGCAATGTTGCTGCGATTGTCGAGTAGAGGTTCGAATAATGAATAGAGCCCTGAGCAAAAAGTCAATCGCCTTGCTGCTGGCAGCAGCCTTGCTCATCGCCATTCAGCTAAACAGCACTTCGCGTACGGTGCGATCGTCGTTGATAGAACGCGACGCTGTAATTAGCGGAGACAATGCCGCCATCCATGTTATGCCGTCGCGGCATTCATCAACGATTAGCATTTGTTTCCGGGGACAGCGACTCATAATCCGGGAGCCGAGCATATTCGAATTCTACCGGGCGCGTTGCAATAAGGTGGACGGCTGGATCGCTCGTGACCATATCACGCTCAAGGACTAGACAAAAGCGGCTTGATAGCGCGTTCTGGCATCCAAATGGGCTGCTTAGTGAGGACATAGCAATGATTCATTGTCATTTTACGGCTACGCCGTTGCCTCGAACGCTATGTTTCCGTGTCTCCCCCCTTTGATGCGGAGTTCCGTCATTGGGCAGTCCATTTGCATGTCAGAAGCGCTCGAAAGCAAGGGAGAGATATTCAATCGTGTGTTGCCCGCCATTAGACCCGCTGCCATGGAGGGTCGGCTGAACGGAGGTAGATAACCGCGGCGCGCAGGGCGGCTTAGCAAGCGCTATCTGACGCCAAGGGGAGACCGCGACTAGCGCATGTCAGAGTGGGGATTCCGGCTGGAACAGAAGTTGAAACAGAGACGCGAACATCGGGCGAGAAGATTTGGACGGCAAAAGTCATACATGGTCAGATTGGCTGTGCTTCTTCTGGGCGCAATGTTCATTGCCGCCGTGGCTATTTCAGCAGCCAACAGACATGTCGATTGGAGCGAACCATGTTCCGCGTTCGAATTCAAGAGCGCAAGGTCCGGCGAGCGTTTCGAACCATTCCATGTCGCGCTTACTCAAGGTCTGTATAGCCGAGCCGATCTTAGAAGACTCCGAAAGACAGTTTGGGAGGATTTGCCATTGTGCCGAGAGCTGGTTGAGTTTGCCTCGCATTCGCTGCAACTCTACAACGATCTGCTGTTAGTTGATGCCGTGCCAGAGATCGGTGACAGCGTCCTCGATCGTAAAGAATACGATCGCTGGTACAAGTTGTTTCTTCGCATACACAAGCAGTTCTAAGGCTGGGCTTGGCATGCAATCAGTTCATGGAGCAAACGATTGATCGCTATGGAGCAGAAGGTAATGGTAGGACCTGGGCTTCAAAGGCTCGGTAACACAGGTTCACATAATGTGAATGTATTTCGTGATCCTGTTCCGGCGCATAAAGAGCGAGCGGACAAAAGCTCCCCGTTGATGGACGCGCGCGCGCTCGCCTTTCCTCAGCAGTCTAAACCTGTTATCCAAATCCGAAATCTTTCGCGCCGAAATTGCTTCTTCGGCAGATGGCTAATTCAAAAAGAATGGAGACAAGCATGAGACTTATGTCGCTGAAGAGTTATCTGGAGTTAGCAGCGCTATCTGTCTTGAGACCTAAGGCGGATGGCCACGTGTGTGTGCAGCGCGCCAGCCTCTCGTTCCGAATCCTCGCGCTGCTCTGCCCGTTGATGCTTTTCGCCGCGACGCAAAGTCCTGTCGTAGCGCAGACGCCCGCGCTTGCAGCGCCGACCGATTTGGCGGCGAGCGTCAGCGCTGAGGGCGTCACGCTGCGTTGGACGGCACCGGTTAGAACAGTGGACGGCTATGAAATCCTGCGCCAGCGTCCGGCGCAAGGGGAAACCGAGCTAGCGACCCTGGTGGATAACACCGGCAGCAGCCTAACCAGCTATACCGATACCAGCGCCACTACGCTTGGCGAACGGTATATCTTTGGGGTCAAGACCATTCGCGGCAATGATCGGAGCGATCAGTCGCAAACAGTAGAGGTAGACTTTCCCGCGACTGCGCCGCCGCCTGTCACGGTAACGGTAAGTTGTGAGATAGTGCCCGGCGACAACCACAACATTCTGCACTGCGCAGCGAGCGCCGGCGATCGGGAAATATCATCTGCGGTATGGACCCCCAGTTTCGAGGCTCAATACCGGCAAACAACTGAAGTGCCGACAGCCCACTGGGTTATCGCCGATGAATACTGCGGCGAGAGCACAGATATAGAGGTCGACGCCTCTGTAGACGATTTGACGCCGCCGACGGCTGTGACGACGATCATGCTTACGTGCCCCCCGGCGCCATCCGACAGCTTAACCGTAAGCTGTGAAAACCTGATCGAAAACGGCGAGCACGTCCTTAGCTGCGAGCTGAGCGGCGGCGATCAAACGGTTGATTCCGCTCAATGGACACCCAGCTTCAATGCTGAATCCGCTCAAACGAGGGAAGGGGCGGATGCGACGGCAGCGAAATGGGTCGTCAGCGCGGAGCACTGTGGACAGACCACCACGGTAGCGGTGGTTCCAACGGCTGGCGATACGGTTCTGGCGACGGTTGAGACGGCGCACCCGCTTCCCTGTGTCATCAGAGTTGACGATAACTGCAGCTTGGCAAACGCGATCCGCTCCGCCAACGGCAACGCCCAGATCGAAGAGAGCGGCGACAGAGACGGCAATGATGATTGCGAGGCTGGCGGCGATCCGGATGATACCGCGACCCCGCCCGCCACTGGCGACGACATCATCCTGCTGAAGAAGAATGTTACTCTAGCGGCGGATTTGCCGTCCATAACGAGCCGAGTTCAGCTTGAGGGCAAGGGCCGCACGATCTCCGGCGATACCAATCATCGCGTGATCATGGTGGTAAACGGACACTTGAGCGTCAATGATTTGACCATAAGCAAAGGTTTGGCGGCGACTGTGGGCGGCGGCATCTATGTCAACAGCGGGTCATTGAGCGTCAACGACAGCGTGATCAAGGATAGCAAAGCCAACGACATCGGCGGCGGCATCTACGCCATTGACAGCGATGTAGATATTGTCGACAGCGAGTTCAGCGGCAACATGACGGTAAAAAGCCACGGCGGCGGCGTCTACTTCATCAGTTCTACCGGCTTGAACACGCTGGACATCGTTGGCGCCACCTTCAAGAACAACATGGCTACTGAAGACGGCGGCGCACTGAAAACCGCGGGCGGAATCGCGACCATCAACAAGAGCGCCTTTGTCGAAAACCAGGCTGACGAAGGCGGCGCTATCGAAAGCAGCCAAACCACCCTTGACATCACGAACAGCACTTTTAGCCGCAACAACGCCAGAGAAGGCGGCGGGCTGAGTTCGTTTAGTTCTTTCGTGACGCTCACACACACGACTTGGGCTTACAATTCGGCGGACGAACAAGGCGGCGGCATCGCCATAATCGGCTGGACGGGCAATTTGAAGATGCGCAACACTTTGATTACCAACAGCGCAAACGGCGGCGATTGCCACAGCGGTCCCAATCCCAACATCATTATCCAGTTCACCGGCAACTTCATCCAAGACGGGTCTTGCACGCCAGAACCAGCCGAAAGTCAAGCAGCGCCGTCCGATAGCGATGAGATCACAGCGCAGGCTCAGCAAGTGGTGGTCGCAGTGGCGCAATTGACCCCTGGCGATGATGCCAGGATTAATGAAGAACTCACTGGCGACCCGCCGCATCATCAGCTTCTGTCGACAAGCCCGGCGATTGACGCCGCCAATCCGATGTACTGTTTGCTTGACGATCAGCCCGACACCGCCCGTCCGCAGTTCGGGAATTGTGACATCGGCGCATACGAGTATCCGAAACCTGCAGCTCCCCCGCCCACCCCAGAACCGCCTGATCCGCCGCCTCCTGAAAATACGCCGCCTCCACCGCCGCCAACACCTGAGCCGCCGCCCAACATTTGCCCGGTGGACGACCGTATCATGGTGCGGTCGCCTGACGACGATTTGCAATGCGCGGAGATTGACACGATCTCGCTCGACAAACATCCGGCGCTGGAAGGGGCGAGGCTTGCGATGAGGTTATGGCGATCCGGTGGGGACTGTACCCACGTCGTCGCTGAGGGCGAAAACCTGTTTCGCTTGGCGATCCGATACGACACCACGGTGGAAGTCCTTAGACGTCACAATAATCTCGAGACGAATCAACTGCTGTCCGTTGGTCAGATGCTGCTGCTGCCTTCTTGCGAGTCAGACGATATATTCTTTGCTCCAGGAACGGAAGTCTGCTTCGCGCTGCCAGGCGGGACTGTTTTCATCGACACTTCTACGCCTGAACGAACCGTACATGCGCTCGAGACTTATGTAAGCGGGGGTTTGACCTGCGGCCGGATCAACCGACCGGGCGTCGTCGTGCTGGTCGCGAGCGGCTCCAGTTAAGCAACACCGAAGAGTAAGCGAGGGGGCGAGGCATCGCCCCTCTATGTCCACGATGACCTAGGTGTTGATGAAAAGCTTCTTGGCCGGCCGACGCGGCCGGTCACGTTGATTACATTGGATCGCTGGCGGAATCGTTACCGCCGCCGTCCCCTAGTTTCCCGCGCCCTCCCCATTGCTTGCGCATTTTGCTGGTCATGAAAATCGGCGTGATCGCGCAAATGCCGGATTCCAATGCGGAATGCGCGATGGTTTCGGGCGGCTTGGCCGCGATGCTACAGAAACTGCGCCTGGCCCCACCGCGATGATCGCGCGAACCAATGTCTGTGATTCAGCTAGCGAAAATGGTAAAGTTTGGGTTCTGCCCTTGAGTAGACTTTAGTATTAGAGGAGTCAAAAATGGTACGGGCTGGATTATCGAGTTTTTCGCTACATCTTCCGGATGCCTTGGGCGATCCATGGTTTGAATTGGACGAAGGACACAAGAGCGTCTCCGGGTCATTTCGGGGGACGCCAACTCTCGACCTGTTGGATTTCCCGAGCGCGGTCGCCGCGCTGGGAATCAACTGCGTCGATCTTTGCATTCAGCATATCCCTACTATTGAGGCGGGCTACCTGGAGGAATTGCGCTCCGCATTCGAAGCGGCGGATGTGGAATTGTATCAACTGCTGATCGATATCGGCGAAATGGCGAGCGCGGATCCGCAGCTGCGCAGCGCCAGCATCGCGCTGACCAAGCGCTGGACGGAAATCGCGGCGGAGTTGGGCTCCGCCGGCGTCCGCTATGTCCCGGGCGACAGCAAGCCCAATAGTGAGAACATCAGCGCCTGCGGCCAAGCCTTTCGGGAACTTTATGACCATAGTCTGCGGTGCGGGGTGGAGCCGGCTACCGAGAATTACAAAGTCTTCAATAGCGAAGCGGATGACTTATTGCAGGTTCTGGATATTGCCGAGCGTGACTATGGCTTAGTCGCTGATTTCGGCAATGCGAAGGGTCCCGGCAAATACGATACATTGTCCAAGCTAATGCCGCGCGCGACCGCCATTCACCAGTGGGTGATGATCGACGACGAAGGCAGGATCAATATGCAAGACTCCAAGCGCTGTTTGCAAATGGCGCGCGATAACAATTTTGATGGACCGGTGATGCTCTTGGGCGGGCATCCTTATCATCAATACAAGGACACACGCGAACTTGCGGTTGCCGTTGACGAACTGCGCGGCGAAGTGCAGTCGGTATTTGGCGACGATTTCCTAGGTTGACTAAAGCCAGCAGGCTGTAATGGAAGATGAACAATCCGCCCGGGGACAGGCGAGCGCTCTGCGGAACCGTCGCGCTTGCGCAGCGCCAACCGTCTTTTGGGCGAGCCCATCAAGGGGCGGATTCAAAGGCCTTGGAGGCGCGCTAGAGCATCAATCCATTCAGGAAATACAAATATGAAAGCTGCCGACAGATTCGATGTCATTATCGTGGGAGCCGGCATATCCGGGCTATATATGCTGCATCGCGCGCGCCAGCTGGGTTTGTCGGCGCGCGCGCTCGAGATGGGCGGCGATCTCGGCGGTACCTGGTATTGGAATCGTTATCCGGGCGCGCGCTGCGATACGGACACGATGGAGTATTCTTACAGCTTTGACGAAGATCTCCAGCAGGAATGGGAATGGCCCGAACGATATCCGACCCAGCCGGAGATCCTGGCCTACCTCAATCACGTTGCCGATCGCTTTGACCTGCGGCGCGATATCACCTTCAGCACTAAGGTCGAAGCGGCGAACTTTCACGAAGCGACCAGCCGTTGGCATATACGCGCCGATGACGGAGCAGAGCTTAGCGCCCAGTTTCTCGTCATGGCGACGGGCAGCATATCGGCGCCCAACATGCCGGCCATTGAGGGGATGGATAGCTTCAGCGGACCGATCTACCACACGGCGCGCTTTCCCCATGAGGGGGTCGACTTCAGCGGGCTGCGAGTGGGCGTTGTCGGCACCGGATCGTCGGCGGTGCAGGCGATCCCGGTTATCGCCGAGCAGGCAAAGCATTTGACGGTTTTTCAGCGCTCCGCCCAATGGTCGACGCCGGCGCGCAATCGTCCGGTCGATCCCGCTGTTGTAGCCGCGATCAAAGCCGATTACCCGGGCTTCCGCGCCCGCAATCGATTGCAGCCCTCAGGTCAATTGTCGCATATCCCGGGCAACGACTTTTCTGCCTTGTCGGTGGACGAAGACGAGCAGCGGCGAATCTTCGAGGAGCGCTGGCAGCTTGGGGGATTCTCCTTTTACGGCAGCTTCAACGACATTCAAATGAATCCCGACAGCAACAAGGCGACGGCCGATTTTGTGCGGAGGAAGATCCAGGAAATCGTAGAGGATCCGCAGGTCGCGGAAATGCTCAGCCCCGATTATACGATTCATTGCAAGCGCCCGGTGCTCGACAGCGGTTATTTCGAGACTTTCAATCGGTCGAATGTGCTGCTGGCGGATATCAGCGCCGCGCCCATTCAAGCGATCACCCCAGATGGAATCACAACAAGCGACGCTGACTACGACCTCGACATCATCATCTTCGCCACCGGTTTCGACGCCATGACCGGCGCCCTACTCAAGATTGATATCCGCGGGCGCGATGGACTGACCCTGCGCGAGAAATGGATGGCCGGTCCGGTGAATTACCTGGGCTTGCAAGTCTCCGGTTTCCCCAACCTGTTTACGATTACAGGACCGGGCAGTCCGTCGGTGCTGACCAATATGATGGTGGCGATTGAGCAGCACGTCGAATGGGTCAGCGATTGCATCGGCTTTATGGTAGAGCGAAATCATGCCTGTATTGAGGCGACCGAAGCGGCGCAGGCAGCCTGGGTCGCCCATGTGAATGAGGTGGCGGGCAAAACGCTGCAAGTGACCTGCAATTCCTGGTATTTGGGCGCCAATATCCCCGGCAAACCGCGTGTATTCATGCCCTTGCCCGGCTTCCCGCCTTATGTCGAAAAGTGCAACGAAGTGGCAGCCAAGGGTTATGAGGGCTTTATGCTGTCATAACAACGGGGGCATTTTAACATGATCGAATTGACGCGCCCGGAAACGGTAGGACTTTCGGCGGACCGTTTGGGGCGAATCGCCGCGCGCTTCAACCGCTACGTCGATGAGGGCAAGATACCCGGTTACCTCGCGCTCATTGCCCGGCGCGGGAAAGCGGCTTATCTGCATCGCTACGGCTTGCGCGATGTCGAAGCCGGGTTGCCCGTCGAAGAAGATACCATCTTCCGCATCTATTCAATGAGCAAGCCAATCACCTCGGTTGCTGTGCTGACCTTGTACGAGCGGAGCCGGCTCCACTTGGATGATCCGGCGTCTGAATATATTCCGGGTTTTCGAGAGCTGGCGGTCTTTGAGTCCGGCGATGAGCATAGCTGGCGGACGGTCCCGGCCGAGCGTGAGATGACCATCCGCGATTTGCTGACCCATACATCTGGCTTAACCTACGGCCACATGCGCGCCCATCCCATTGACGCGATGTATCGTCAGCGCAAGTTTTTCGAAGACGCGGAGATGACGCTGGCGGATTTCGCCGCGGGGCTGAGCGAGCTGCCCCTGCTCTTTTCGCCGGGGACGCGCTGGAGCTACAGCGTCGCCACCGATGTATTGGGATACATCATTGAAATTGTCTCGGGCAAAAGCCTCGATCAATACTTCGCCGACGAGATCCTGGCGCCGCTGGGCATGGTGGATACCGCGTTTTCGATAGCGCCGGAAAAGGCCGAGCGCTTCGCCGCCAATTACGAATGCGCGTGCGATGGCTTCCGACTCATCGATAAGCCGGGCGAAAGCGCTTACTTAAGGCAGCCGAAGTTGCCATCGGGCGGCGGCGGTCTGATCTCTACTGCGAGCGATTATCTGCGCTTCGCTCAGATGCTGCTCAACAAGGGCGAACTCGATGGCGCGCGCGTCTTGGGACGGCGGACGGTCGAGCTCATGACCAGCAATCATCTGCCGGGGGGATGCGATCTCGCGAATATGGGTTACGCGCTTTACAGCGATACGCGGTCTAAAGGCGTTGGCATGGGCTTGGGCGCGCGGCATAATTTGCGCCGGGGCGGCATCCGCACGGAGACGCGTCATGAGGGCGTCGGCTTTGGATTGGGCGGTTCGGTTATGCTTGATCCGGCGGCGGCGCAGATTCTGACTTCACCGGGCGAATTCGCCTGGGGCGGCGCGGCCAGCACCTTTTTTTGGATTGATCCGCGCGAGGAAATGACCGCAATCTTTCTGACGCAGTTGATGCCTTCTTCCTCCTACCCCATCCGGCGCGAACTGCGCGTGTTGGCGAATCAGGCGATAGTCGAGTGAGATTCGAGCGCAGATTTCTAGGACAAGCAGCCATCGTGACCGGTGGCGCCAGCGGTATCGGTTTGGGCATCGCCAAGCGCATGGCGCGCGAAAGCGGCAGCGTTGTGCTGGCCGATATCAACGAGGAGGCGCTGGCGCAAGCCAAAGAGACGATGGGAGAGTTGGCGGGCCGGGTCGAGACTATTCGCATTGACATCACGAGAGAAGACGAAGTGGAGAGCCTGATTGGGTCCATCGTCGAACAATTTGGGCAGTTGGATGTGGTCGTCAATTGCGCCGGCGTGCCACAAACCCAGCCGCATCCCGACGATTCCCAGCCGAATTTCAGTGTTGCTCCCCATTTGCGCCTTCCTTTTCCGCATCGGTAAATTGAATTGCTTTCGCCTGTGCGAGTTTGCATTGTCGAGCGAGGAAAAACAGGGCTTCAAAACAATGTCAGAGCATAATTTCGGTTTGCCCAAAACGCTAGCCAGGCTGCACCAAAGTTGACTATCCAAGAGCTAGCAGCTACACTATCCTCGGTCAATATTCCAGCGAGTCAAGCGAAACAGGTATGTCAGCATCAGAAATAGAAGTCATCAAATCAGAACTTGAGCACCGGGTGCCAAAAGAGGTACACGCGCACGACATGGGAGAGATAAAGGTTATTTTGACGCGGATTGAAGGCAAGTTAGATAACTGGCGTTGGACATTAATCATCGTATTAGGCATCGCCACACTCATCATTGGCTATCTATTGTCCCGTTTGCCTGCACTTCCATAGTCAACCCTCCTCTCAATATCCTAAACAATCGCCACGCCCGCTTTTGCCGCCGACTCCCGGATACACGCCATGGCGGCGGGCAGCTTATCGAGTGGCGTGTGCTCAACGACCATGTACGTATCGGGGCGTAAATGCTCATCGACCAGCGCGATGATGTCAGCGTAATTGAGGCAGCCTTCGCCAGCCGGGCACTCATCTATATGCAGGTGCAGCGCGTCATGCATCACCACGCTGTTATCGGCGAGCTGCCGCCGCCAATCGGCCACCGGCTGCTTGCGCACCTCGCTGATGTCCATCAATATGCCGGAGACGCCATGCGCCTTCGCCTGATCAATCAGCCCTTGCGAATCGAGTCCTAATCCGCCAAGCCCGAGACCCAATCTCATAAGTTTAGCCTTTCAGCGCGCCGCCTGTTAAACCGGTCGCGATATATTTTTGCACAAAGAAGGTGAAGACAATGATAGGCAAAAGGATCAAGCTGGCAGCGGCGAATAACCTGCCGAACAGAATGGCGTAGTCGGTGACGTAGGTCAAGATATCGACCGTCACCGTTTTGATTTGGTTGTTACCCAAGATGATGGCGAAGAAGAATTCGTTCCAGGCGCCGATGAAGTTGAAGACGGCGCTCGCGCCGGCTTGCCGATTGAAATCATCAGCGAAGTCTTGGCAATATGGTTCACCATTGCCTTCTATCGTTGCAGTATTGGCAATTCCCCGTCATTCCACGTCCGATAGAATTCGCGCAGAACTGTGGGGAGACTAGAGGACTTTCGCTTCGTCTCGAAATTCAGCCCTTCCCATATCTCTCGCTCGACTTCGCTTAAATCGAAGTTCACGCGCTCGCCATCGCTAATGACCCACTCCCCGCCAACCATCACATGCCGCACATGCTCCTGTCGGGATCGGCGCAGCAGGTAGGCCGGCAGCAGCTCGGGAGACGGGTATTCCGCTGGCGCCCATTTGCCTCTAATCGCGTCCAAATCTAGCAGGATCAGGTCTGCAAGTCCGCCAACTTCAAGCTCCCCCAGCGGCGCGCCCGCGCCAAAAGCGATCTCGGCCGCGGCGCTTGTTGCCATCCGCCACACTATCTCCGCATTGAGATCGGTCGCCGCCATCCCGCTTCTATTGCCAACTGTCCAAGCCAGCCGCATTTCACGCAGGAAGTCCTGGTCATCATCCAGCGTCTGTCCGTCCAAGCCAATGCCGACTTTGACTCCAGCCGCCACCATCTCGGCGACCGGCGCCATGCCGCTGCGCAGCCGCAAATTGCTGCTGATATTATGCACGACGCCAACACCGCAATCCGCCAGCAGTTCAATATCGTCATCTTCAACCCAGACCATATGCGCCAGCGTGAGCCAGTCGCCCACGACGCCGATATCCGCGAGATGCCGGATGAAGCTCTTGCCCCAGGTCTTGTAGGCGTAGATCCGCTGGTATTGCGTTTCGAGCATGTGCATTTGGACCCGCGTATGACGACTGCGCGCCCACTCGCAAGCCCGTACAATCAATTCATCGCTGCACCATTGGCCGCCAGCCGGACTGACCTGAATGTGCGCGCGGTGTCGCGCGCTGTCGTGGAATGCGCTGTACAAGTCGTCGAGAATGGCGAAGTATTCGTCAGCGCTCAAGTCGATGCCATTTGCCGCGCCCAGCGCTTCGCGCGACTCCAGCGGAAGCATGTTGAGAAAGCGCTGGCGTTCCGCATATACCAGATGATGCTGATCGATTATCGGCGGATGCATGGCGACGCGGATGCCGGCCTTCCGATATCCGCGCAGGGACTCTGGAATCTCAACTGAAAGCTCCGACCAGGAGATCGGATTATGACTGTGAGCGACCGCTGTCACGCCCGATTTCAGTAGCTGCAGCCCCGAATACAGCGCCGCCAAATACGGCGGGATGCTCGGCAGGCGCGCTAATTGGCTGAGCCATGTTTCAAGGAAACTGTCGGGAAGGCCCAGCGCCAGCGCCCCCAATGCGCGTCCGTGGTCATGCGCATTGGTGAATCCGGGCGCGAGAATGTAGTCATCGCCGCCAACCCGAAGGGCATCGGGATGGCGAGCGACAAGCTCAGCGAGCTTGCCGGCGTCAACAATGTATTCCCCATCCACGCAGAGAGCCAAATCGTCAACCAGGAGGCCGCGGCGCAAGGCATAAGGCGCGTGAACAATGGTAGGCATCAGGCGTATAAGCCCGCTTGCTGACCGCCGTCGATTACAAACATTTGACCCGTGATCATCTTCGCCGCGTCAGATGCGAGATACACCGCCAGCTCCGCGACTTCATCAGCGCTGATTATCCCGCGCAAGGGCTGGTATTGTTCCAGAAACGCGTCTCGCTCCGCTGGTGGCAAGCCTGTATTAAGTGGCGTATCGACATAGCCCGGGCAGATCGCGTTGCAGCGAATATTGTCGCGCGCGTAATCAAGGGCGATCGATCGCGTCAGGTTGATGAGGCCCGCCTTGGCGACTGAGTAGGCTGCTTTGTTCGCGGCCGCGCGCATTCCGAAGGTGCCGGCGGTATTCAGTATCACGCCACCGCCAGCCTCAATCATCAATGGTATCGCGCAGCGGGCGATCAAGAAGACCGACTTCAAGTCGATATTCAGGCACTGGTCCCAATCGGCTTCGCTGATATCGGTAATGCGGCCCGCTGGGCTGACGCCGGCGTTGTTAAAGACGATATCGGGCGCGCCCAATTCCGCCACCGCCTCGTCAATCATGCGCTGCGCATCGGCGCTGCGGGCGACATTGGCGCCGATCGCGATCGCGCGGCCGCCTTTGGCTTCGATGCTGCGCGCCACTGCCTCCGCTTTTGCCAAGGTGCGATTGGCCACCGCCACCCGCGCGCCTTCTCTAGCGAAGGCATAGCAGCTTGCCTCGCCGATGCCTGATCCGCCACCGGTGACCAAAGCCACCTTGTCGCGCAGTTTCACAAAGCGTCGCTCCCAGTCGTCGCCGACAATTCACCCAACCTAGTGGAGCATCCAGCCGCCATCGACGAAGATCATCTCTCCGGTGATATAACGCGATTCGTCCGATGCCAGAAACAGCGCGACATCCGCGACATCTTTCGGTTGGCCCAAGCGGCGCAGCGGTATCGTCGAATTGGCCCAGCGTTCGTTATCTTCTTGGCTGGGCAACATTGGCGTATCAACAATGCCAGGCGCCATTGAGTTGGCGCGAATCCCTCTCGGACCATATTCCAGCGCGATGCAGCGGGTCATGGCCGCGACCGCGCCTTTGGTCGTGCAATAGGCTGCGGAATCGACGAAGGCGACGGCGGCGCCGATCGAAGCCAAGTTGACGATCGTCCCTTTAATCCCGTGCCGCAGCCATTCGCGGATGACGATTTGGGAGACGAGAAATACGCTCTTGACGTTGACCGCCATGATGTGGTCGTACTGTTCATCGGTCGTCTGCTCAAAAGGCGCATTAAAGAAAATTCCCGCATTGTTGACTACGATGTGAATCATGCCAAACTCGGCGGCGCCATTATGAACGAGTTCTTGAATCTGGTGGCGTTCAGCAACATCTGTGCGTCTGGAGAGGGTCTTAATGCCGCTTGACTCGGCCGCGGCGGCGACTTCGCGCAGGCTCTTCAGATTCAGGTCGCAGAGCACGAGATTCGCGCCCTCCGCGGCAAAACGCAGGGCGATGGCGCGGCCGATCCCGCGGGCGGCGCCTGTTATCAGCGCGGTCTTGCCGGCAAGGCGCCCCATAATCAAACCGACTCGATATAGCCGATGACTGCGCCAACCGGCACTTCGTCATCGATTTCGCAATTCAATTCCACGACGACGCCCGCGGCCGGCGCTTCAAGTTCTGTACTGACTTTTTCCGTCTCAATCACGACGATGCCGTCGCCTTCAGCGACCGTATCGCCTTCCGCCACCAGCCACTCGACGATCAATCCTTCTTCCATCGTCATTCCGAATTTTGGCATGTATATGGGTATCAAAGCCACGTAATTCTCCTTGCGGATGTAAACCGCCTTGCCGCTATCTTCAAGCCAAGGTCTTGTGTACAGCCGCGATTACATCGGCCTCGGATGGGAGGACCGCCTTCTCCAGAACAGGACTAAAGGGCATTGGCACATCCTTGTTGGTCACGCGTTGCACCGGCGCCCTCAGCTGATAAAAGGCTTCTTCGGCCACGGTCGCTGCCCATTCGCTAGCGGCGCTGCAAGTTGGGAAGCTTTCGTCGACGGCGATGAAGCGGCCCGTCTTGGCGACGCTCTCCAGGACAGTCTCCTTGTCCCAGGGTGACAGACTGCGCAAGTCAATCACTTCCGCGGCGACGCCTTCTGCTTCCAGCGCATCGGCGGCGTCCAAGGCGGTATACACGGTTGGGCCGGCGGCGCAGATAGTGACATCGTTGCCTGCGCGCTTGACATCGGCTTCTCCGATCGGTATCACATATTCATCCGCCGGCACTTCCCCGCGCTTCCCGCCAAGCGAGAGCGAGTGCAGAAAAAGCACCGGATTATCATCACGAATCGCCGACTTGAGCAAGCCCTTTCCATCATAAGGCGTACTGGGCAATACGACTTTGATCTGCGGCATATTCATAAAGAACTGGTGCACGGCTTGGCTGTGGTGATGGCCCGCGCTGCTGCCGGCGCCATTCTGCACCATGAAGACTAGCGGCACATTCGTCTGCCCGCCGTACATATAGCGCATGGCGCCCGCCTGATTGGCAATTTGGTCGAAGGCGAGATACAAAAACGTGCCAAACATGAGGTCGACTATCGGGCGCAACCCAGTCACCGCCGCGCCTATCCCCGCGCCGGCCACCGCCAGCTCGGATATGGGACTGTCAATTACGCGCTTGTCGCCGAACTCGGTATGCAATCCCCGTGTGCTGGGGAATACGCCAATTCGCACGTCCTCACCGATGAGAAAAACGCGCTGGTCCCGCCGCATCTCCTCAGCCAAGGCTTCTTGAATCGCCGCCACATAAGTCTTGCGAGGCATTCAGACGCTCCCGATTATTCCGCGCCAGATCATAACCACAGGTCTTCAAATAGCGATTCGATTTCGGGATCCGGGCTATTTCGCGCCGCCTCAGCCGCTTCAGCCACGAACTGCGTGATATCACTGTCCAAGGCTTCCAGCTGTTCCGCCGGCAGCAGGCCGTTTTCGCTGACATAGCTGTGTAGCAGGCGCAGCGGGTCATTCGCCTGCGCGGCCGCAGTCTCCGCTTCATCACGATATGTCTGTCCCGCGAGGAAAGCTTCTTCGCCCTCGGCATGGCTGCCCCGGCGGTGGGTCTTCGCCTCGATCAAGGTCGGCCCCCCGCCGCGCCTGGCCCGCTCCACCGCCGCCCGAGTAACGCGATACATCTCAAATGCGTCGACGCCATCGGCGACCAAGCCAGGAATGCCATAGCCAATGGCGCGATCGGCGATATCGTTGATATTCATCGCATTTTTCGCCGGCGTGAATTCGCCATATTGGTTGTTCTCGCAGACGAATATCACCGGCAGCGTCAGCGTCGAAGCGAGATTCAACGACTCATGAAAACTGCCTTCGTTCGCGGCGCCATCGCCAAAGAAGCATAACGATACGCGATCGCTGCCGCTGTACCAGGCGCTCAAGCCGGCGCCTACGGCTATCGGTATGCCGCCCCCGACGATGCCGATCGCTCCCAACATGCCGATTTCGAAGTCGGCAATATGCATCGAACCGCCCTTGCCTTTGCAATAGCCAGTCGCCTTGCCGAACAACTCCGCCATCATGCGCTTGATGTCGCCGCCTTTGGCAATCACGTGGCCATGACCGCGATGTGTGCTGATGATGGTATCTTCATCAGTCAGCGCGGCGCAGACGCCGGCGGCCACCGCTTCCTCACCAATGTAAAGATGTACAAAGCCGGGCAATTGACCCTGCCGGAAAAGCCGGCCGACTTCTTCCTCAAAGCGGCGGATGCGCAAGACGCGCGTGTAAATGTCTAGCGCAAGATCGACCGGAATGTCTTGATGATGCATCTCGTCGCCTCAAATCAGCAAAGCTTCGGCTGTCAGCGCCAGTGTTTGCGTTGCGGTGATCACCTGATCGACGCAAACGCATTCATCAACCATCGGCCAAGTGGGGATGAAACCGGGTCCATATTCGACGCAGGTGATGCCAGCGCCCTTGAAATGGCAGGTATCAGCGGTCGCCCCAATGCGATGCCCGGCGCCGACTCGCGGTTCAGCGCCGGTGACTTGTTTGTGCGCCGCGATCAATGCGGAGACCACCGGTGAATCCAGCGGCGTCGCCTCGCGCGCTGGCATGTTGGGCTGCTGATCGCTTTGTGGAATCACTAACTCGTATTCGAACTCACTGTCCTCCTGTCTGATCTGCTCGAGGCGCGCCGCCATATCTTCGCGCGCGCTTGCTTCGGTCATGCCGGGAACAATGCGCAAGTCAAATGTGACGGTCGTCATATCCTGATAATGCGCGATGTCGCGGATCGCCATTGCCGGATAGCCCGGGATCAGCGGATGCGGCTGATATCGCAGCCAACCGCCGGCCGCCTTTGGTGGAATCTGCGCATACGATGGGCTGAAGGCGTCGATGACCTTCGTCGCTTTCTCAATCGGATTCACATAAGGCACGCGGTGTTTGAATTCGCCGCCAACTCGAATCTGCCCCTGCACATAGCCGACTGATATCAAGCCGACATCGAGGTCTCCCGCTTCGGTGACGATGCAATATTCCGGGCGGCAGCCGCTCTCGATCAGATGCAGCGCGCCCACCCCTCCACCGGTCTCGGCGACGACGCAGGCGAGGATCAGGTCACCCTTTGGCGATGACCCGGAGCGGCGGATCGCCTCAGCCGCTATGAGCATAGCAGCCAGCCCCGCTTTCATATTCAGCGCGCCCAAGCCATAGATCAACCCGCTGTCAATCTCTGCGCCGAAGGGATCATAGCGCCATTGGTCGCGGCGGAAGACATCGCCATTCCAGTCGCTGGTATCCGTATGGCCGCATAGCATAAGCGAGGGTCCGCCGCCATTGCCGCGGAGCGCGCCGATCGCCTGATGGCTTAAGCCGCCGTCTTTCAGGGGCACTTCCTGGAGCTCAACCTCGTAGCCGCGCTGCGACATCCAGTTCGCGAGCCATCGCCCGATCTCCGATTCTTGCCACAAGAACGACGGAATGCGGATCAGTCGCTGAGTTAATTCGATTGATTCATGATCTTGAATATGGTCGAGGATTGTGGACATCAGCTTTTATCGGCGTCGACGATCGCCCAGACATCAAAGCCCACTTGCGCGCCGCCCCATAATTCCGCCACGCCGATGGTATTGCGCGTTGGATAAGGCTCGCTGAAATATTCGCAATAGATGGCATCCATTTCAGAAAAGCGATTGATATCCCTAAGCGAGACATTGACCCGGATGACATCGCTAAGGGCGCAGCCGGCCGCTTCCAGTACCGCTTTGACATTGTCTAGCGCTTGCCGCGCTTCCGCCTCGAATCCACCTCCGACCACACCAGTGCCATCCGGCGCCGTGCCAAGATAGCCGGATGTCACCAGCAGATTTCCATGCCTCATGGCTTGACTGTAACCACTGGTGGGGACCGGCGCTTCGTCGGTCAGGATGACATCGAAGCACGCCATTGCTCAAGCTCCATTTTGCGCATCGGCTTCTGTCTTGACCCGCGCTTTCGTCAGGTAATTGTAAATGGTCGAGCGGCTCAATCCCAATTCCTCCGCGATTAGCGGCACCGCTCGTTTCACCTGAAAGGCGCCCTTTTCGTCCAAGCGCGCAATGAGATCGATTTTGTCCGCCTTGGACATGATCGGAAGCTCCGCGCCGATTTCGTTGACCGCTTCGATCAGCATAATGTGAATGGTCCGCTGTATATCGTCCGAGAGCGTTTCGCTGACCTCGGAATCGGATTCCAGCGTCAGAAAGTCGCCCAGCATTCTATGGAAGCCGGCGAAGATGCCGATGTCCAGATTGATGCAGAAGGCGCCGTATGCCCTGCCGTCATCATCGCGGAGGAACATCGTGCAGGATTTCATCTCTCGGCCATTAGGCAGGAAAGTCTGGTAATTGTAGAAGTCACGCACAGTATTGCCGTTTCGCGCTTGCGTCAGCAGCAGGTCGGTTGCGCCGCCGCCCACCTTTCGCCCGCTGATATTGCCTTCAATATGAATGATTGAGCGTTCGAGGTCGTCGAAGTCGTGGATCACGACTTCGCAATGCGGCGCGAATAATTTGGCTATTCCAACCGCCATTTGCCTGAGCAGGGCGAAGGTCGCCTCGCGGTCTGTCGTAACGATGGAGTCAAAGGCAAGCATTGGAGCGTCAGTTTCTTGTTTAAGGTCCGTGGCGCCTAGGCGGTTTGCATTTGCCAGCGTCATGGTAAACAATATATCCAAGAATTATACAAATTGTAAAGAGACGGCACAAGATATGTCCGCTGACCATGACCCGAAGGCTGACACGCTGTATTCGCAGAAGGGCCCGCCGACGCTTGATGAAATGACAGGACCGGAAGTCGCGGCGGCGCTGAAACACACCGATGTGCTGATGCTGCCGGTCGGCGCTACCGAAGCGCACGGCGCGCATCTCCCGCTCGGCACCGATTCTTTTGAGGCGCGGGAGAATTGCCGGCGGGCGGCTCTTCGTCTGGAAGCGCTGGGCTGCCCGGTCGTCCTTGGTCCTGTCATCCCCTTCGGCGTCTCCAGCTTTCACCTGGGTTTCGCTGGCACGATCAGCCTCAGCTCCGATACGATGATCAGGCTGCTGACGGAAGTGTGCCTGAGCTTGTATGAGACTGGTTTCCGCAAGTTCGCGCTCGTGCACGGCCACGACGGCAATCTGCCCGTTATGATGGTCGCGGCGCAAGATCTCGTCGACAAGACCGCCGATGCGCAAGCGATGGCGCTCAATTGGCTGGCGCCACTCAGCAAGGTCTATCACAGGATTCAGACATCGGAAAAGCAGGAGGGTCATGGAGGCGAGGGCGAAACGGCGCGCATCCTCGTAACCCATCCGGAACTGGTGCGTCTCGACCGCGCAATCAGACACCATGTTCCGCCGAGTGACATGCGCAAGATTCAAGGCGCCGAACATATCAAGACCGGCGGCGGCATCTTCTACGCCACGCGACGATACAAAGATCATACGCCCTACGGACATATCGGCGATCCAGCGCTGGCGACCGAAGAGACCGGGAACAAGGGCTATGATGTCATCGCCGAGTGGCTGGCGCGGGTAATTGCTCGTGACTACTTTGATTTGGATGTCGATCCCAACGCGATCTTGCGCCTAGACGAGGGCGACTGAATGACGGACTAGGACGAGAATTTCCGCCGCCGGATTTTGACAGCCAGCCGGCGCGCGTTATAATCGCTGCATGGATGGACAGTTTGTTGATTATCTGTACATAATGTGCAAGAGTTCGGGTTCCTTGCGCGTTCACGGTCAGTAGACTGTTGCAGAACCAAAAAAGTGACGATATAGAGAAAGGTCCTTTACCATGTCAAAGTCACATTGCTTTAGCAAGCTGTTTGTGATTCTGCTCTTGCTCATCGCCTTGGGAACGGCAACGGCGCAAGAGCCGCAATATGGCGGCACCCTTGTATTCGGCGCCGAATCCATGGGCGATTCTTTTGACATCGGCTTTTGGCACGGCTTCGGCGGCGTTCATGTCATTGACACCATCGGCGAGGGCTTGGTGCGCGCTGATTTTGAAAACGGCGGCGCATTGCCCGGCTTGGCGGAATCCTGGGAGATATCGGACGACGGTTTGACCTACACCTTCCACATTCGCGACGGCATGACCTTCCATGATGGCGAACCCGTAACCGCCGGCGCTATCGTACGCAGCATGACCCGCCCCATCAGTCCCGATGATCCAAGCTATATCGACGGCATGTATATGTACGGAAATCAGGGGACGAGCAATTGGGAATCCATTGACGCAGTTGACGACAGCACCATCGTTTTGCAACTAATGCAGCCAAACGCGACGCAGCTGCTGGTCTTCTCCCGCCCTGACGGCGCCATAATCAGCCCGAAGGCGATGGACGAATACGGCGCCGAGGTCGGCTTGAATATGTCGATGGCGGGACCCTACAAAATTGAACGCTTCGTGCCCGGGCAGGAAGCGGTGCTATCCGCCAACGAAGATTATTGGGCGGGCCGTCCCTATATCGACCAAATTGTCATTCGCGCTTACCCCGATGAAGCGGCTATCCTCGCTGCGCTGGAGGCGGGCGAAATCGACATGACGCTCTACGCGCCCTTTACGTCCGTCCCGCGACTGCAAGACTCGGAGAACATTCGCGTCGAAGTCGGGGCGCCGCTGGTGGATCTCTTCGTCGGCGCCAACGTGGCGAAAGAGCCCTTCGACAATCTTCTGCTGCGCCAGGCAGCCAATTACGCGCTGGACCGCGAAACCCTGATCGAAGCGGGATTGAACGGCTTCGCTGAAATGCCAGCCAGTTTGCTCGGTCCCTTGGACCTCGGCTTTGACGAAGCCGGGCGTGAAGTCAGCGTGTATGATCCGGAGCGCGCAAAAGAATTGCTGGCTGAGTCGGGCATGGATTTGCCAGTGGCGATCGAAGTCGCTTATGAAAACAACCGCTTCTGGCCCCAAATGGCGGAGTTGATCGCGGCCGACCTGGAGGCGGTCGGCTTTGACGTAACGCTGGATCGCCTTGATGCCGGTTCGTTTTGGGGCAAGGTCGGCGATGGGCAGACGCAGTTGAGCATTAACCAGCGCTCCACCTTCGTGCCCGATCCACATGACAAGGCGATCCTGATGGCGCGGGCCGGCGCCGAAGGCAGCCAGACGCAACACCAGGCGCTTGAGGCCGCGGATGCGATCGACGCGCTGGTCACGGCGGGCGTCTCTACTGTGGACAGCATGGAACGCGAGGCCATCTACCGGGAATTCCAAGCCCTGATGCTGGAGCAGCTGCCGTATATCTACATCGGTTATCTGACGCCGCCGATCTTTGTGAGCAAGCGCGTGCAAAATGTGGAGACTTTCGGCACCGCCGGCGGGCGCATCAACCTGCGCGAAGTTTGGCTGTCCGAATAGCCTTCCATGAGCTTTGGCGAATATGGCTTCGTCTGTCGATTACGGAGTCATATTTGCGTTTTTCAGCCGCAGAACACTAAACTAAGCTCAACTTCAAGCGCTCTCTTCGCGTAGAGCTTGGGTCATTCATGCGAGCTGAGAAAAACATGCGAGCGCGGCTCGGCGTCATTTGGCGTCGCTATGACATCGCTCTGGTCAGCAGCGCTATCTTCATCTTCATCCTGCTGGTGACGATCCTCGCGTCAGTGATCGCCCCCTACGATCCCATGGCGCGCAACATCAAGAATCGCTTTGCGCCACCATCACGCGAAAACGTCTTCGGTACCGATCAGTTGGGACGCGATGTCTTTTCTCGCGTCATTCATGGCGGGCGACCGATTCTCAGCGCCAGCGTCAGCGCCGTGGTTTGCGCTTTGGCGGCGGGGACGGCTATCGGCGTCGCCGGCGGTTATCTCGGCGGCCCGCTTGATACGGCGCTCATGCGCCTGATGGATGTCATGCTGAGCTTCCCGTCAATCTTGCTGGCGATCCTGATTGTGGCGACCCTGGGGGTGGGATTGCTCAATGTGACAGTTGCCATCGGCTTCTCTATGGCGCCTGTTTTCGCGCGCCTCGTTCGCTCGATCGTAATCACGCTGGTGCATGAAGAATACGTATCGGCGGCGCGTTCACTCGGGGCGTCCGACTACCATATTATTCTGAAGCATATTCTCCCCAATATGATGCCGCCGATATTCGTGCAAGCCTCGGCGATGCTGGCGGTCGCGATTGGCGCCGCCTCCGCCCTGAATTTTATCGGGCTTGGCGTCGAGCCGGGCACGCCCGACTGGGGCATGATGGTGGCCGAGGGGCAGCGGCTGATCTTTGACGCGGCGCATGTGCCGCTATTTCCCGGGCTGGTCATCACCATTACGGTGCTCAGCGTGAATTACATGGGCGATGGACTGCGCGATCACCTCGATCCAAAGCTGCGCGGCCAAGGACTATGACGGGAATAGCATGTTTGGATACCTGCTCAAGCGACTGATCTGGTTGCCAATCGTCTTGTGGGCAGTGAGCAGCCTGACCTTTCTCGCCCTGCGCATCGTGCCTGGCAATCCGATTCAGACGGTGCGGAACCAGGTGATGGACAAAAGCCAGCTGGCGCAAGTAGAAGCAGTCTGGGGCTTGAACCGCCCGATTGCCGAGCAGTACCTGCACTTCCTGGCTAGATTAGTTCGGGGCGATCTTGGCTTGGCGATGAGCAGCGGCGTGCCGATTCGGCGCATGATATTCGAGCGCATGCCACCGACGATTGAACTGGCCGTCGTCTCGCTGTTCGTAAGCACCGCTCTCGGCGTATTGTCAGGCGTCGCCTCGGTCGCGATCCGCAGTCGCGCTATCGACTACAGCATTCGAACCGCGTCCATACTCGGCTTGTCGCTGCCGCTCTTCTGGGTCGGCATTATGTTGATCATTCTCTTTTCCGTCAAATTGCGTTGGACGCCGACGAGCGGCCGAATCGGCGCCGGCGTCGATTACGAAGTCATCACCAATTTCATGTTTTACGATCTCATTGCGACGGGCAATTGGGAAGCTTTCGGAAGTTTCCTGCGCCATCTTGTCTTGCCCGGCGTGACCATCGGTTTGACGTCCGCCGGCTTCGTCGCCCGCCTCACGCGCTCCGCCATGCTGGAGGTGATGCACTCAGATTACGTCCGAACGGCGCGCGCCAAAGGATTGTACGAGCGCAGCGTCATCTGGAAACATGCCATGCGCAATGCCATGCTGCCGATCATCACCTTGCAGGGTTTGCAGTTCGGTTCGATCTTAGGTGGCGCTGTCATCACCGAGCGTGTCTTCTCCTATCCGGGCATGGGCGCCTGGCTGCTGGATGGCATCCTTGAACGCGACTATTCTGTCGTGCAAGGCGGCATCATCTTCGTCGCCCTGGCTTATGTGCTAATGAACTTGCTCGTTGATATGCTCTATCACATCATCGACCCGCGCCTGCGCAATGCTAAGCGATGAGCAACTAGATCCCGACCGAAGTTATGTCTCTTGAGCGCCATTTGAAAGGAGAGAAGACTCATGCCAAACATAAAACAGCCATCCGATCCAAAAGCCAAAGCGGTCCAGTTGGCTCGCGTTGCCGAGCTGCTACAGCTGGAAATCGATGAAGAAGACCTCGAGGCGCTGTCCGAGCAAGTGCACTTGCTGGATGCCTTGGAAGAATCTGAACTTCGCGAATATGTACCGGTGCTGAAAATGGACGCTGCCTGGCATGATTGACTCGCGCGCGCTACACAATCTGTCCATCCCCGAAGCGGCTTCCGCCCTGCGGCGCGGCGAAACGACATCGGCCGCGCTTACTCAGGCGACGCTCGACCGGATCAAAGAAACGGAGCCGACGGTGCAGGCTTATGCCACGGTGACCGCCGACCGGGCGTTGGCGGCCGCTGAGCGAGCCGATCGAGAAATCGCAGCCGGGCGCGATCGCGGCCCCATGCACGGCATCCCGGTCGCGGTCAAAGACAACTGTTATACCAAAGGTATCCTGACCGAAGTGGGGTCCCAAGTGTTGGAAGGCTTCGCGCCGGACTTTGATTCGACTGTCGTGCAAAACTTGTACGAGGCCGGCGCCGTCCTGATCGGCAAGACGCGCTGCCATGAATGGTCCTGCGGCGGCAGCGAGCCGCCTACGCGCAGCCCTTGGGATCCCGCGCGCTTCCCCGGCGGCAGCAGCATTGGCTCCGGCGTGGCGCTTGCGGCGCGCTCGATCTACGGAGCGATCGGTACCGATACCGGCGGATCCGTTCGCATCCCGTCGTCGCTCAACAATCTCGTCGGCATGAAAGCGACCTACGGCCGGGTCAGCGCTTATGGCGTGCTGCCGCTGGCTTGGTCGCTCGATCATGTTGGTCCTATGACGCGGACGGTGCGCGGCAATGCGCAGATGCTGGGCGCGATCGCCGGATATGATCCCAAAGATGCCAATTCCGCTCGCGTAGATGCGCCGGATTATACGGCCCGCATTGAAGACGGAGCGCGCGGCGCGCGTATCGGAATCGATCGTGACTACTTTTTGTATCCGGGCGTTGTCGATAGCGTGCGCGCCATGACCGAAAACGTCATCGGCGAGCTGGCGGAAATGGGGGCCGAAATCATTGAAGTCCGCATCCCCGAACTTGCGCTGACGAGCGAAACGCTGAAGACCATCCGCATGGTGGAATCGGCCAGCTACCATCGGCATCAGATACGCGAAAAGGGTCATCTGTATAGCCCCGGTACACGCGCCACGCTGGAGATTGGTCAAGCGGTGCTGGCGACCGATTATGTCGCCGCGCTGCGCGCCCGCGAGCGCTTTCGTTCGGCCATGAAGGCATTATTCAAGCGCGAGAATCTGGCGGCGCTGATTTCGCCGACGATTCCGGTGTCGGCGCCGCTTCTGGACGATGTGTGGAAGCCGCGACAGGACATGGAAAACGGCGAGACGCCAACCGACGGATTCGTGCGTCACGTCTACCCGGCCAACCTGAGCGGTCAGCCGGCGATCAGCGCGCCTGGCGGCTTCACGCCTGAGGGCTTGCCGATTGGATACCAACTGATGGGACGGCCCTTTGACGAGGCGACGCTTTATCGCATCGCCTACGCTTACGAGCAGGCGCAGAACTGGCACGAGCGTCAGCCGCCGAATGGTTGCGACCGAACTGGTCCCAAGCAGTGACGAGTTTCCCTTTCGGCGCGGGCGATCTCCAGCGGGTCGTCGGCGAAATCGACCGGCGCTTGACCCTGCAGGGCATTGAACAGATCGGCGGACGCGCCTACGCATTGCGAGTCAGCGCAGGCGGACAGGCGGAAGAGCGCCTCGTCTTGCTTACGCACAGCGACGCTGATCGTGAACGAAATCCGCAGATCGCGCGCGACGAGTTCCGCCTGTTGACGACCTTGCAAGCAGCGGGATTACCGGCGCCCGCTGCCCTCTCTCTTTGCGAAACGCATGAGCCGCCCTTCCTCATCACTTCTTTTGTTCAGGGCAAATGCCGGCTCAACGCGCACGACTGGCCGGCCTTTTGTCGGAAGCTCGCCGCCGAATTATGCGCGATTCACGCCATAGACTTGCTTGAGCACGAGCTTTCGTTTTTGCCGCAAGCGCGCGACTTAATCGCTTGTGGCGAGCCGCCGCTGAGCGCAACACAGGAGCGTATTCACGCGGCAATGAAAAGCGCGCTGCCAAAGGTCGACCTTAACCCGCCGGCGTTGCTGCATGGCGACTTTTGGCTGGGCAACCTGCTTTGGCAGGGAGACCAGTTGGAAGCCATCATCGATTGGGAAGACGCGATGATCGGCGACCCCTTGGCCGACCTGGGCAAGAGTCGCCTGGAAATGCTTTGGGCGCTCGGCGACGAAGCGATGTCGCTGTATACGGAATATTATTTGGCATTGAACCCGGCGCTGGATGCGTCGGCGCTGCCACTTTGGGATCTTTGGGGCGCCAGCCGCCTGCAGCACTACCCGAGTTTCGCATCCGACCCAGGCGAGATCCCGCAGATGCGAGCGCAATACGAAGCCTTCGTCGACGATGCCATCCGCCAGCTAAACGCAGTCCATGAATGACCGCAAGGCACGGCAGAAAGCGGCCGGCTGCTCCAGATGGGTGTTGTGCCCGGCGGCGGGGATGATCGTCACGCGGGCCTTTGGCATGGCGGCGCGCATGGCTTGGTTGATCTGCCGGAACTTGGCATCGCGCTCGCCGACGATCAGGCAGGTCGGCAATGCCAAGCTGGGAAGCGCTCCCCACAGATTCGGCTGCGCGCCCGCGCCCATCGCGCGCAGGCAGTTCGCCAAGCCCAAGGGATTGTTTGCCAATCTTTGGCTTCGCTGCCGTCCGATTTGTTCGTCGGATTGCGATGCCCAAAGAGGCCGCCTTTCCCAGTAATCGACGAACCAGGCGATTCCGCGCGCTTCGATTTTCTCGGCCAGGATATTGTCATCTTGGCGACGCCGCGCCTGCGCCCGCTCATCAGCCAAGCCGGGCGACGCGCTTTCAAGGATGAGCGAAGAGATCCGCGTCGGATAGCGCAACGCCAGGAAGAGCGCCAGCCGCCCGCCCATCGAATAGCCGAGCAGGTGCGGTTTCGCCACGCCAAGCGTATCGAGCAAATCGACGATGTCGGCAGCGACAGATTCCATGCGATAGCGCGCGGTATCCCTCGGCGCGTCGCTAGCGCCATGGCCGAGCAGGTCTATAAGGACTAGCTGAAAATCGTCCGCGAGTTCTTCGGCGATAGAATCCCAAGTCGAAGCGGCGCCGCTGAACCCGTGCAGGAGCGCCAGCGGTTCGCCCTTGCCGCGCGCCTCAACGTTGTAGCGCTGTCCGCTAGGCGTCGCGCTGATGAGCATCGGGGAAAACTTTCCGCGCTTCTCGCCGCTGCACCTTGCCCGAGGCAGTGCGCGGCAGCGCCGGCAAGAATGCGATACGGCGCGGGATTTTGTAACCGGCCAGGCGCCTGCGCGAGAAAGCGACGATGTCATCGGCAGAGGCCGAATGCCCTGCTCGCAGCTCGACGACCGCGGCGACAGCTTGCCCCCAGTTGGCGTCGGCCAAGCCCAGCACCACCGCTTCGGCCACGGCCGGATGCTTGCGCAAGGCAGCCTCCACTTCGGCTGGATAGATATTTTCGCCACCGCTGACGATGAGGTCTTCGCGCCGCTGCAGGATGAAGAGGTCGCCGTCTTCATCCAGATAGCCGATATCGCCGGTATGGAGCCAGCCATCTTGAAGCGCTTCTGCGGTGGCCGCGGGATCCTTGTAGTAGCCGCGCATGACGGCGCCGCTTGATACGAGCGCCTCACCCGGGACCTTGGGCGCGGCGTCGACGCCTCCTTCGTCGACGATGCGGACTTGTGTGCCCTCGAGCGGCTTGCCGACCGTGCCCGGTTTTCGGAAGACCAGATCGGGCATGGCGGTCGCTGCTTGAGACGCCGTTTCCGTTAGCCCATAGCTGGTCGCGATCGGGAGTTTTTCGGCGATGCAGCGCTCCAGCAGTTCCGGCGAGGGCGCTTCGCCGCCCAGCAGAATGAGGCGCAGACTAGGGTTCCAGGGGCGCGTCTTGGCATCCAGCAGGCGCTGCAGCATGGTCGGCACGAGCGACACCAGGGTGATCGGATGATCGGATAACTGCCGATTCACCGCTTCGGCATCGAAGGGCGCCGCCGGCATCAAATCAACAGCAGTGCCGTAGATCAGCGAGCGCAGGATGATGCTCAAGCCGCCCAAATGGTAAAGCGGCAAGACGCATAACCAGCGGTCGCTCGCCAATCGGCCCAACTTCCCGCGCGAAGCGAGCGCGCTGCTGTAAATGTTGCCAAAGGTTAATATCGTCGCTTTCGGGCGACCGCTGGTGCCTGAGGTATGAACGATGGCGAAATCGTCAGCGAAGACCATCGAGCCGTAGTCGTCAAATTCTGAGGACGACTCATTGAAGTTGCGCTCTCGCAACTCGAGCCGGTCAAAGCCTAGCGCATCGGCCTGCGCGGAGGTGGTCGCGTCACAGATTAGCAGCCGGCAATCGGTATTTTTAAGCTGCCAGCGGAGCTCGGAGGCGGTCAGGCGCGAATTCAGCAGCACCGCAACGAGGCGCATGCGCATCAATGCCAGGAGTGTGGCCACGAAGGGCATACCATTTGACATTAGGATGCCGACCTTGTCGCCGGGGTGCAGCGATGTAGAGCGCCGAATCATGCCGCAGCCGGCTGAGGCCAGCCGATTCATGCGGCCGAAACTAATCTCTAGTCCGTCACAGGTGATGAAGAGGTGATTGGGTTCGGGATTCAGGCGATGCTTCAATTTCCGCATGGCAGATTATCCCTTGCGCTGCCGACGCGCTTAAGCTCGGCGCGGGAACTTGCTGAAGTCGGGTTTGCGCCCTTCGAGGAAGGCGTTTTTGCCTTCGCTGCCCTCTTCTGTCATATAAAAGAGCATGGTCGCGTCGCCCGCCAATACTTGCACGCCGGTTTGCCCGTCGAGTTCGGCGTTCAAGCCCGCCTTGATGAAGCGCAGCGCGATTGGGCTTTTGCTGAGGATCTCGCGCGACCACTGCAGCGCTTCCTTCTCCAGTTCCGCCAGCGGCACGACGGTGTTGACCATGCCCATCCGCTCGGCTTCGGCGGCGCTGTATTGGCGGCAGAGGAACCAGATCTCACGGGCTTTTTTCTGCCCGATATGCGCCGCCAGAAATGACGAACCGAAGCCAGCGTCAAAGCTGCCGACGATGGGTCCAGTCTGCCCGTAAATGGCGTTATCACTGGAGATGGTCAGGTCACAGCAGACATGCAAGACATGACCGCCACCGATGGCGAAGCCGGGCACGACCGCGATGACCGGCTTTGGGATGTTGCGGATATAGCGCTGCAATTGCAGCACATTGAGACGCGGGACGCCATCGTCGCCGACGTAGCCGGAATGTCCGCGAACGCGCTGGTCGCCGCCGGCGCAGAAGGACCAGACGCCGTCTTTGCTGCTGGGACCGTTGGCGGTGATCCACAAGACGCCGACGTCGCCATCGCGCCAGGCATGCAGGACCGCTTCGGTCATTTCGTCTATGGTCTTGGGACGAAAGGCGTTGCGGATATCGGGCCGGTCAAAGGCGATCCGGGCGATGCCGTCGGCTTTATGGTAGCTGATGTCGTCGTAGGCTTTCACCTCTTGCCAGTCGGCCAGTCGCATTAAGTCCTGCGTGGTAATCTGCGCCTGCTCTTCTTTGCTCGTCACCATTTGTGTTCTCCTTCAATTTTGCGCTGTATTTGGGATCAAAATGCTGCATTCAGTCTCTCGCGCGCCGCCGCCATTATCTCGTTCCGGCGCCGCAGGTCGTCCACGGCATCAGTGCGCACTTCGATAAGCCTTGATACGGATCCGCCAACCGAATCGCGGAAGGCCGCGCGAAAGGCCGCGCGGTCGTCAGCGAGAATGTATTCCAAATCATAGAGCGCGGCCGCATGCCTGAAATCCAGGCCGTGGGCGGTGATGAAAAAATCGCTGAAATGCGGCTCGAAGCGGCGCGCCGGCAAGCGATGGAAGATGCCGCCGCCGCCGTTGTTGAGCAGCACGATCGTTGCTGGCGTGCCGCAGCGCCCTATAGCAAGCAAGCCGTTGAGGTCGTGATAGAGCGTGACGTCGCCCAGCACCGCAACCAGTGGCTTGCCGCGCCGCGCCGCCCCAATGCCGAGAGCGGTCGAGACATTGCCGTCAATGCCGGACGCGCCCCGATTGGCGTAAACAAAGACGGGCTTCTCGCGTGGCATGCCAAACTGGTCGAGATGCCGGATTGGAAGGCTGTTGCCGACGAAGAGCGCGCTTTCCGCCGGCATCAGCTCCACTACGTCGTGCAATACGGCGCCGTCGAAGTATTCGCCGGTCATGATCTGGTCCGCTATGACCTGTCTGGCGATGCGCTCGGCGGCCTGCCACTGCTGGGGCCATTGTTCCCGCGGCGCGGCGCTGTTCCAGCCATCCCATTCGTCAACCGAGACCTTGGCGGGGTTCACCGTCAAATGATGGCTTACGCTGTGGCTGTCGTCAGCCCACTCGCCCGCCCTGCTGCAATAAATGTGATAGCGCAGATGATTCCCATGCATGAAGTCTTGCATATTCTTTGCCAGCGGCGGCGAACCAAAGCGGATGAAGACCTCCGCTTGCGAAAGTCGGTCGGCATTGGCAGCGATAAGGCTCTCATACGCGCCGATGGTGCAGCCGCGTCTCATGTTGGAGGTGAATTCAGCAAAGATCGGATAACCGGTGATCGCCGATAGGCGCTCAGCCCAGGGCGTGATCGCCGCGCGCTCGGCCTCGCTGCGGCAGCTTCCATGCCCGAAATAGATGATGCCCGGACGCGCCAGCAGCTCATCCGCCAAGAGCGCTGAAAGTCCGCTTTCACGTTTGCTGTGCGCCTCGACGAATTTAGTAGTCACAGGATTCTTGATAGCCACAAGCTCGTCAGCGCGCGCGCTCGGCTCGAATGGCTTGCGGAAAGGCAAATTGATGTGGACGACGCCTCGCTTTCTCTTGCAGGTGTTGAAGGCGCGCGCCGCCAGCGTCGACAGGTGGCGCAATGCGACGGCTGGCGGATCAGCCGCCGGGAGCGGAGCATCGACGAACCAGTCGACGTAATCGCCATAGAGCTTGATCTGGTCGATGGTCTGATTGGCGCCGCTATGCCGCAATTCATGAGGCCGGTCGGCGGTGAGCGCGATCAAGGGTACGCGCGACTGATGCGCCTCGACAATTGCGGGAAAGAAATTCGCCGCTGCCGAGCCCGAGGTGCAGACGATGGCGGCCGGCTCGTCTGATCCGAGCGCCAGCCCCAGGGCGAAGAAGGCCGCGCTGCGTTCATCCAGATGCGAGTAGAGGTCGATCTCATCGCGATGCCGCGCCAGCGCCAGGACCAGCGCTGTATGCCGCGACCCTGGCGCGATGCAAACAGACCGCAAGCCGCAAGCGATCAAGGCATCGATGAATGTATTGGCGTAGAGCGTGTTGGGATTGGACATCGTTATTTGCCACAAAGACACAGAATTTGTTGGATCGACTTTTGCGATTGATTTATTGTTGTAGAACCCCGTGCGCTTCCAGCATTGGGCGGAATTTGAGCTCGGTTTCTTCCCATTCGCGTCGCGGTATGCTGTCCGCTACGATGCCGGCGCCGGCGTAGACCCAGGCGCGGGATTCTTGCGCGACCGCTGATCGAATGGCGACGGCGAATTGGCCATCGGAATTCGAATCGATCCAGCCGATCGGCGCGCCGTACCAGCCGCGCGGGATCGGCTCCAGCTTGCGGATTAAGCGCAGCGCGTCTGGGCGCGGGTCGCCGCCCAATGCGGGCGTCGGGTGCAGCGTCTCTATCAGCGGCAATATGCCGGCTGACTGCGCTAGCGTAGCGTGAATCGGCGTATTGATGTGCTGAATGTTGCTCAGCTTCAGCAAGCGCGCCGGTTGAACCTCCAGCGATTCGGTCAGCGGTGACAGGCCTTGACACATCTTCTCCAAGACGATGTCATGTTCATGGCGTTCTTTGTCGTTGGCGAGCAAGGCGTCGCCGAGACGACGGTCGGTTTCGGCGGTATCGCCACGCGCGGCGCTGCCCGCCAGCGCCATGGTCTCCAACTGCCTGCCCTGAACTGAAGCGAGCAGTTCGGGCGAGGCGCCATAGAATGCGTAGCGCGGTCGGGGTTCAAAGAGGAATCGGTAGCAGTTGGCGTATTGCGCGGCCAAATGACGCAATATCGGCAGCAGCTTGACACGCTCGTGGAAGCGCAATTCCGCCGCCCGCGCCAGCACTACCTTGCGCAGCGCGCCTGCGCGAATGCCTCGGGTCGCTTCTTCAATCATCGCCTCCCAGACCGGGTAGCTCATCGGGTAATCAATGCTCTGTAGGGCGTTTATGTCGGCAGCGTCCTTGAGCGGCTCGCTCGCCTTCAGTTGCGCGATCTTCTGTTCCAGCGCGCTTCGCAAATCAGGAATCAAGGTCTCGGGCGATTCGTTATATGGAATCTGCGTATTGATCGTCAACCAGGCGGCGCTGCCAGCGCGCGCAAGCTGATAATGAGGCAGCGCGAAGAAAGCCGGTGTATAGATTGACCAGGTCTTATCCAACATGAAGTCGTGCCTGAAGGAGAACCCGCCAAATAAGCGCGGCGTGGTCAGCGGGTTGTTTTCCTCTTCAACAAAAGCGCCATCAAATAGCTCGCGCGCGTAAGCCATGATCTTGGCGAAACGTTCCGGTCCCCAGGCCATTAGCTCGATGGCGGCGCCGACGCCAGCAAAAGCCATCTGCTCGTCGCAGTTCTCCCAAAAGAATCGAGCCTGTCCCTCGGCCGCTTCGAGGAAACGGTCGAACGCTATGCCATCGCAGGAAAGGCTGCAGCTAAGCAATCGGCCGTATCGCTGATTGATCGGCGCATCGTGGATTGACGTTGATTCCATGCCTCAGTCCTGATAGCCGACGCTCTTCAACAGCAGCGGAAGCAGCGCATCCATAATTTCTTCTTGGCTCGGCTCCCCGGTGTAGACCCACTGAATCACGACGCTGTATATAGCGCCCATCCAGGCATGCGCGACGATATGTGTGTTTACCGGCGCGATCGAGCCGTCAGCGACCGCCTCATCCAGATAAGTCTTGATCAATAGCGCGAATCGGTCGGTGACTTCCATTCGCTTGCGCTCAAAGACCGTGCCCAATCCGACGGCTTGCACCAGCAGCAGCTTGGCGGGCCGTCGATATTTGCCGAAAGTTTCCATCACCGCCTCCAGCGCCGCCTGTACGCGGCCGATGCCCGGCGCTTCCTCATCGATCGCTTCGCGGGCGCGGCGCTCTATGACATCGGCGAATTGGTCAACCAGCGCGATGAAAAGCCGTTCTTTATTGGGGAAGTGAAAATAGATCGAGCCTTTGCTGATGCTCGCTTCAGCGACGATCTCATCCAGCTTGGTATCGTGAAAACCCTTGGCGCTGAAGATGTTCATCGCCGAGTCAAGGATGCGCTCGCGGGTTGAGCGGGAATCCGTCCCTTGTTCGCTCATGATATCGCCCAGTACTGACTGGTCAGTACTGAAATTATAGCATAAGTCTACTTGCGAGAACAGGAAAGATTCGCGCTGAATGTTGGAGACGGCATACTAAAATGGCGAACCAAGAGCTCGCTCGATTTCAAGCATTTGAGAGATGGCTGCAAATTCTACTTCGAAGCCAGCCCGTGTGCCCAGCCACCCGCGACAACGCCGGCGGCGACAGCCAGCGCGGCCGCGCTATCGAAGAAAGACTTGACAATGGTAGCGATGATGTCATCGCCTTCCATCGGACTGACATCAACCGCGCCCTGGATAGCGGAAAGGATGATGGCGGTGATAATGCCCACGACGACCGCCCCGGCGAGCGGTCCAATAATTTTGGCTGGCATTATGTTTTCCGCTGGCGCATTATCGGCAATTTGCGCGGAAATGCGTCTGCCGATGCCCAAGCCCGAACTGTATACGGTACCCATCACCAAGCCAAAGACCAAGCCCTTGCCGCCGACCAAAGCCAGCAGGACGCAAACGACAATGCCGCCGATGGTTACTACTCCGTGTTTGCTTTTGCCTAGATCTTGCATGCCCTGTTGCGCGTCTTCATTCATAGCCAATCTCCGAAGTCCAAACTGCATCGTTGCAACGAATGGTGTATGCCAGCCGAGTATAGTCCGTCCCGCTGAAGAACGCTACAATCGACAGACTGGGAAGTGTATAGAAGTCGGTGGAAATTCATTGAGCCATCCTCGAGATTATATCCCCAACCCCAAGTACGTATGATTTTGTAGG
>JAPOYT010000186.1 GCA_026706445.1 Chloroflexota bacterium
GAGCAGAATGTCCTGATTCTGCGCCGCTTCGCTGCCGATTGCCACGAAGATATAGGTGGGGATCAAGCCGCCGACAAATGATACGATCACATAAACTGACAGGCGGATATGTCCCAAACCGACGGCATAGCTGATGAAATCGTATACGGAGAAAAGCAGCAAGCGAGCCACCAGCAGCGACTTCCAATCATCGAGATGTCGCTCGTAAAAATCATCAATGCGCGCCATTGCGGCGTCGCCGACAAAGCGCTTCACGATGCGCCGGCCAAGCAGACGCGCGATCAACACGTTTACAGCGCCGCCGATGACCTCGCCCAGGACTGAATACAGCGTCCCGGGAATGACCCCAAAGAAGATGCCGGAGGCGAACTGAATCGGACCGGCGGAGAGGGGCGCGAAAGTGAAGGTCAGCGCCTTGATTGCGATGTAGACGGCCGGCGCCCAGAATCCAGCACCTTCGACTATCAGAGCCAGCTCGTCGCCCCCGATGGATTGGACGAGCAGATACAGCGCGGTGAGCAAGGCGAGGAAGCCGGCGGCGCCAATCACCAGGGCGCGAGTCGAGAGCTGCGCCTCCGACTTATCTGAATGGGTGAAGCTGGGCTGATTCGAATTATTCATTGAAGAGCGCGCCCACGCTCCGTCCCTCATGCGCGCGCAGGATCACCTCGCCCAAGAGCGGCGCGATGGAGAGCACGGTCATGTTAGGCAGAAGCTGGTCCCGCGCGATGGGCAAGGTATTGGTGAAGACGATCTCGCGCAGATCAAGCGAAGCCAGCCTTGCAATCGCCTCGTCGGTCAGGAAGGGATGGGTGAAAGCGAAGAGCACATCCTTGGCGCCATAGTCGCGCACGACATTAACCGCGCGGACAACGCTGCCGGCGGTGTTGACTTCATCGTCGACGAGCAGGACGTTTTTGCCTTCGACGCTGCCGATTAATGATAGCGCTCGCGGGCTTTCGGCATTGCCGCTGCGGCGCTTCTCGACGAAAGCCAGGGGCACGCCCAGGGTCTCCGCCCAGTTCCGCCCTTGTTTGGCGAAGCCCAAATCGGTGGTGACCACCACCAGGTCTTCCAATTCGCCACTGCGAATCTTGCTGATTATGTAGTCGCTCAGCAGGTGAAAGGCGGTAAGCGCATCGCCGGGCACGTTGAAGAATCCCTGGATCTGCCCGGAATGCAGGTCGATTGTCATATAGCGGTCGATGCCGGCGGTCTCCATAATGTTGGCAATCAGCCGAGCGGTGATCGGGACGCGCGGCTGATCTTTCTTGTCGGAACGGGTGTAGCTCATATAGGGCACGACCAGGTTGATGCGCCAGGCGGAGTCGCGCTTTAGGGCATCAATCATGATGAGCATTTCCATAAAGTTTTCGTGGACGGGCGATGCCATCGTCTGCACGAGGTAGACGTCTTTCCCGCGGACGCTCTCTTCCAGCTTGATGAAGATGTTTTCATTGGAAAATACGGTGCGGAAGTAGGCGCCCGCTTTGATGTTGTATTCGGAATTGTTACAGATGTAATCGACGATTTCGCCGCCCAACTCCTGCGAGGCGCTGCCGGAGAAGATTTTCATCGAGCCGAAACGCATGGTCGATGAATGCTCTTGTTCTTCATGTTCGTCGGCGACAGCTGGCTCAGGATGGAATTTGGCGCCCGGCACTTTGACGAAGTCGGTCATTTGCATCTGTTTCACGATCACTCCAATCGACTACTCGACAAGGTCCGCACTCCGGAAGGAGCCGGCCGACGGCAGTCTGCGGATTGATTTCGCGTTCTGTGACAGATTTGATGATACCAGCAATTTCGGGCGGCGGCACAGTGTCAACTGTCTTTTCGCGCTGGGCGGGCGGAAACAAAAACGCCCATCTGCTAATAGATGAGCGTCATTTGCGCATTTGCTGCCGCGCCTAGATATGCGTCGCGATTTTGCTGACGATCTTGCCTTTGGGCTTGAAGCCGGTGATGCGTTCGACCGCTTCGCCGCCTTTGAACAGGATCAAGGTCGGGATGCCCATGATGCCGTAGTTCATGAGAATCTCTTGGTTCTCGTCGGCATCGACTTTGGCGACGCGCAGCTTGCCTTCGTATTCGCTAGCGATTTCGTCGACGATCGGGGCGATGCTTTTGCAGGGACCGCACCATTCCGCCCAGAAATCGACCAGCACCGGCGTCGCGCTATCGAGCACTTCGCTCTGGAATTCGTCTTTGTTGACTTCAAATGTCTTCGCGCCCATCTCTGTAATTCTCCTGTCGATTGGGATTTGCGGGTTCCGCAAACTTGCTTCTCGGATGTCTGCCTATCGGACGAAGGGCATAGCGCATATCTTACATCAGAAACGCGTTTGCGGCAGCGATGAATTGGCAATGGCGGAAAGACTTCTTCTGCCAAGCGCGCGCTGCCGCTGGCGATTCTTAGCGCGGTTTGTCAAACGTAAATGCGCGTGATAGCATTCAGCGTATTCGCGGTCTCATTGATGGAAAATGGAAATCTCGGCGCTATGAGCGACGAAGGGCTGCTGCCGAATCTTACAAGCCGGCAGGAAGATATTCTCACCTGCATTGTGCAAGCCTATTCGGAGAGAGCGGAACCGGTCGGCTCGCGTTATCTGGTGGAGAATTACGAGCTCAATATCAGCTCGGCGACGGTGCGCAACGAGATGGCGCGGCTGGAAGAGATGGGTTATATCGCCGCGCCGCATAGATCGGCCGGGCGCGTGCCGACAGCGGCTGGGTTTCGCTACTTTGTGCGTCGGCTTTTGCAGACGCGCAGCTTGACGCGGGGCGAGCAAAGCCATATTTCCGAGCGGGTCGGCACATTGCAAGCGGGTATGGAACAATGGATGCGGCGGACGGCTGCCCTGCTGGCGCGGTCGGTGCGGACGGCATCCATCGTGACGCCGCCGATCTCGCAGACGAATTCCTTCAAGCATTTGGAATTGATCTCGATACAGGGAAGGCTGGCGCTGATGGTGCTGGTGCTAAATAGCGGGAGCGTGCATCAGCGCATGTTGACGCTGGCGGAACCGGTGCCGCAGAGCAAGCTGGGCGAGGCAGCCAAACGGGTCAACGAGACTTGCGCTGGGCTAGGCGCGCAGCAGGCGCGGCTGCGCAGCAACAGCCTGCCAATGCTGGAGCGCGAGGTGGCGGAGCTGACAGCGGAATTGATCGAGAATGTGGACAACAACCGGGCGGGTTTCATTTATCGCGATGGCTTGAGCCAGGTGATCGAGAGCTTCGCCGATGAAGAAGGGGCGCAGCAAGCGATCCGGATTCTGGAAGAGCATACGGTGCTCAACGCGCTGCTGAGCGAACTGCTGGATCGGCTGCCGCCGGATGAGGGCGAAGCGGTTGATGTGCAAGTGGTGATCGCCGGTGACGGGCGTTACGAAGATTTGAGCCGATTGAGCATGGTGTTGAGCCGGTATGGCGATCCCGACAAGATGAGCGGCGCGGTTGGCGTGTTGGGACCGACGCATATCAATTACGGGCGCGCGATCAGCACGGTGCGCTACGTCTCGAATTTGATGACGAATGTGCTGGCGACGCTGTATCAGGATGGCGTGGAGGATGCGGGGCGGACGGGCCCTAGTTAAGTGATTTCGACGTATTTGTTTTGACCACCGAGGGCGCGGGGGAAACAGAGAACATAGAGAGACTTAATGGATTGCCGCAGCCGATACGCTATCTGAAATACTATGAATTGCTAAACATATAAACTTTGTAAGACTTCGCCCGCAATCCTCGAAATACCGTATCTTCCCTAATATAATGCCGTCTATTCTGATGTCCGTCATATATGAAGCGGGCATAATTATGACGTATAGCGAAATCTTCAGGCTGAACTTTCACAGGGACAATGCATGAGCGATGTAAAGAATCCGGCTGATGAGTTGGAGCGGGAAGAAACGCGCCCCGAAGGAGCAGTCGACGGCGCCGATGAAGTCAAAGCCGAGAACGATGCTGAGGCGGTCGCGCCGCCGCAAGAGGAGATTGAGCTGCCGGAAGGCGCCAATCTGCTGCAGATGCTGATCGAGGCGCAAAAGGAAGCCAAGACCAACGAAGATGGCTGGCAGAGGGCGCGCGCCGAATTCGCCAATTACAAGAAGCGAAACGAGCGGGAACGGCGCGAACTCTTTCAGCGGGCGGCGCTCGACACTTTGCGCTCGCTGCTGCCCATCATCGATGATTTTGACCGCGCTTTTGACAATGTGCCGGACGAGATCAGTGACGATCCCTGGATCGGTGGCGTTTCGATGATCCAGCGCAAGTTTAGCGCCTTGCTGGAACAGTACGAAGTCGAGGCGATTGACCCGACCGGCGGACCCTTCGACCCCAATTTGCATCAGGCGATCGGCGCCGAAGATAGCGATGAGGTGGAGAGTGGTCACGTCATTGAGACGCTGCAGAAGGGATACCGCGCTGGCGAGCAGGTTTTGCGCCTGGCGCTGGTGAAAGTGGCCAACTAGCCTCGCCTGACGAAAGGACAGTCTGGAGAAAGCCAGACAGCGATAGGAGACAGGAAATGGGAAGAATCATTGGAATCGACCTGGGCACTACCAATTCGGTCGTCGCTGTGATGGAAGGCGGCGAGCCGACCGTAATTCCATCGTCGGAGGGCGGCAATCTGATCCCGTCGGTGGTTGCCATCAACACCAAGACCGGCGAGCGGCTGGTGGGACGGGTGGCGCGCAATCAAGCGGTGGTCAATCCGGAGAACACGGTTTTTTCGGTCAAGCGCTTCATGGGGCGCAAGTATAGCGATCCTGAGGTGCAGGACGCGGCCAAGCTGGTGCCGTACACGGTATCGGCGGCGTCTAATGGCGATGTGCGGATTCGCCTGAACGAACGTGATTACAGCGCGCCGGAGATTTCGGCGATGGTGCTGCAGAAGATTAAGTCGGATGCCGAGGCCTATCTGGGCGAGACGGTTGACCAGGCGGTGATTACGGTGCCCGCTTACTTCAACGATACGCAGCGCAACGCCACCAAGGACGCCGGCAAGATCGCCGGGCTCGAGGTGCTTCGCATCATCAACGAGCCGACGGCTTCGAGCTTGTCTTATGGCATGGGCGAGCGCAACGAAGGCATCATTGCCGTGTTTGACTTGGGCGGCGGCACCTTCGATATCTCGATTCTGGAGGTGGCTGAAGGCGTATTCGAGGTGAAATCGACCAATGGCGACACTTACCTCGGCGGCGACAAC
>JAPOYT010000116.1 GCA_026706445.1 Chloroflexota bacterium
AGTAGAGCAAGGATTCGAAGCAAACCGCAACAATTTCCACCGACTTCGATACACTTCCGCGGACGACATGTTTTGGCAGTTTCGCCATCTGACGCTAGAATCCTTGTAGAGTATCAATCGAAGAAGTTGTGCCGATGATTAAGTATTTTCTGCGCCGCCTGCTGCAAGCGATACCGACTTTCTTCGGTGTCACGATCCTTTCGTTTTTGATCATCCTGGCTGCGCCCGGCGATCCGGTGGCAATGATTACCTGGGGACCCAATATCAATACGGAAGCCAACGAGGCGATGCGACGCCAGCTTGGGTTGGATCAGCCGCCCCTAACGCAGTATGTCTACTGGCTCATCGGCAATGACTGGACTTTTATCGACATTGATGGCGATGGCGCGGGAGATAAACGCGGCGACCGGTACGGCATACTACGCGGTGATTTCGGCAAGTCGATCAAGAATAAGCGCCCGGTGATGCAGCAGATCCTGCGCCGCGTTCCGGCGACGCTTCGATTGGGCGTGGCGGCGATAACGATTGGCTTTCTGATGGGCGTCGTACTGGGCGTGCTTGCGGCTGTTTTCCATCGGACCTGGATTGATCAGGCAATTCGGATCATTTCTGTAGTAGGCAATGCCGTGCCCCAGTTTTGGCTTGGACTATTGCTCATTATCGTCTTTGGCGTTCAGCTAGATCTATTGCCGATAAGCGGCATGCAAAATATCACGCGCCGCGGCGGCTTCGATCTGGCTGACGCCCTGCGGCACATGATCTTGCCGGTCTTCGTCTTGTCGCTGAATTGGATCGCTTTTCTTTCGCGTTTCACGCGGACGCAAATTCTCGAAGTCTTGCAGCAAGACTACGTGCGCACGGCCTATGCCAAGGGCTTGAACAACAAGGTGATTTGGGTGCGCCATGCGCTGCGCAACGGTCTGCTGCCGGTTGCGACCTTTCTCGGTCCCGCCATCGGCACGGTGTTGGCGGGCGCGGTGATTATCGAGCAGGTCTTCGCCTGGCCTGGCATGGGCAAGCTGATTATCGACGCGGTTTTCGCGCGCGATTATCCGGTCGTGATGGGTTCGGTCGTGATCGCCTCGGTGATGTTCATCCTTGGCGTGCTGCTCTCCGATATCATGTACGTCATTATCGATCCGCGCATTCGGTTGGAGTAAGGCAGGCATGGCGCAAGAATCCAGAATCGCCCAGTTGGAGGGGGCGCATCGGCCCTCGCGCTCTTTCTGGCGCGATGCCTTCGACTTCATACGGCGCGACCGGTTGACCGTATTCGCCATCTCAGTGCTGCTGTTCTTCACATTGATCTGTGTCGTCATGCCGGTGATATTTGAGAAGGTCTTGAATCTCGATGTCAACTCGACCAGCGTCCGCGACAGCTTCAAACAGCCGGGCGAAGACGGCTTTATCCTGGGCACTGATCAATTGGGCCGGGATCAATTCTTGCGCTTGATATATGGTGGCCGCGTTTCGCTGACCATCGCCTACCTCGCCAGCACAATCACCGTATTTATCGGCATAACGCTGGGTTTGCTCGCCGGCTACTACGGTCGGCAAGTCGACGACCTGATCTCTTGGGGGATCAACACGCTCAGCGCTATTCCACCCTTATTCCTGCTGCTGATCGCCTCTGCCGTCTGGAAGCCGTCGACCGAGGTGCTTGTGGTTGTGCTGGCGGCGCTGGGCTGGGTGGGCACGAGTCGGCTGGTGCGCGGCGAAGTGCTCTCGTTGAAGGAGCGCGATTATGTGCTGGCGGCGCGGGCGCTCGGCGCCTCGGATTTCCGCATTCTCATTTCGCATATACTCCCAAACGTATTCTCAATCGTCATGGTGACGATGACCATCATCGCTGGCAATCTGATTTTGATCGAGTCGGGGCTGAGCTACCTCGGCGTCGGCATTCAGCCGCCAACGCCGACCTGGGGCAATATGTTGACCGATTCTCGCAGCTATTTCGTAAGCGGCGTGCACCTGGTATTCACGCCGGGCATCTTGATTATGATCACGGTGCTGTGCTTCTACCTGGTCGGCGATGGCTTGCGCGACGCGCTGGATCCGCGGCGTTATCAGCAGTGACTCGACGGCGGGTACTGCTGTTTGCAAACGCGCGAACTTGCGATATACTATACGCGAACGGAATAAACAGAACTGAGGCGAATGCATGGCGGGCTGGGAGCAAATTGGGATTGTTATCACAGTAGTTGCGGGCTTGTTCTTGTGGCTGCGAGCAGATATCAAGCGGCTCGAAGACAAGGTGGATAACGGCTTTCGGGGCCTGGACGATCGCCTGAGGAAAGTCGAAACAGAACAAGCGCGCATGGCCGGTTTGCTGGAAGGTTTGGGCTTAGCGGGTAATCTTCCCGCGAGCGAGTGATAGCTTTTTCAGTTCCGTTTTCCAGCAATCTGATTGCAATAAATTAAAGGGCGAGCCACTGGCTCGCCCCTACATTTTCTGGCGGTCTGAGATCTAGGCTTTAGCCCTCAATCGTCCACTTGTGGATGTCGGCGGTGTAGCCATAGAACACCCAGAACGGCGCCGGCTCGTAGTTGCCGACGCGGGCGTTGGCTGTCTGCCAGATATTGGGCACGAAGGACCAGTCGTAAGCCAGGTCTTCATGCGCAATCCGCTGAATCTCCCGATAGATGGCGCCGCGCTCGTCGGTGCTGCAACCCGGGACGGTGCGCGCCTGGTCAATCAGCGCGTCAATCTCCGGGTTGACGTAGGACGCCAGGTTATTGCCGCTGCCCGGGATATCCTGGCGGCTGTCGATCAGCGTCATGAAGTCGTTGGGATCGGGCGCGCCGCCGGTGCCGCCGCTGTTGCTCATCGAGGTGGCGTCATACATCTGACCCAGATAGATGTCGCTGATGTAATTCGCCCATTCCACCTTCTCCAGCGTGACATCAAAGCCGATGTCCTTCAGCTGATCCTGCGCCACCAGGACGTGGGTCTCGAACATCAGCAGAATATCGCTGTAGGAGATGAGGAATTCGAGGCGCTGTCCGTCTTTCTCGCGCACGCCATCGCCATCGGAATCGACCCAGCCGGCCTCTTCAAGCAACTGCATTGCGCCTTCGGGATCGTAGGGGTAGGGCTGCAGGTCGTTGTTGTAAGCCCAGCCGATGGCCGGGTTGACCGCGCCGATCAGACGGGTGCCGCCTTGGTCGCCGCCCATCGTCGCCAGCACATCGCTCTTGTTGTAGCCCATCGCCACCGCCTTGCGCACGGCGGGATCGCTGAAGATCGGGTGCGGCGCCTGTTCGATCGCGTTGCCGTCTTCATCGTAAGCGGCGGATGGATGCTCGGGATCGACCCAATTGAGCGCGAAGAATTTGACCGACATCTGCGGGAAGATCTCCCATTGCAGGTTGCTGGTGTCGGCAATCTGGCTGAAGAGATCACCGTGCAGATAGGTGTAGTCGACCTCTTCCGCCTGTATCGATTGCAGCGCAACCGCCTGCTCCTTGATGTTGCGGTTGATCAGGTATGGAATGCCGACATCGCCGCCCCACCAATCGGGATTGGCGTGGTAGCTCTGATAAGAATCCGGTTCCCAGGCATCGAGAATGTACGGACCGCCGCTGATGCCGACTGGTTCGGTCGAGACCATATTGTCGGTGAAGTCGCTGTAATCTTCGGCGAAGAGATGCGACGGCATAAATCGGACGCCGCCCAACTGACTGAACGCGGCGCAGTCCAATTCCTTCAATACGACTTCATAAGTCTTGTCGTCGACGACGCGCACTTCTTCGACCGCGGCCACTTCGGTCTCCTGGATGGAGGCGACCTCGTCCGATTTGATCGCGTCAATGACGAACTTGATGTCATGTGATGTGATCGGCATGCCATCCGACCAATTGGCGTCATCGCGGATATTAAAGGTGTAGGTCAAGCCGTCTTCGGAAATCTCCCAGGTAGTCAAACCCGGGACCGGCGCGGAGGTGGCGGCGTCAATTTCGTATGGCTTGGGCCAGAGGACGCTGTAGGCTTGGAACGAGGCGCCATCGCTGCCCAGCGCCGGATTGAAGGTGCTGATATTGCCGAAACCGCGAATGACAATGGTCTCGGCGTCTTGCGCGATCACAAATGCCACCGAAAGCACAAACAGCAGAATCAGTAGATACTTTACTACTCTCATGGATGTCTCCCCTTTTCAGACTATTTGAACAGTTCAAATTAACTGCCTTCAATCCTCGACTATAACACTTCCGCGGCGCATTTACGAAAAGTGATGCCATTGGAAGTGTATCCTTTTCGGTTGAAATAGGTAAATTGCATCCACCTGACAGTCTGTAGGGGCGAGCGTAGGTTAGTGTCGGCGGTCAGTGTCTACGCGACCTACGCTACCCTTGGCTCGCCCGTCGGCGAATTAACAGTGGGCGACTCAAGAGTCGCCCCTACAAAATCATACGTACTTGGGGTTGGGGATATAATCTCGAGGATGGCTCATTTGAATTTCAACCGAGTTCGATACACTACCATGCCATTCGCGCACGCTAAGGCATGAGATTACCATGGATCTAGCCTTGCGCCCGTAGAACAAAAGTGCTACCATCGGCAATATAGCGAAATTGCGTTGGAAACACTACACTTAGACAGCCGGTTAGAGTAAGCGAGACGAGGGCGATGGCGAAGACAAGACGGGCAGTGAAGGAAACGCAAATCATCGACAATAACGATCATCAAGCCAGACAGCAGGCGCTTGACGCGACCCTGACCGATATCACCAAACGGTATGGCGATGGCACGATATTCAATTTGGGCGCGGGCAGCCACCTGGAAGTGGAGGCGATCCCGACCGGCTCGCTTGGCATCGATATATCGCTGGGCGTTGGCGGCGTGCCGCGCGGGCGCATCACCGAAATCTATGGTCCGGAAAGCTCGGGCAAGACCACGCTCTGCCTGCATGTGGCGGCCGAAGCGCAAAAGGCGGGCGGCATCTGCGCCTTCATCGACATGGAGCACGCCCTTGACCCGGCTTATGCCGAGAAGATCGGCGTCGATATCCAGCAGCTTTACGTCTCGCAGCCCGATACTGGCGAGCAGGCGCTAGAGATCACCGAGCATTTGGTCCGCTCGGGCGCGCTTGATGTCATCATCATCGACAGCGTGGCGGCGCTGGTTCCGCGCGCTGAAATTGAAGGCGAAATGGGCGATTCGCATGTCGGCTTGCAGGCGCGCTTGATGAGC
>JAPOYT010000202.1 GCA_026706445.1 Chloroflexota bacterium
GCCGCCGCTCTTGCTATAGTCGGTCGAGCCCCAGACGCTGATGAAGCTGACCTCGTTGTGAGCCCGCGCCTCCGTCAGATGAATGTTTTGCAGGGTGAGCGAGCCGCCCATATCGACATAAAAGACGCGCCATTCCCCATCTCCGCTGATGGTGTAGCCCGCGCCGTCAATGGTGATGTCGGAGATGATACGCGGCAGTTCGCCGTCGAGGGTGATGTCGGCGGTAAGCGTGATGAGGTCGGCGCCGTCGCCTGCTGGGCATTCGCGGCGCTCTAAATCGGCGTTGGCCGCTCTAAGGGCATCGGCGAGGCCGCAGTCCTCATCGAGGGTGTAGTCGGTCGCCAGCGCTGGCGCGGAGCAAAGGAACAAGACTAGGGTTAGTAAGATATATCGCATGAGATTATCCTCATTAGTTTTCTATCCGGTGATTATAGCACATCATCACCCGCGATCCGCGCTTTGCTTCCGGCGCTGCTCTCCACAAAGGGGCGCTGGCCACAAAATCTTTTCACCGCCGAGGCACAGCACTGTAAGCTCGTTATTCATGCGAACTTGGTTAGAAGTCTTCAGAATGTACGGGCGAACCAACCGGTGGCTCGCCCGTACAACGATTCTATTTTTTTGGTCATTTCCGTCAGTTGCTTGGAACTACTGACGGTCAATGCCGAACGAGAATAAGTTATTCGAAACAGCGGCGTCGGTCTGCAATAGGTTTACATTGGTTTAGCGAGAATGAGGCAATGTAGCGCGCTGATCAACAACCAGCGCAGTCGCCGCCTTCGTTATCGCTGAAGGTATTGCCGCTCTGTTCCACCGTGCCGGCAAAGACGTTGATCACGCCGCCGTCTTCAGCCGCTGTATTGCCGCTGAACTGGGTGTCACTGACATGCGCCGTGCCGTTAAACACCTGCAGCGCGCCGCCGGTTTGCGCCGCCGTGTTGCCGTCGAAGCTGCTATTGCTGATGCTGACCGAGCTGAAGGCTGAACCTATCGCGCCGCCATCCCCTGCCATATTGCCGCTGAATTCGCTGTCAACGATGGTGACTTCGCTATCCCAGCTATCCAGCACGCCGCCATAGGCTTCCGCCACATTGTTGCTGAAGCGGCTGTTGATCAGCTCGAGCCGGCTGCCGCGGTTCGCAATAATGGCGCCGCCGCTCTTGCTCCGGCCGGTCACGCCGTCGACGAAGGTGAAGCTGACCTCGTTTTGCGCCAGCGCCGCCGTCAGATGAATGTTTTGCAGGCTGAGCGCGCCACCCATATCGACATAGAAGATGCGGAATTGCTCGTCGCCGCTGATGGTAAAGCCGGCGCCGTCAATGCTGATTTCGGAGAGGACGCGCGGCAGTTCGCCTTCCAGGGTGATGTCGGCGCTGAGCGTGATCAGGTCGGCGCCTTCGCCAGCCGGGCATTCGCCGCGTTCTTCGTCGGCGTTGGCCGCTCTGATGGCATCGGCGAGGGTGCAGTTTTCGTCCAACGTGTAGTCGGTCGCCAGCACTGGCGCGGAGCAAAGGAACAAAATAAGGGTGAGCAAAATGGTTCGCATGAGTTTATCCTCAATAGTTTTCTATCCAGTAATTATAGCACATTCTAGTCCGTCATCTACGTTAACCACAAAGTTACGCTCGACACAGAATCTTTTCACCACCGAGGTCACCGAGGTAATTGAGTACACCGAGAAAAGCCGACGATGGTGGTAAGGTCTTGCGCGGCGGACGCGCAGCACCGCTTGTGCGGACAATTTCGGATTTTATGAGAATCTATCGATAATCCGAAATATTTTTTGTCTCATAAAGCCAACTTGTCATTTCGCCGCCGCCAGCGCGAAAGTTTTTTCGGCGGTTTGGCGATGTGGTGGATTGCGCGGGCGGGTTATTCGGTTGTTAAGGCGCACGGCGCGATGAGGGTAGCATGGGCGAGCTGTGGGGTGGCGACTGGATGGCCACGCGTATGAAGTGGCAGAAGAACAACCCCGCGCTGAGGCGAGGTCTGTATGTGTCGGTGGATGAGCCGCTTAGTCGGCGCTGCTGTCCTTAGGCATTGACGGCTTTGATCTTAAGGAGGTGACGCGTCAGGTTCTTGAGCCAGGTGATTGGCGCGCGCTTGCTATAGCCTGTCACTTCAATAATGCGCTCTTCCTCATTCATTGTTTTCCTCAAGGCGATGAAGTAATTCACTGACAAGGTTTTCGCCGATCGGAGACAAGTAGAAACAGCCTCGTTTTCCTTTCACCTTGTCCAATAGACTCTTCTTTACTGCAGCATTGAGCGGATCTCGAGGACGAGTTGGCAGTTTCCTACCCACAGCCCTCCAAGCATCGAAAACGTGAACAACTGAAATGTCAACCTCATCAAAGTCTTCTGGACTAGAGAACTTGCGTACAAAGGCCACAACAGCAGCGTATTCAGGGTTACTCAGCACTTTCAAGTCAAGACTATCGCGCTTCGAAAGCGCAATCAACTCACTCCTGTAATCCCAATCAGGCGCATCCCTTTCAGTAGACTTCTGATTTGAACCGTTAACCGGCTGTGATTGCGAAACCGCGGCGAGTTTGCCATTTCCAATGGACTTCGCCGTCAAATCGTGCGGCTCTTGTGTGCGACTAGTACCGCTTGCCAGGATTTCAATCAATCCGGTGCAAGCAGCTCCTTGAGCACTTTCCGGGAATTTCTTAACCGCAGCCACAATGTCATCTAGTCTGTTCAAGACCAAATCGAACTCTTGGTTACCCATTTTGCACCTCCAGTTCAGCCTTCTTTAACAGCGTGTGCCTTACGAAATGCTCGCCCACTTTGGTCAGCGAATAAGTTCCAATCCCCACACGATCCAAGTATCTCTTCAGGTTCTTGGCGTTACTCAGCGATCCCGCGGGCCTCCCGGGAATTCTCCGACCTGTAATCGTACACAAGTCTACCAAGTGGCCTTCATTGATTGCGTCGACCTTGTTTTCCTGTGGAGCGACCACAGTAAAATAGTAGGCCACGAAGGCGCTAAGCTCCATATCATTGCGTTCAGAAAGCTTGTATTTTTCATAGTAGTCCGCAATCTCCGACGCGTAATTGCGGTCTTCTTCTTCCTTCTTGACCACAGAAGACGAGCGGGAATCATTTTGCGACGCTTCCTCAACCTCGTTGATCACAGCCTGCGGCAAATCCATATCTAGCAACAGTTTCCTCCAATCGCTGTAAACTGATTCGTGCAGACTGTCAGGAAATGCTTTGATCTTTTCAGCGATGGTGTCCAATTCTGCCATAAATTGCGTATAGTTTTTGCCATTCATATCCGATCTGACCTCACTGCTATGCGAATAATGCTATAGTAGCGCATAAAATCCTAGCAGTCAAACATGCAAGTGTTAGAAGTCTATTAGAATCCGGCAAAAATTTCGCGGTGTCACCCCCCACGCCCGTGCGCATCCATGGCCGCCACCGCCGCAATCGCGACGATATCCTCGACATCGTCGCCCATCCGTGCGCGCCGATTGAAATCTGAGTCATTCCTGCTATACTATGAAGCAAAAGAGACGACACATGGCCGCAGAGAGTTTACAGGATCGGCTGCCAACTGTTGAGCGGTTGGTCGCGCGCCTTGAAGGCGCTTATGAGCACGTCGCGACGAAATCCGACGTAGCTGATTTAAGAAGCGAGATCGCAACGTTGGCTGCCAAAGTGCAGTTGCTTCAGTGGATTACCGGCATCGGCTTTACAATCATCGCCGGTTTGCTGATTCACATGCTCGGAATCATTGCCTCGTAATTTTAATTTGGGTGCGGTGGCGTATCCCCCTACCCCCCACGCGCATGCGCATCCATCGCCGCGACCGCCGCGATGGCGACGATATCCTCGACATCATCGCCCGCTTGCAGCACATGCGCGGGCGCGCCCATGCCCAGCAGGATGGGACCGATGGCTTCCGCTTCGGTCAGGCGACTGAGCAGCTTGTAGGAGATATTGGCCGCGTCCAAGTTGGGGAAAACCAGCACATTGGCGTCGCGGACGCTGCTGAAGGGATAGCGCTCTTCAATAATGTCGACCACGACGGCGGTATCGGCCTGCATCTCGCCATCGACGGTGATATCGGGGCGGCGCCCCCGCACCAGCTGGACGGCGCGGCCCACCTTGTCGCTGTGCGGATGCGGCGTGGAGCCAAAGTTAGAGAAGGACAGCATGGCGACGCGCGGGTCCAAGCCCAGCGTCAAGGCGAAATCGTTGGCGAGCGCCGCGATCTCGGCGAGCGTTTCGGCGTCGGGGTCGATATTGACGGTGGCGTCGCTGAATAGATACGTGCGGCCATCGACGATCATCAGGTAGACGCCGGCGGCGCGAGTGGCGCCAGCGCGCGGGCCGAAGACTTGCAGCGCGGGCCGAATCACATCGGGATATTCGTAAGCCAGGCCGCTGACCATGGCGTCGGCGTCGCCTTTGTGGACCATGAGCGAGGCGTAATAATTGCGCTGCCGCGCCAGCGAGCGCGCCTTGCCCAGGGTGAAGCCCTTGCGATGGCGCAATTCGTAGAGCAAATCGCCATACTCGTCGAGGTTATCGGCTTGGTAGTGGTCAAAGCAATTTGGCGCGTAATTCAAGCCGAGGTTGTCGATGACGCGGCCGATGCGCTCCGGGCGGCCCAGCAGGATGGGTTCGCCGATGCCCTCATCGCGGACTTGCATGGCGGCGCGGATGATCTTTGGCTCTTCGCCTTCGGGGAAGACGATGCGCTGGAGCCGCCCGGCGCGCGCCCGATTGACGATGTTCTGCCGCACCTGGCGTCCGCTCCCCTGGCGATTGATCAGCTCGTCCCGGTACTCCTCAATGTCAATTTGACGGCGGGCGACGCCGGACTGCATCGCCGCTTCCGCCACCGCCGGCGCCACCCATAGCATCACGCGCGGGTCGAGCGGTTTGGGGATCAGGTAATCTTTGCCAAATTTGATCGACTCCTCGCCATAAGCCAGCAAGACGCTATCGGGCACATCCTCGTGGGTGAGCGCCGCCAGGGCGCGCGCGGCCGCCATCTTCATCTCTTCGTTGATGCCGGTGGCGTAGACATCCAGCGCGCCGCGGAAGATGAAGGGGAAACCCAGCACATTGTTGACCTGATTGACA
>JAPOYT010000140.1 GCA_026706445.1 Chloroflexota bacterium
GCTTGCTGGGGAAGGGGCCGGGGGATGGGGTTTGCCGCTCGCAACGTAAACAGGCGCGCCTCTATTCAGGCGTGACGTAAGCAGCGGTAATCCCGCCATCGACGAGGAAAGTACTGCCCGTCACAAAGGAGGACTCATCCGAGGCTAGGAACAAGACCGCATTGGCGATCTCAGCCGCCTCGCCGAAGCGCCCCATCGGAATATGAACCAGCCGCCGCCTTTTCTTTTCGTCGGTATCGAGGTACTTCATCAAGAGTTCGGTGCGCAGCGGACCCGGGCAAAGCGCGTTGACGCGGATATTCTCCTGCGCGTGAATCACCGCCAATTCGCGCGTCATCGCCAGAACCGCGCCTTTGCTCGCCGTGTATGCCAACTGCGGTGTGGCCGCGCCCAATACCGCCACAAAGGAAGCGGTATTGATGATGCTGCCGCCGCCGGCCCGCTGCAGCGCCGGAATCCCGTGCTTGCAGCCGAGAAAGACGCCTTTGACATTGACCGCCATCGTCATGTCCCAGACCGCTTCCGTCGTGTTGATCGCGTCATCGTCCTCCGCGTGGCTGATGCCGGCGTTGTTGAAGAGGATGTCCAGCTTGCCGTAAGTTGATTCGACCGCCGCGATCATATTTTCGCAATCGGCCGACTGCGCGACATCGGCGTATACGTAGGTCGCCGCGCCGCCACGCTGCCCGATATCGGCGACGCATTGCAGCCCGCCCTCTTCATTGATATCGACCGCCACAATTGACGCGCCCTCTTGCGATAGGCGCAGCGCCGTCTGGTAGCCGATGCCGCCCCCAGCGCCGGTGATGAGGGCTACTTTGTCCTTTAGACGCATACGGAGAAAATTCCGCTTGGAATCAAGCGTACAGAAGAGTCACTAGAAAGGTTTCCCGCTGATCGCTGCGCCAAGTGCAGACAGCGCAGGACCAACATATAATCCGGAATCAGGTGTCGAACAACTCTTTGGGCAAGCCCGACTTGCGAATAATCGAACCCAAGGTTCCGGGATCTATTTCCTTGTGATTGGGCACAATCGTGGTATATGTCGTGTGTTTCCCAGATGAGAGTAGTTGCCTCTTTCGAAAGACGATATGGCTGCCCTTCTGTCGCACTTCATCAAATCCATTCAGGATCAAGATCTTCCGAACTTCGGCAGCTGAAAGTACTCTCCGCTTAGGCACTATGTAGACTCAACTGCTGAATGCGACCTTGCTCTTCCAAACACCGTTCGACTTCGTCTGGAGACGCGTATTCGAGGAAGAGGGACACCGCCTCCTTGATGTTCTCAATCGCTTCCTGACTGGTTTCGCCTTGACTCGCAATATCGTAATCAAGGCAGTGGGAAACAAACCAGTCGCCATTCTTCGTAAGACGTATGGTGATCGTATCCATCGCCACCCTCCGCTCATCTCGCACCAATCAAACTGATGTCCGGTCATTTGCCTTCTGACCTCACGCTCAGTATAGCAAAGTTATCCGATTTGTTGCATTGCGTCAAGAAACGCTTAACCTTTGCGTTCATATCCGCTCGAAATAACGCTTCCGCTCCCAATCGGTCACCGCGCCGCGAAAGCTCTCGATCTCCGTGCGGAAGAAATGACTGTAATGCTCGACCACATCGGCGCCAAAGGCGGACCGCGCGAACTCGCTGCCTTCAAACTTGTCGACCGCCTCCTCCAAGGTATACGGCACGCGCGGAAGATGGCGCGCCGCATAGATATCGCCTTCGAAAATGTCCGGCGGTTCAGTCTTGTTGGCGATGCCATCAAGCCCCGATGCAAGCGCCGCCGCATAAGCCAAATATGGGTTGCAATCGGCGCCCGGCGCCCGGCATTCGATGCGCAGGCTCTCGCCAGCGCCCACCACGCGAAAGCCCGCCGTGCGATTGTCGAAGCTCCAGGCGATGCGCGTCGGCGCCCAGGAACCGTCTTCGTAGCGCTTGTAAGAGTTGATCGTCGGCGCGTAGAAGACCATCAACTCCGGCAGATGCGCCATCCAGCCGCCGAGGAAATGACGAAATACATTCGACCCCGAAACCGGTCCCAGTTGTATATCGCCCGGGAAAGCGTTCGCGCCCCCGCTGCTTAGGCTGAGGTGGATATGACAGCTTGAGCCCGCCTGGCCAGCGAAGGGCTTGGCCATAAATGTGACGCTGCGCCCCTGCGCGTCGGCGATCTCTTTCAGGCAATGCTTCATGATGCTGTGGCGATCCGCCATCGCCAAGGCGTCAGCATAACGGATATTCAATTCGTGCTGACCCAAGCCCCATTCGCCCTTGCTGCTCTCCACCGGAATGCCTGATTGCTTCAGATGGCGGCGGGCGGGGGCGGTGAAACTTTCTTCGCGCGCCCCTTGCAGGATATGATAATCCTCCAGATACCAGCCCATCGGCTCGAGGTCAGCGTAGCCCTTTGCATGGGCTTCTCGGTAAGAATCCCGATAAATGTAATATTCAAGCTCGGAAGCGGCCATGGCGCTGTAACCGAGCGCTTCAGCCGCTTCCAGCTGACGGCGCAGAATCGAGCGCGGCGCGACCGCGACCGGCTGATGCGCTGTTTCGTCTTCAACATCACAGAGCGCGATCGCCGTCTTTTCCAGCCAACTCGCGCGGCGAAGGGTCGCCAGGTCCGGCCGGAGATGGAAATCGCCATAACCGCGCTCCCAGTTGGCGAAGCGATATCCTGGCGCCGGCTCCATCTCCATATCGGTCGTCAATAGATAATTGCAGGCGTGGGTTCCATGCTTCGCCGCCTCCGCCAAGAAATACTCCGCGTCAAGGCGCTTGCCCATCAGCCGGCCGTAATGATCGCTGAAGGCGATGACCACCGTGTCAATCTCGTCAGCGGCGACGCTCGTTGACAGTTCGTCTAAGGTCAGCATCCCACGTAGCGCGGTCATCGTATCGACCTCATGCGCGCAAGCCGAATATGCCGGCCGCTTTTGTCTTGCTGTGCTCCCATATATCCAGGTCAACGAGGCCTTCGAGGCCTCTCTTGTGGACTGGACCAGCGCGATCGAGCGGCAAGCGAACCACGCGCCCGGTCACAGCGGATTCGTACGCGCCCAGCACAATCTCCAAGGCGCGCGCCCCAGCAGCCGCCGGCGCCATCGGTTCGCGGTCTTCGCGGATGGCATCGCGGAAATCGGCGTAAAGTTCGGTGAACGAATCGGCTGTCGCAGCCATGTGCGTCTCCCGATTGGCGATGGCATGGTCGCTGCGAATCCAATTCGAGTCGACGCTGTAAAGCTCAATCGGCTGGTTGAAGCCGCCGCTCTGATATTGCTTGTAACGCATGCGAATCTGCCCCTCGCTCCCGCTGATGTCCGCGCCGCCGACGCCCTCGCCCCAAGCCATGTGAATAACGGCATAAGCGCTCGGGAAGGCGATCTGCAGCAGCGCCAAGTCTTCAATCACCGGCTGCCGATGCGCGTATTCCGGCGCGTCCACGAAAGCCATCACTTGCTGCGCCTCCTCGCCAACCAGCCACTCAGCGAGGTACGCCGCGTGAATCATATCCATCAGCACGCCGCCGCCGGCCGCCAGCGTATGGCGCCAATCCGACTGATATTCAGCCGCGCCCGGATAATCGATCACGCCCAGGAAGTGCAGCGTTGCGACGCGAAGGTCGCCTATGAGGCCATTGACTAGCATATTCTTGATCTGCCGATACTCTGGCAGGAAGTGATAATTATGCACCAGCGCCATCTTTAGGTCCGCCGCAGCAGCCGCGCCCACCAGCTCGGCCGCCACCGCCGGCACATTGCTGATCGGTTTCTCGCTGAGCACGTGCTTTCCAGCGGCGAATGCATCAAGCACGATCGGCGGACGGTGCTTCTGCGGCACAGCGATGACCACCGCGTCGATCTCGTCGATAGCGAGCAGGGCGCGGTAATCCTCGCGCAGTTGGTCGTCGCGCAAGCCGAACCAATCCCGACCGATCGCGCGGCGCGCTGGCGTGATATCAGCGAGCCCGACCAGTTCAACATCCGGCAGCGTCAACAACGCGGGACGATGCCCGTAGTTGACGACATTGCCGCAGCCGATTAGTCCGACTTTAAGCGTTGCGGTCATCTTGCTCTCCGAAGGCGGCTACCAATTGCGCAATCCAAGCAGTTTTTCGCCAAGCGGCGTCAGCTTTGCCGTAGCGCCGCGCTCAATCTCCCAGCGGCGCGGATCGCCGGGGAAAGCCTTGCGGTCGGGCGATTTGCGCTCTCGCCACAAGCTGATGCGCTCTTGACGCATTGCGTCGTCGTCTTCCTTTGCCGGGAACATGGTGATGTATTGCGCCAGCCTTGGACGCGCGGAATTGTTGCGCCCGGTGCCATGCGGCAGCAGGCTGTGCCAGATTACCAGATCGCCCGCCTGCATTGCCAAGGACTTCAATTCGAGTCCGGTCATGTCGGGAATTCGCGGATCGCGGTCTGCTGGCTGGGTCTTAACCCAATCGTGAAAGCGCCGATGAAAGCCGGGGACGACCTGCAAGCCGCCGGCGTTTGCCGGCACGTCCACTAGCGAGAGCACACCCTGCACCCGATTCGGAAGCGGACGCAGCGATGTGTCGATATCCCAATGCACAAAGCCCTGGAAATCCCAATCGGCGCGCGCCGGCGGGTTGAGATTGACGCGGTCGATCGACACCCACAACTTATTCGTCTTCCAAATATCGGCGAAAGCGCCATAAACGCGCGGATGCTGTCGGTTGTCCCATAGCGACTGGTGCTGGTACAACTCCGCCATGCCCGATTCTTTCAACCTCGGCTTGCCCTCATCGCCGTCATCCGGGCGATACCAGGTAGCGGGATCAGCGCGATCCATCTCCATGAATTCCCAGATGGTATCCGCCACCGCGTCCAGATTCGCTTGCGGAACGGCATCGCGCACGATGACGTAGCCGTTGCTGTGCCAGAAGTCTAGGTCTTCCTGCGTCAAAACATGCATCATTTGGTCTCCCAGTGAATAGCGGGCGACCTAGTAGGTCGGCCCTACAAGGCTTGTCCGCTACTGTGTCAATTCAAATCAACGGAAATTGAAACAGGATTCTGCGGGGGCGAGCCACCGCTGCGCGTAGGTCGCGTAGACACTGACCGCCGA
>JAPOYT010000166.1 GCA_026706445.1 Chloroflexota bacterium
CGGTGGATAACGATCGGGCGGCCGCTCTCGATGGCGCGCGCAAACTGGTGACGCAATACCTGGGGCAGCAGCCGCATATCATGAAAGCGAGTGGCGTCAGCCAAGACTTGCTTGATGAGATTAATCAGGTATTGACCTGGCCCGCGACCGAGGAGCAGATACTGGAGGCGATGAAGCTGGTGCCCGATGACGTCGTGCAAATGATCACCGCTTCCGGCACGCCGGCCGAGGTCAAGTCCAAGGTGCGCGAATATATCGCCGCCGGCGCCACCTGTCCGATTCTGTATCCCTTGGGCGACGACGTGCGCTTAATGATCGATACTTTTGCCGGCGGTTACTCGGATTAACCCAAGCCCGCAAGCCTGCAATTGGAAGTTGGCGGTATGGGAAGGCGCCGGTCTTGGTGAAAATCCTCTGTGTTAGCGATACCGAGATGCCGCAACTGCATAACGCAGCCAATCTGCGCCGCCGATATTGCGATATCGACATGATCGTGAGTTGTGGCGACATGCCGCCAAACTACCTTGATTTTATCTCAAGCATCGTCGGGGCGCCCTTGTTTTACGTTCGCGGCAATCATGATGAGATTTATGATCAGGAGCCCCCAGGCGGCATCGATTTGCACGGGCAGATTGTTGAATACCATGGGCTTACCATGGCCGGCTTGGAAGGCTCAATCCGCTACAACAAGGGCGCGATTCAGTACACGCAGGCGCAGATGCACGGCAAGGTCTTTGGATTTGCGCCTTCAGTATTATGGAACCGTTGGGCGCGCCGGCGCGGTATTGATCTCTTCGTCACGCATTCGCCAGCGCGCAATATACACGACGGGAAGGATCATGCGCATCGCGGCTTCGACAGCTATTTGAATTTCATGAAGTGGTTTCGCCCGCGTTATATGCTGCACGGGCATGTGCATACATGGGATCGCCGTAAGACGGTGCGAACGCAATTCGAGTCCACTTGCGTACTGAATATCAATCCCTTTACCGTTCTCGAATTGGAACCAGCATAGCTGACCGGGACAATGGCGCAAACAGGGGAGGCGCGCTCTAAATGTGGAAAGCCTATCATAGTGTCAGCACTATCGCGGAAGCCTTGGCGCTCCTGGATGAGCATCGGAGCGCGGCTCGCATCGTCGCCGGCGGCACCGATTTAATCATTGAGATGGAGCGCGGTCAGCGTCCGCAGCTGAATGTGCTCATCGACATCACTCGCGTGCCTGGCCTGGATCAGATTTCTCTGGACGGCGACCGGATTGTCCTGGGTCCGCTGGTGACGCATAACCACGTTGTGGCAAGCAAGCTGATTCGCGAGCGGGCGCTGCCCTTGGCGCAAGCTTCATGGGAAGTCGGCGCGCCGCAGATTCGCAATCGCGCCACTGTCGCCGGCAATCTCATCACCGCTTCTCCCGCCAATGACACCATTACGCCCCTGATCGCCATGGAGGCCGAAGTCACGCTCGTCTCCCTCGCCGGCGAGCGCACAATCAAACTGGCCGATTTCTACAGCGGCTTTCGCCAAACTGTTCTCCGTCCAGAAGAATTGCTCCGCGCGATACGGATTCCGCCATTGAACGACGATCAGCGCGGCCTGTTCTTGAAGCTGGGGCTGCGGCGGGCTCAGGCGATATCGGTAGTCGATGCCGCGGTCATCGTCGGGCTTGACGCCTCGGGCTTTGTCAGCGACGCGCGTATCGCCTTGGGCAGCGTGGCGGCAACCATCGCGCGCAGTTCAGCGGCGGAACGCTTCTTGCTCGGCGCGCCTTTGTCGCCCGCTGTGATCGCTGAAGCGGGCCGCCTGGCGAGCAAGTCGGCAACTCCGATAGATGACCTGCGCGGCAGCGCCGAATATCGCAGCGAAATGGTGAAAACGCTGGTCGTTCGCGCGCTTCGACAATTGGCGTCTGGCGCTTCGATTGACAATATTCCGTCAAAACCGCCGATGCTTTGGGGCGCCGACCAAGGGCTCGTCAAGCGCAAACTGCCGGCGGCAATTGCGCATCAGCCCGACACGCCGATCAAAAGCCGCGTGAACGGCGTAAATGTCTGCATCGATACGGGCCAGCATAAGTCCCTGCTCCATTGGCTGCGCGATGAGGTCAAGTTGCCCGGCACAAAAGAAGGCTGCGCCGAAGGCGAATGCGGCGCCTGCACCGTATTCCTCGATGATGTGGCGGTGATGTCTTGCATGGTGCATGCCCCGCGCGCCCATGGCGCCGAGATCCTCACCGTCGAAGGGCTGCAATGCGGCGAGGAATTGCATCCCATTCAGCAAGCTTTCATCGACCATGCCGCGGTGCAATGTGGCTACTGTACGCCAGGTTTCCTCATGGCCGGCGCCAAGCTGCTCGATGAAATCGAAAGTCCCGACACCGAGCAAATCAACTACAGCATCAGTGGCAATCTCTGCCGCTGCACCGGTTACTACAAAATCGTCGAGGCTTTCCGCCAAGCCGCTCGTATGAATGCGGGGCTTGAACAAGGCTAGGAAATGGACCGAACCGTACCGCAGACCGGCAGCGAAGAAATCGAACTCTATATGCGAACCTATTATTCGCTTCTGCGTTCGAGCGACAGCATCAAGATTGACACGCTGGTCGAGAGTCATCTGGCGATGCGCTCGTCATTGCATGAGCGCGCCGCCGAAGTCGCTCCCGATTCGTCGGCGCTGATGTACAGCGCGCTGCGATTGCCATCCTGCATCATTCAGACCGACGAAGTATTGATCGGGCAGATGGACCGCTCCTTCATCGCCGCTGGCTTCCGTAATATCGCGGACTGGCAACGCGTTTACGCCACCGGCCGCCGCCGCCGCACCCATTTCGATGGCGACAGCGTTATGGCTGTCTATGTTGTCAGCCGCTCGGATATCGATGATCTGGCGCCGATATTGACCGCCTTTCAAATCGAGTGGAACAAGCTTCATCTTCTCCTGCAGAATCCCGATCTATCCGATCTGTTGCCGCGCTATGCCGATGTTGGCGACCTGCCGGGCCAAGAATTCGCGATTCTGGCGGCAGGCTTGCGCATGGCAGTCAGCGATCTAAAGCGGCTGCATCTGCTATGGCAGGGCGACTTTGTTCGCAATCTTCTCTACATCCGAGAAAATCATAAAAGCATGACGCTGCGGCTTATCGCTGGGTCCTTGGCTGATTATCGGCGCGCGACCGCTTCCTGGTGGAATGAACTCTGCCAGGAATTGGCTCAGGCTGACATAGATCCCGGCGAGCGCCCGGTATACTTCGTTTCCAGCAATACCCATTCTTTGATCAACCTGCTCGCCGGTTTCGCTCGCCGCTTTGAAGAAAGCTTGATAGATTACATCGAGACATTTGAAGAGAAATCTCTGCTCACCGAATACGAGGACATCAAAGAAAGTTATCACAAAAGCACCGATAACTTTTTATACTTTGTTTTGCGGCAGTACCTGTCGGAGAAGGGCAGCCAAGCCCGCAGTGTTTTCGCCAAAGAAGAAAACCGCCTGGGCATCCATCGCATCCCCAGTCGTCATGGCTTCGAAATGGAAACCCAAGTCATCGAGTTGGGCAAGCTGGAAGCGCGCTGGTTCGATCCGCGGCTGGGACGCGCCGATGACCTCGCGCCCATGCGACACAGTAACGCCATAATCATCAACATCGATTACCCGCTGGGCATGGCGTCTTATGAATTGCTGAGCCGCATTTCACAAGGCGCTGGTCGGCTGGACGGCGTATACGTCATGGGCAAAGCCGCCACCTTGAATGGCCGCATCGGCGATATGATGATCCCCAATGTGATTCACGATGAGCATTCGCAGAATACTTATCTCTTCCGCAACTGTTTTACCGCGCGACACATCCGCAGCTATATGCAGCATGGCAACGTGCTGGACAATCAGAAAGCGGTGACCGTGCGCGGCACCTTTCTGCAGAATCCCAATTACATGAGCGTATTCTACAAGGAAGGCTATACCGATATCGAAATGGAAGGCGGACCCTACTTGTCGGCGATCTACGAAGCCTTTCGCCCGCAGCGGCATCCGATGAACGAGATCGTCAATCTGCATTCGGTCAAGTTTGACATCGGCTTTTTGCATTACGCATCGGACAAGCCCCTGAAAACGGGCCAGAACTTGGGCGCCGGCGGCTTGAGCTACGGTGGCGTCGAACCAACCTATGCCGCCGCGATAGCCATTTTGCGCCGCATCTTTTATAACGAAACAGAAAAACTGATCGAGACTACCTTCGAGGCTTTGCCCGCGTTTTGAGATTGCGCCGCGCGCCAATGAGATCTGACGAGGATTTCCGCTTTGAGCTTTGAGCATACCAGCGTCATCAGCCAATCCGTCAAACGGATTGACGCCCGCGGTAAAGTAACGGGCGAGACCCGCTATCCCGGCGACATCGATATCGACGGGCAGCTTTGGATGCGCGTCAAATTCAGCGAGCGCGCTCACGCCCGCGTGCTTGATGTCGTCGCCAGCGGCGCCGAGGCGCTGCCTGGCGTCATTCGCGTCTTCACCAGTCGTGATGTGCCCGTCAACGAATATGGCTTGGTGATCAAAGACCAGCCAGTGCTCTGTGGTCCCGGCGGCGCCAAGGCCGGCGCCGATGTCGTGCGCTGCTACATGGATATGGTGGCAACCGTGGTTGCCGAGACTGACGAGATCGCGCGGCGCGCGCTCGATCTGATCGATGTGCAGTACGAGGACTTGCCCGCCGTTTTCGATGCCGAAGAGGCGATGGCGAAATCGGCGCCGCAGCTTCACACTGAGGCGCCCGACAATTTGGTCGCGCGCTATCGTATCCGAAAGGGCGATATGGACGCCGGCTGGGCCACCGCCGATGTGGTCGTCGAAGGCGAATACGAGACCACCTGGCAAGAACACGCGTATTTGCAGCCGGAAGCGGGCTTGGCTTATATCGACGAAGAAGATCGTGTGGCGGTTGTCGTCGCCGGACAATGGACGCACGAAGATCAAGAACAGATTTATCACGCCTTGGCTCTTCCGCCCGAGCGGGTGCGCGTCATCTATCCGGCGATCGGCGGCGCCTTTGGCGGGCGCGAGGATATGTCGGTACAGATCATCTTGGCGCTGGCCGCCTGGAAGCTGCGTATGCCCGTCAAAATCCAGTGGAGCCGCGAGGAATCAATCCTATACCATCACAAGCGGCATCCTATCAAGGTGCGGGCGAAATGGGGCGCCACCAGTGACGGCATGCTGACCGCGGTCGAATCCGAAGTCATCGGCGACGCCGGCGCTTACAACTACACTTCCAACAAGGTACTGGGCAATGCGCAGCTTACCGTCACCGGACCCTATGTGATTCCCAACATCCATGTCGATACCTATGCCGTCTACACCAACAACATCCCGTCCGGAGCCTTTCGCGGCTTTGGCGCGCCCCAAGCGCTGTTCGCGGCTGAGGGCCAGATGAATCGGCTGGCGGCCGCTTTGAGCATGGATCCCCTGGCGCTCCGTTTGAAGAACAGCATCCGCGAGGGCAGCGTCGGGTCCGTGGACACAGCCTTTCCCGCTGGCGTCACCATGCCCCAAGTCTTCGAGTCCTGTGGCGCCGAATCTTGGTGGGAGCGGTCTGAAACCGGCTGGCGACTGATAGCTCCTGAGCAGCCGAGCGATCCAAGCAAGCGCCGTGGGCGCGGCATCGCTGGCGGCTTCAAAAACGTGGGCTTCAGCTTCGGCTTCCCTGAGCATTGCTGGGCCGGCATTGAATTGCGCGGCAAAGCGGACATTGAAAAGGCGATCCTTTTCCACGCCGGCGCCGATGTCGGTCAAGGGGCGCATACCGCCCTCAGTCAGATGGCGGCGGATGCGGTCGGCCTTCCCTTCGAAATGGTGGAAATTGTCGCCTCCGATACCGCCTCGTCCGGCTCATCCGGCAGCGCATCCGCCTCGCGTCTTACCTTTATGTCGGGCAAAGCCATACAAGGCGCGGCCGAGATCGCCCTGCGCAAATGGCAAGATGAGGAGCGCCCAGCCCTGGGCGAATTCATGTATCACCCGCCGCCAACGACGCCCTTTGACCCGGAGACCGGCCGCGCCGAGCCCAATTTCGCCTACGGATACGTCGCGCAAGCGGTTGAGGTGGAGGTCGATATTGAAACCGGGCAGGTGCGTTTGCTCGAAGTTGTCTGCGCCAACGATGTCGGTAAAGTCATCAATCCGCAGCAGTTGCAGGGCCAGATTGAAGGCGCGATTGTGCAAGCGCAAGGCTACGCGCTGATGGAATATCTGATTTCGGACGAAGGCAAGATACGCAATCCATTCCTGTCAACCTATCTGATTCCGACCTCGCTTGATGTGCCGCCGCGGATCAAGTCCGTCATTCTGGAATATCCAGATCCGATCGGTCCCTGGGGCTTGCGCGGCATGGCGGAGATGCCCTTCCTGCCTCTGGCGCCGGCCATCGCCGCGGCGATTTACGATGCCACCGGTGTCTGGATTGACTCCCAACCCTTCACCGCGCAGAAAGTGGTCGAGGCGCTGCGAAATCAAGGTATCGGCCTCATCTAAGCGAGCATTTCGACCGCGGAGCCTTGCGAAGCCCTGTATCTTCTGATGGCTTCAATTAGCGCCTGGATCGCGGCTGTCAGCTTTCGTGTTATTATAGAGCGAGCGGCGGTTTGACGGATTACCGCCTAATCGTCGCGTTTTTTGCGCTGAAGGCTGTGACCGAGAAAGCAATCATGCAATTCAGGCGAGCTTTTGATCTGGCGCGTGGCGATGTGGTCGCCTTTATCGGCGCTGGCGGCAAAACATCGCTCATGGTGAGCTTGGGCTATGAACTGGCGGAGGCCGGCTGGCGCGTGCTGGCGACAACGACTACTAAGTTGTCAACCGACCAGCTGGACCTATTCCCCTGCACGATGGCGGCTCACGCTGCGCCACAATCAATCTCGCAAGCGCTGACCGAGCGTCAGTTCGTCTTACTGCACGAGCAGATCAGGAGCGGGCATGTTTACGGTCCGCCGCTCGGTTGGGCAAAGCAACTGTTGGATAGCGTTGACTCCGACATCCTGCTGGTCGAAGCTGATGACGCCGCCGGCAAGCCCTTCAAAGCGCCTTTCGCCGATGAACCCCAAGTGCCGCTAGAGACATCGCTTGTGATTTCAGTCGCTTCATTGCGCGCCTTGGGTTTGCCGCTGGATAACGAGCATATCTACAATCCGGCGGCGATGATCGAACGATATGGCTTCGTCGAGAACAGTCCGGTTAAATCTCCTTGGCTGGCGCAAGTGCTGCGCGATGAAGAGTTGGGTCTGCGCGGCGTGCCCGCTGATGCGCGCGTCATCATCTTTCTGAACCAGACCCCGCAACGCGGATTCATGCGCGGGCGAGCGCGCATGATCGCTCGCCTCGGTTTGCAGAGCGCCCGGATTGACGCCGTGGCCCTGGGCTCGGTGCGCGGCGCGGAACCGGTATTTGAGCTGCAGCGGCGCGTCGGCGCTCTGGTGCTCGCCACGGGCGAATCGCCCTGCAAAGACTCAGACAGGATGCTGCGGCTCAGTCAACGCGGCCGAGCCGCCGTCGCAATTGTTACAGAAAAAGTGCAGCGATCGCGTATCGATCATATCCGCCTGGTTACCGGCCGACGGGCGCCTGAAGTGCGCGCGGCCACCAGGCGCCTCGGCGTCAAAACGATTCACGACCGGGCGCATCAGTCGGGTGGGGCGGTGACTGCCTTGAAGGCCGGGCTGCGGGCGCTGCCGGAACGAATGTCGGCCGCGCTCATCGTGCCGGGCGATCAGACGCGCCTGCAACCGAAAGTAATTTACCATATTCTGGCCGCCTACGCGCGTGGCGAAGGCGAGTTCATCATTCCGCGCTACCAGGGGCGCTGCGGGCATCCCATCTTGATCGGAAGCCGCTTTTGGTCAGACCTGTTAAAGATGCCGCGTGGAAGCGACTTCCGCGCCATAGCCCAACGTTTTCGCGACGAAGTCACTTTCCTCAATGTTGATAACGACAGCATCTTTCACGACATTCGCCATTTTTCGCCGCGTCAATTTTCCCATACCCGCGCGCGGCTGGGGAATCGCGATGACTAGCCGCCGTCATGCTGCTGAATCAACTCGCGGATCATGTCCCGTGACCAAACGCCGCTCTTGGTGACATCCACTTCCAACCGCAAGGTAGCCGGTCGCTTGTCTTTGTCGCCCGTCGCGTTTGCGCGCATTTCATCAAAGTACTCCATCGGCGTTATTACGATTAGCACTTCCTGCGCCTGAACTTTATGCTCCGGCGGCGGCGCATAGAGGAAGTCTCTGCGATTTGCGCGGCGTATGCCGACCACGCCTGCGCGATAACGCATCGACAGCGCTAGTTCTTGTATCGTCTTGCCGATCCAGGGCGAATCGTCTTCCATGTAGAGTTCAGCGGTTTCCAGCCCGGTGATTTCGTTGTAAAGCACATGCTGCAAGAAATCGGCGATCTCAGGGCGAGTAGTCGATAAGAGCACAAACTGGGCGGCGACATGGAATGGGCTGACCACCCGATCGGCGCCCGATCGCTGTAGCTTTTCGATCATGTCATCGGTCGTAGCGGTCACAGAAATCAGCAAGGACTTGCTAATGGTGCGCGCCGACAGGACGGTCAGTACGGCGGCTGCCTTGTCCTGAACCGATATCATGATCGCCTGCGCTCCTGCGATGCCCGCTTTCTTCAGCGTGAATTCCTTTGCCGGGTCGCCGTGAATCACGCGGAAACCACGCTCCAGCCATCGTTCCGTGACCTCCTGATCATTGCTGATCAATACGAAAGGACGAGATGGATCCAAGAAACGCACCGCGCTCTGAATAATATGGTCATTGCCGCAGATTACGAAATGCTTCGCCATACTCTCGATGGCGGCTTCGCTTTCTTCCAGGCTGAACGTTTCTTCAAGCCTTTTGGATTCGCGTTCCGTTATCAACCGTTGGTAGCTGGCGAAACGCATCTCGTTCCGGCCAAGCGGACGGCACTGGCGCTGAAGGACCGGTATCGCCGGACCGGGCGCGACCGCAAGCAAGATTTCGTCCTCCTGCAGAATCCGCCGACCGCCGGGCGCGTGCGCGAAGTCGCCCGACTCCAGTCGAATGCCCAAGATGCCCGCATTGAAGTTTTCGCGCAGCGCCAGGTCGTTGATGCGCTTACCGATCCAGGGCGAGTCGTCTTCCAGTTCCAACTGTGTAATTTGATGATGATGGTCCTGCTCAAAGAGGATGCTGCTGAAAAAATCATTCACTGCCGGCCGCAGCGTGGCGCTATTAAGGAATTGGGCTGCCACTTCGTAAGGCGCCAGGACAACGTTGGCGCCCGCCTTGACCATTTTCAGCTTGAGCTCCTCCTCAACCGCCGCCGCCGTGATATTGAGCCGCGCGCTGAGATTGCGCGCCGTCAACACGGTTAGCAGGCTCTCAGTATCCTGATTGAGCATGACCATAATGGCGCGCGCCCGTGTGACTCCGGCGGCGAGCAGATCATCGTCATCGGTCGAATCGCCGACAACAACCAAAATGCCCGCGGCGCGCAGGCGCCCGGCGTATTCCACATCATCGGTCACCACGACCAGCAAATCGAGCAGCGTGTCGTGATCGACAAAATTATCGTGATAGAAGACGAACAGCCGCTGCACAAGCCGGCGCAGACCGTTCAATCGCCCTCGTTCCGGCCGACCAAACAGGCGATTCACCCACCTTTCGATGGGCTGAAACGCGTTCTCTCGGTGCTGGCTGCGCCGAAACTCAGCGCCGTGCAGAACGTAGCCGATAGTCTTGTCGACCATCTCGCCGGCGCCGCAAATGATGTAGTGGCTGTTCAGCTTGCTGATCTTCTGCCTGGATTTGAAAAGCCGCCGGCGCGTCATGGCTTCGGCGCTGAAGAGCAAGGCAAATGAAGACGAAAGGAAGAAAAGCAGGGCGCTCATGCCTACGCCTACCAGCCCAAGTGTAAACAGCCGGCCGAGCTGCGTCTTCGGCGTCAAGTCTCCATAACCAATTGTGGTGAGCGTGATGATGGTCACATAGACTGCGTCAAAGATGGACATGCCTTCGATTATGGCGAAGCCGGCGATGCCAATTGGCACAACGATGAAAATAAGAATCGCTGCCGCTCGGAATTGTCTGCGCACATCATTCACGTTTGAGGTCCCCGCCACCGTGGAAGCGCCCACCGCCCTCATTATATCGGAGAACGCTTTCTTATGTTAATATGACGCTAACGAAGGACGCTATGTGCCGCTCGAATGATGCGCTTTTGGCGATCGGTTGTGAATTGACGAAGAGCGCCAGGGCAATGGTCATTTTACGGAAGACGCAGCATGTTCAAACGTGAAGACTTCCAGCAGGCTGCCGAGCAAGTTGCGTCCCGCACTCCAATGCGCCCGACGATCGGGCTGGTCCTGGGCTCCGGCTTGGGAAAACTGGCGGACACGCTTCAGAACCGCGTCGTTGTGCCATATACCGACATTCCGGGCTGGCCCGTTTCGACGGTCGAGGGGCATCAAGGAAATCTGGTGATCGGCGAGCTCGACGGGCAGATTGTCGCCGCTCAGCAGGGACGGGCTCACTTTTACGAGGGCTACTCCATGCCGGAGGTGACCTTTCCCATACGCGTGATGAAGGAAATGGGCATTCATACGGTGATGTTGACCAACGCCGCCGGCGGCATAAACAAGAGCTATGAAGTTGGCGATCTGATGCTGCTCGAAGACCACATCAATCTGCCCGGTATGACCGGCGCCAATCCGCTAATGGGACCGAATGACGAGGAATTGGGCTTGCGTTTTGTCGGCATGTCGCAAACCTATGACCGGCGTTTGCGCCAGCGCGCTCTCGCAGTCGCCCGTGAATGCGATATACCGCTTCATAGCGGCGTGTACGCGGGTCTATCGGGCCCCTTCTTTGAGACGCCGGCCGAAATTCGAATGATTCGCGCCATCGGTGGCGATGCGGTGGGCATGTCGACCGTGAACGAGGTGCTGGTGGCGCGCCACGCCGGTATGCGTGTTATGGCTTGTTCCGGCATCACCAATCGCGCTATCGACCAGGTCGACACCGAGCTGGAAACGAATCATGAAGAGGTCTTGGAAGCCGGCGAGATCATCGTGCCCCGCCTCACCACGATACTGAAGGGCGTGCTCAGCAATTTCCCAACATGACCGCCGTTATCGCGCTTATTGACCAAGTCGCCATCGGCATCTACTTTTTGATCGCCGCTGGCATCCTGTTGGCGCTGCGGCGGTACGTCATCTATGGAGAAGAGTACCGCTCATCGTATTTTGAGTTGGAACGCGATCTCTCGCGCTACCGGCGCACGAACGCAGTGACGGCGATAATTTTCCTGGTAGAACTCATTTTCATTGTCGCGGGAGTGCAAGCGATAGTCGTACCGGAACTGCTGCTGGATCGGCAGCTTCAAGCGCTCGTCGACGGAGCGCGGTTCGAAGACGGCGATTTTCACACCCCGGCGCCAGCGCCACCCGCAGTAGACTTGGGCATTGATCCGGTTGCATTGCCGCGATCAGTCGGCGCCGCCAGCCAGATTCAGGCTACGCCCGTGCCGACGCCAACACCGGTAGGCACCATAATACCAGCGGAACCGCCGGTGGGCTGTGACACGGCAGGCGCCCAATTGTTGATACCCGGCAATGGCATGCGCGTCTTTCAGCCGATTCCGGTCATCGGTACGGTATTCGCTGACCAGTTCTCTTATGCTTCCATTGAAATCAACGGTCCCAGCACGCTAGGCAGCTTTCAAGTGATCGACGAGCAGCATATAGAGGTTCGCGAACAAGCCGAATTTGGCCAATTCGTTCCCGCTCCCTATGAAGCGGGCGAATACGAATTTCGACTGATGGTCTTTGACATCACCAACACGCTGAGGGCATCGTGCCTGGTCCACATTTACATTTCCGATCCCCTGCCCACGCTTACGCCCGTTCGCTGAGTGACGCGCTTTCCCCTCCGCCCGACTGTTGGGCGATAGGGCAGACGACGCCTTTTTGACATTTCCTGCGAGTCTAGCGGTTCGCAGGAAAACCGAAAAAAGCATACAAAAATGTCTGCTATTTGAATGAGACTTCAATGACATTCGCTCGTTTGTACGGGCGAGCCGGTGGCGCGCCCACTGTTGCCGCATTTATGCAATTTGCTATCGCGTGACCGACACGGCGCATCTATGACTGGAAATCGCGCACTTTGCTGTTGACGCGGCGGCGCCAACGGCGCGATCGCGATCGCCACTTGGCAATACGGTACTGTACGTGTCGACGCTGGCGATTGAGGACCGAACTTTGCTGTTGGCTCGGCGTGGGGATGCCCCAGCGAATGATCATGGACGCCCAGGTCAAGCCACCGCCGAAACCCACCAGCGCAATATGATCCTGGTCTTGAATGCGCTTCTGTTCAATCGCTTCGCATAAGGCGATGGGAATCGAGGCGGCTGAGGTATTCCCGTACTGCTCCACGTTATTCATGAATTTGCTGATATCGATGTCGAGCTTGCGCGCCGCCGCTTGCAATATGCGCAGATTAGCCTGATGCGGAATCACCAAATTAATGTCGCTTATGTTCACTTCCGCGAGTTGGCAAGCCTGTTCCACGCTCTCGCTAACGACGCGCGTTGCAAATTTGAAAACCTCACCGCCCGCCATGTACATCTTGTATAGCTTGTTGCCATTGGCGCCAGCGCGCGACCGATTGGCGTCGATGCTGCCGACGCTGGGGATTGCCAGCAAGTCGCCGCCCGCGCCATCAGAGCGCAGCACGCTGGAAAGCACGCCACCAGGAACATCGCTTGCCTGCAAGACCACCGCGCCCGCGCCGTCGCCAAAGAGAATGCAAGTGCTGCGATCTTGCCAATCCAGAATACGGCTCATGGTTTCGGCGCCGATGACCAGCGCGGCGTCGATTGATCCGGCGCGGATGGAATCAGCTGCCATATTCAACGCATAAACGAAACCAGAGCAAGCCGCGCTCAAGTCGAAGGCGCCCGCCTCATGCGCGTTCAGCCAGTCCTGAACCAGGCTGGCTGTGCTGGGAAATATGTTCTCTGGCGTCGAAGTGGCGACAACGATGAGGTCGAGGTCCGTCGGCAAAATGTCGGCCACTTCCAGCGCCTGCTGGGCGGCGCGATATGCCAGCGTCGCCGTCGATTCGCCCTCGCTGGCGATGTAACGCTGGCGGATGCCGCTGCGCGCGTATATCCAGTCGTCGTTGGTCTCGACGAAAGCGGACAACTCATCGTTGGTCATGACTGTTTCCGGCACAGCCATGCCCCAGCCTATGACATGCGCATGGCGCACAGTCGCCGCTGGATCGGCTTTTCCACTCTTTTCAAACGTAGCCATTGCCCGGGTATTCGCCAAATATCACTACCGCGTTATGCCCGCCGAAGCCAAATGCATTGGACATGGCATAGCTGACCTCGCGCCGGCAGCCTTCATTGGGCACATAATTCAGATCGCATGTGGGATCTGATTCGTCCAAATGGATGGTCGGCGGGACGAAATTGTCGCGTATCGCCATGATCGAAAAGATCGCTTCGATCGCGGCGCCGCCCCCCAACAAATGACCGGTCATCGACTTGGTCGAACTGACCGGGATGTTATAGACGCTTTCGCCTAGCGCGCGCTTTAACGCGTTCGTTTCGGCGGTGTCATTCAAGGGCGTGCTGGTGCCGTGAGCATTGATATAGTCGATGTCTTCCGCGCGTAGACACGCGTCCCGCAGCGCGTATTCCACCGCTTTTGCCGCGCCTTCGCCAGTTTCCATCGGCGCCGTGACGTGGTAGGCATCGGACGTATGCCCGTATCCCAGCATCTCAGCCCGTATCGGCGCCCCGCGCGCCAAAGCATGCTCCTGTTCTTCAAGAACCAGAACGCCAGCGCCTTCGCCGGGAACGAATCCGTCCCGATTCAAATCAAATGGACGCGAGGCTGTTTCGGGATCGTCGTTTCGGCTCAATGCCGTCATATTGTTGAAACCAGCGACGCAAAGCGGGACGATCGCCGCTTCCGAGGCGCCCGCGACCATCGCCTTGGCATCGCCACGACGGATGATGTGCATGGCTTCGCCGATCGCGTTATTTCCCGAAGCGCAGGCCGTAACGATGCAGAAATTCGGTCCGCGCAGATTGTAATTCAGCGATACCATTCCCGAACTGCTGTCGCTTAGTATCTTCGGGATGCCCATCGGCTTGATTCCGCGATGGCCGCGCTTGTCGATTCCCTGCTGCGATTCGACAAAAGAGTTGATGCCGCCCACACCCGAGCCGATGATGCAACCAACTTCATACATGTTCTCAGTTGTGACCCTTAAGCCGCTGTCCTCAATCGCCTGCCTGCTGGCTTCCAGCGCAAACTGCGCAACGCGGTCCATCCGCCGCGCTTCCTTCCGGCCGAAGATCGCGTCCGGGTCGAAGTCCTTGACTTCGCCAGCGAGCTGATTCTGCGTCAGTTGACGGTCGTAGCGAGTGATATAGCCGATGCCGTTTTCGCCGGACGCAGTATTCGCCCAAGCCTCGGCGACATTGTTGCCCGTCGGGCAGACAATGCCCATACCCGTGACGACGATCTTCTTTCTGTCCAATCAGCCCTCCCATTTGCCCGGCGAAATCGCAGTCGCTTCACACTTATTCTAACACTGCGCGCGCCCTTCCGTTGCTTTACAGGCGTCCCATTGCCACTTATAATGCACCCTTCATTATCCCACGTAATAGATGTGGCAGCAGGGGCAAATCATGCGGCGGGACGAGCTGGGCGGTCCATGATCCTGATTACTGGCGCGACCGGTCTCGTAGGCCGTCATTTAGTCCGGCGCTTCATGCGGGAGTCGCTGCCGACGCGCGTCCTATTGCCGGAAAGAAGGATGCGGCGTCTGCCCTGGGACGCGGGCGATCCAGCCGCGCCCGAGCTATTCGCGGGCAGCGTCGTCGATGAAGAAGCGTTCTTTCGCGCCGTAACCGGTTGCCACGCGGTGATCCACTTGGAAAATGCGCAATGGTGGGGGCGCCGGCGCGATCTTGAGCGTGTCGAGCTGGCCGGCGCCCGCTCCTTGGCTGCGGTCGCGCGGGCGGCGCGCGTCGGTCGCATCATCACGCTCAGTCATTTGGGAGCGGCGCCTTCATCCGCCTTCACCTTGCATCGCATTAAGGGCGAGGTGGAATACCTCTTGCGCAGCAGCGGCGTCGCCTTCACCGTCATTCGCAGCGGCATCGTTTTCGCCCCGGACGACGCCTTTGTCAATCATATCGCCAGTATGCTGCGGATCAATCCGCTGTTCTTTCTAATGCCAGGTCGTGGCGAGGTCGTCTTGCATCCCATGTATATTGACGACCTGGTGGAAGCCATATATCGTAGCTTGGATTCGGTGCGGCTAGTGGATTCGACCGTCGAGATTGGCGGACCAGAGTATCTTTCGCTGCGAGATCTGGTGCTTACGATCATGCGCGTGACCGGGATGCGGCGTCTTGTGATTGCCGTGCCTCCCTATCTCTTGCGCTGGATCACCGCGGTGTACAGTCGAATGTTTCCGCGTTCGCTGATGACGGCGCAGTGGTTGGATATTCTGGCGGCGAACCGCACGGCGCCATTGGGAAGCACCTACGACCATTTTGGTTTTCAACCGCGGCGGTTCGAATCTACATTGTTAGATTACTTGCCGGAACGCGCGCATTTCCTGGGGCTGCTGCGTGATTCCTTCAGGCGGCGGCCGCGCCCCGTATGATTGCTGGGATTAATCTATGCAAGACATCGTAATCAGGCGCCTGCTGAACGCTGCCGAGCACAGCCAGGCGGTCGAATTGCAAAAGTCGTATTGGGGCGACGACGCCTGCGACCTCGTGCCGCGCCACATGCTGCATTCGATCTCGCGCTATGGCGGGCATGTTCTTGGCGCCTTTGACCGCGCGAAACTGGTCGGCTTGCTCATCGGATTCATCGGTACCGATATCGATGTCGACGATCCCGATGCCAGACCGGCGATGGCGAACCTGCTAATCATGTCGAAACGGATGGTCGTGCTGCCGGCCTATCGCGGCGCCAATATCGGCTTTCGCCTGAAGATGGCGCAGCGCGATCTCGCGCTCAAGCAGGCGATCCGATTGGTGACCTGGAGCGTTGATCCGCTCCTCGCGCCTAACGCGCATCTCAATATCCGCAAGCTAGGCGGCGTGGTTCAGCGCTACGCGGTCAACTTCTTCGGGCTGCCGGCGGCGGACAGTCTGCGCTCCGATCGTTTGGTCGTGGACTGGTGGGTGACGCAGCGGCAAGTCAAAGAGCGCGCAAAAGGCGCGGGCAGCTCGCTCACCCTGAAACAATATTTCGATGTGAACACGCCAGTGGTAAACCGAGCCGAAATCTCGCACAATTGGCTCCAGCCCCGCCGAATGACCGATACGCCGAATTCGACCTTTGCCCTCGTGGAAATACCGCGTGATTTTCGCGCTCTCGAAGCGGCCGACCGCGATCTGGCTGATGAATGGCGCTATCATATCCGCGATGTTTTTCCGCGGATGTTTGCGGCTGATTATATCGTAACCGACTTCGTGAGCGGCGATTTCGAAAACAGACGGCGCAGCTTTTACTTGTTGAGCCGTCACTTTGATGAGAACGATCGAAGGAATTAGGGGATCTATATGGCATTCAACGGTGAAATGACAGCATTTATCGGCGCCGGCGTGATGGGCGAGGCGATGATCAAGGGCTTGCTCAGTCAGAAGCTGCTTGCGCCGGAAAACATCGTGGCGGCCGATCCGCGCGCCGATCGCTTGGATGAGCTGCGAACGCGCTACGGCATCACCGTTACCACCGACAACGCCGAAGCCGCGCGCGCCGCTGATGTAGTCGTGCTGTCAGTCAAACCGCAAGTCATGGATGCTGTGCTGCCGGAATTGCGCGGACAAGTTGACAGCGTAAGACTGATCCTAAGCATTGTCGCCGGTGTTCCATTGAAGATGATCGCGAACGAGCTCCAGAACGTCCGGGTCATTCGTTCGATGCCCAATACGCCGGGCCAGATCGGACGCGGCATCACCGTATGGACGGCGTCGAGCGCGGTCGGCGCCGAACAGCGCGCGCAAGCGGAAGCGCTGCTGGGCGCAATGGGCGAGCACATTTACGCCGCCGATGAGCGCTTTCTGGATATGGCGACCGCCCTTAGCGGCTCCGGCCCCGCCTATGTCTTCATGTTCATGGAGGCGCTGATTGACGCCGGCGTTCACATGGGTTTCGCCCGGCGCGATGCCGAACAATTGGTGACGCAGACGCTGCTGGGCTCGGTGCTCTATGCGCAGCAATCAGGCCTGCATCCCGCCGAGCTTCGCAATCAGGTGACCAGCCCGGGTGGCACGACGGCGGCCGCCTTGCACGAGATGGAGAAGGGCGGCTTGCGAACCGTGCTGTCGGAAGGTGTTTGGGCGGCTTATCACCGTTCGCAGGAATTGGGACAAGAATAGGGAGGCATACGTGGCTGAACGCTTGAAGGTTACCCCAAACAACGAAGACCTGTTTAGTCTGATCAATGAAGCGGAAAGCGGGAAACTCGCACTGCCACAATTTCAGCGCTCTTTCGTTTGGACAGCAGGGGACATCCGAGAACTGTTGGTATCAGTCTTCAACGGATATTTCATAGGATCTTTGCTATTGCTTGACATTGACTCTGGTCATCCTCCATTTTTGACACGCGGTGTCGAGGGAAGCAGCCTCACGGATTCTGAACTAGAAGGAGTAGCTTTCCGCCTCTTGCTGGACGGTCAACAGAGGATTACTTCACTTTATTATGCCTTTGCCGCTCCTGAAATTCCACTTAAGGGCAGATCAAAACAGCCAACTGTATTTTTCATTGACTTGAAGAAGTTCTTTGATGGTGATGTCGATGATGCCATATTCTACAAGAGCAAGTCGCGTTGCAAGGTGCAAGAACTTGAACCGGGTCAATGGCAGTTTGAGAATCTTTGCGTTCCACTTAGCCAAGTATCCAGTCAGGTGAAATGGTCTTCGTGGACATCAGGTTATATGAAGTGGCTAATGAAGACCGATAGTGAGAAATTAAACGGCTGGATAGATAAGGAAAACGGAAGATGGCAAGCAGAATTGAGTAGAGTTTGGCAATTCAGCCAGCCGGTGTTGTCGTTGTCTAAGATTGAACCCGGCAACATGCGACAATTGGAAGAATTATGCACGGTGTTCGAGAAGCTAAATAGCACTGGAATATCTCTTTCCGTGTTTGACCTGCTTACCGCAAGACTATATCCACAGGGAATTAAACTCGATGAACTATGGAATGGAGCACTGGAACAATGTGAATTCTTGCGGAAGTTTGATGCAGGCAAATCGGACTTTGGAGTCTCTCTATTGCGAATGATAGCCTTGAAGCGTGGAGACGACATAAAGGGGAAAGCCCTTATCCGCTTGTCAGTAGAACGCTTCAGCGAGGATTGGCATGAAGCGGTACATTACTTGAATGAAGGCTTTAAGCGGCTAACGTCCGTGCAAGACGATGGCTTTGGCGTCTTCAACCCGAAGTGGCTACCTTCAAAGACGATGATTCCTTTGCTTGGGGCACTATTGGCAAAGCGCAATTCATTGCCCGCCGATAGACGGGCATCTGCCACAAGGGTCATTAAATGGTGGTACTGGGGAGCTACCTTCATTGCTCGATACTCGGGACCGACGGAGACAATTTCGCAGCGAGACTTTGTGGCGATTTCTCAATACATGAAAGGCGAAGACAACAGGTATCCTGAGGTGTTCAGTGAGGTGTACGATGAACTCCTCAGGCATGAAGAAGAGTATTCAATCTTGTCAGTTGAGCGGGCGAGCAACATCGTCTACAAAGCAGTAATGTGCTTGCTCGCGCTAAACGGCGCAAAAGACTTTCGAAACTACGAGAGCATCACCTTTTCTCAGCTTGACGATCACCATATATTTCCGAAAGCCTACTTGCAAGCGACGAGCATCGAGCCCCAGCTTGGGCTGACTGCAACGGGTACACGCAACACGATTGTCAACCGAACGCTGATTTCCTCGCAGACCAATCGCGCTATCGGCAAGAAAGCCCCGAGCGAATATTTGAGCGATAAGTCGATAATAGATCCTGGCAATGTTCAGAATATTCTGGCCAGACACTTCGTAGATGACGCAGCACTGCGACATTTGCGACAAGACAACTATCCACAATTCTTAAAACATCGCGAACGAGCGATTCTAAGCAAGATTCGGTCGATTTTCGTCGATATGCCGCGGCCACCGCGCCAAGATTAGACTCAAAATCCATTTGTGAAAATATAGACAAGCGCCCGCCTTTAGGCTAAAATGGCACAAAGTTTCAACTAAACCGCCTTCGGTCGAGCCAGCCAACGTACGTCCGATGAGCGGACAAAGCGGCATCAGGTCAAGCCTCCCCGTTAGGAGCGCTTGCTAAACCGAATCGGTGGAGAGTTAAGCAAGGAGCCTGCGAATGGCAGACAACATCTATGATTCGATTCTCGAACAGATAAAAGACATTGAGCTCGGCAAGCTTGAGTCGGTCGAGGTCGGCTATGTCGAAGAAGTCGGCGATGGCATCGCCCGTATCTCCGGCTTGGAAAATGTGCGTTATAACGAGCTGGTGCAATTCGACAACGGCGTCGCCGGCATCGCCTTCAACCTGGAGAAAGACAATGTCGGCGTCATTATCATGGGCGCCTACGATGATATCCAGGAAGGCGACACCGTAAGCGCGCTCGGGCGTATCGCTTCGGTTCCCGTTGGCATGGGGCTGGTTGGCCGCGTGGTCGACGCGCTCGGGCAACCAATAGACGGTCGCGGACCGGTGCAATTCGACGAATACTACAATATCGAGCGCATCGCCCCTGGCGTCATGGAGCGCCGCAGCGTCGACCGCCCGGTGCAGACCGGCATCCTCGCCATTGATACGATGATTCCGATCGGTCGCGGTCAGCGCGAGCTGATCATCGGCGACCGCCAGACCGGCAAGACCGCCCTGGCGCTTGATACGATTGTCAATCAGCAGGGCGAAGACATGTACTGCATCTACGTCGCCATCGGCAAGCGCCGTGGTGAAGTGGCCCGCATCCGCGAGACCCTCGAGCGCGAAGGCGCGATGGATTATACGACGCTGGTTGTCGCATCCGCATCGGATGCTGCGGCGCTGCAATACTTGTCGCCGTACTCCGGCTGCGCCATCGGCGAGTGGTTCATGGAAAACGGCATGGACGCGCTTGTCATCTATGACGATCTCTCCAAACATGCCAACGCGTATCGGCAGGTCTCGCTGCTCATGCGCCGCCCGCCCGGGCGCGAGGCTTTCCCCGGCGATGTCTTCTATTTGCACAGCCGCTTGCTTGAGCGCGCCGCTCAACTGAGCGACGAACGCGGCGGCGGCAGCTTGACCGCGCTGCCGGTGATCGAAACGCTGCTGGGCGATGTCTCGGCATTCATCCCTACAAACGTCATTTCCATCACCGATGGCCAGATTTACCTGGAATCGGAGTTGTTCAATGCCGGTCTGCGCCCGGCGCTCAACACCGGCATCAGCGTCAGCCGCGTCGGCAGCGCCGCCCAAACGCGCGCCATGCAGGAAGTTGCCGGCGGCTTAAAGCTGCAAATGGCGCAATTCCGTGATCTGGCGGCATTCGCGCAATTCGGCTCCAATCTGGACAAGGCGACGCAGCAGCAGCTTGATCGCGGTCTGCGCTTGACTGAACTCTTCAAGCAGGTGCAGTATCAGACGCTGTCTCTGGAAGATCAGGTGGCGCTCACCTACGCCGGTACCAGTGGGCTCACCGATGCGGTCCCGGTTGAGCGGATGCTGGGCTGGAAGGAAGAGTTCCTCCGCTCCTTCCGCACGCAGTTTTCCGACACCGGCGAATTCATCCGCGAGAATCGCAACGAGCGCGCCGGCGACGAGATCCAGCAGAAGCTGGATACCGCGATTTCGACCTTTAACGAGGCTTGGTCTTAGTGTCGCCGCGGACAGCCGGAAGGAGACGCTAGATGCCAACCCTGCGAGAAGTCAAGAATCGCATTCGCAGCGTCAGAAACATCGCCCAAATCACACGGGCGCTGGAAGCGGTATCAGCTTCGCGCGTTCGCCGCGCCCAGGCGCGTGTGCTCGCCAGCCGCATCTACGCCGAGAAAGCCTGGGAAATCTTGGTCAACGTGCAAGCAGCCAGCAAGAACCTGCCCTTGCACCCGCTGCTCACTGAACGTGAAGAAATCAACCGTGTGATGGTGGTTGTCATCACCTCCGATCGCGGTCTTGCCGGCGCCTACAATACCAATATCTTGCGCGTGGCGCAGCGCTTCGAATCGCGGCTGGGCAAACCGGTTGATTACGTCACCGTCGGGCGCAAGGGCCGCGACTCGCTCGCTCGGCTCGGCGCCAATATTGTGGCCTCCTTCACCGATATGTCGGCCGAGCCCAAAGTATCGGATATCACGCCTATCGCCCGCATCGCCATGGACGCCTATCTTGAGGGCCAAGCCGATGAGGTGCTGATCGCGTATACCGACTTCATCAACATGCTGGCGCAGCGTCCCGCCGTTCTGGGCTGGCTGCCCTTGACGACTCACACTATCGCTGAGCAAGTCGCCGCCGAATACGTCAAAGATGTCGCGGCAGTCACCGATGGCACGCAGAATTACGAATATGAGCCGAGCGCGACTGCCGTGGTCGACGAGATCGTGCCGCGTTTCACCGAATTGCAGCTTTATCAAGCCCTGCTCGAAGCGCAGGCCAGCGAGCATGCGGCGCGCATGGCGGCGATGAAGAACGCAACCGATAACGCCACGCAGCTGACCGCCGATCTCACGCTGCAATACAACAAGGCGCGTCAGGCGGAGATCACGGCCGAGATCCTCGATATTGTCGGTGGCGCCAATGCCTTGCAGCAAGCGATTGACAAGACTGCTGCCGACATTCTTGACGGCAGCCAAATGAGAGAACAGTTGCTTGACGTCTGAGCCGCGAGGCGCCACCCAACGCGAACCTAGGGGCGACTCATTGGGTCGCCCGCGCAAGCCGAAATCTGTAGGGGCGACCCGGTGGGTCGTCCGCGCAAGTCGAAATCGAAGGAGCGAATACGATGGCGGAAATCCAAGGAACGGTAACCCAGGTATTGGGCAATGTGGTGGATGTCGAATTCCCGGCCGGCGAACTGCCCGATATTTTTGACGCGGTGGAAGTCCCGCGTGAAGACGAAGACAACCTGATCCTGGAAGTGGAATTGCACCTGGGCGAAAGCGCCGTGCGCACCGTGGCGATGGACTCCACCGACGGCCTCGCGCGGGGCGCCGCCGCTTACGCTACCGGCCAGCCAATTGCCGTCCCGGTCGGCGAACCGACTCTCGGTCGAATCTTTAACGTTTTGGGTCGCCCGATCGATATGGGCGAGGCGGTGCCGGACGAATCTGAGCGCCGTCCCATCCATGCCGACGCGCCCTCCTTTGAAGATCAATCGCCTACAATCGAAGTCTTCGAGACTGGCATGAAGGTGATTGACTTGGTCGCGCCGATGACCAAAGGCGGCAAGACCGGCATCTTTGGCGGCGCGGGCGTGGGCAAGACGGTAACGATCCAAGAACTCATCAATTCGATCGCCACCCAGCACGATGGCTTGTCGGTTTTCGCCGGCGTTGGCGAGCGCACCCGAGAAGGCACCGATCTATATCACGAGATGAAAGAAGCCAATGTGCTCGATAAGCTGGCGATGGTCTTCGGGCAAATGAACGAGCCGCCTGGCGTTCGCTTGCGCGTCGGTCTATCCGGCTTGACCATGGCCGAGTATTTCCGCGATCAAGGTCGCGATGTGCTCATTTTCATCGACAATATCTTCCGTTATTCGCTGGCCGGCGCGGAGGTTTCGGCTCTGTTGGGGCGCATGCCCTCCGCCGTCGGTTATCAGCCCAACCTGGGCGAAGAGATGGGCATGCTGCAAGAACGCATTACGTCGACGCGCTCCGGCTCCATCACGTCGATGCAGGCGGTTTATGTGCCGGCCGATGACTACTCCGATCCGGCGCCAGTTGCCGTTTTCACCCATTTGGATAGCACGATCGCGCTCGAGCGTTCAATCGCCGCGCGCGGTCTCTTCCCGGCGGTCGATCCGCTGGCGAGCACGAGCAATATCTTGCAGCCGGAAGTTGTCGGCGAAGATCACTACAGCACTGCGCGTGAAGTGCAGCAAGTGCTGCAGCGCTACAAGGACTTGCAAGACATCATCGCCATTCTCGGCGTCGAAGAGCTATCCGATGACGACAAGGTGCTGGTGGCGCGCGCGCGCAAGATGGAGAACTTCCTCAGCCAGCCGATGTACGTCGCCGAACAATTCACCGGACAAGCGGGCCGTTACGTCTCGATCAAGGACACTGTGCGCGGATTCCGCATGATTTTGGACGGCGAAGTCGATCATATTCCCGAGCAGGACTTCTATATGTGCGGCGGAATTGAAGATGTGCTGGAACGCTTCGAAAGCCGCGACGCCGCCTAGGAGGCGCTCATGCCGCTTCATGTTGAGTTGGTGACGCAAGAAAAAAGGATATTCGATGAGCCGGAAGCGGACATCGTCATGGTGCCGGCCGTCGAAGGCGAGATGGGCGTGCTGCCAAATCACGCGCCGGTTTTGACCACGCTGACCTATGGCGAGCTGGTGGTGCGCAAGGGCGCCGCCGAAGAACGATTCGCGATCTATGGCGGCGTTGTCGATGTCCGACCCGACAAGGTGGTCGTCTTGGCGGACCTCGCCGAATCGTCCTACGCCCTGGATCTCGAGAAAGCGCAGGAAGCGCGCGAGCATGCGCGGCAGGCTTTGGAAGAGGCGCCGTCCGAACTGGAGAACCGCGATGCGCTAATGGCGCTTCGTCGGGCGAACCTGGCTGTCCGCATCAGCCAAAAGATCCGCAGTCGCGGTTCCGGCCTGCGAATCCTTGACGAGGAGAGCGACGAAGTCTGATCGCCTAATCTTTGCTGTTCGAATCCCCATCCATTCAGCACCCGGCGCCGCGAAGGCGGTCCGGGTTTTTCATTTTGCTGTAAAATAGAATCAGTAGCTGCTACAGAGGAGACAGGAAACGCCCATGGCGCGCTTCGGAAAGCGACTCGGCGTCGATCTGGGCACGGTGAATGTCCTGATCTATGACAGCGGTCGCATTGTCCTGCAAGAGCCGTCTCTGGTGGCTTTGCTCGCGGAAGAAGAGCGCATCGTCGACTTCGGCAGCCCGGCGCGCGAGATGCTCGGGCGTGTCGATGACGAAGATATTCAAGTCATGCGGCCGCTGCAGAATGGCGTCATCGCCGATTATGAAGTGACCGAAGCGATGTTGGAATACTTCTTCGGCAAAATTGCCGGCCGCATTCGCCTCTTCCGACCCAGTGTCATGGTTTCCGTGCCTTATGGCGCAACCAGTGTGGAAAGACGCGCCGTTCGCGAGGCGATTCTCGCCGCTGGCGCGCGAGAGGTGCAGCTGATGTGGGAGCCCTTGGCTTCGGCGCTTGGCGCCGGCTTGCCGGTGGGGACGCCAGCCGGCGGCATGGTGGTCAATATCGGCGGCGGCATCACCGAGGCAGCCGTCCTTACTATGAACAACATCGTTCGCGCCGAAAGCGGGCGCGTCGGCGGCTTGCGTCTGGACGATGGCATCATCGGCTATGTGCGCCGCAAGTACAATTTGACCGTTGGTCAACCCACAGCCGAATCGATCAAGATTCAGATCGGCGCCGCCGTCGATCAGCCGCAGGAAATGACGATGGAAATCCAAGGGCGCGACAATGTGTCGGGTCTGCCGCGAACGGTGCGCGTGACAACCGGTGAAGTGGTAGAAGCCTTGGCCGAGCCCCTTGGACAAATTGCCAGCGTCGTCAAAGCCGTGCTCTCGACCACGCCGCCGGAATTGTCATCGGATATTATCGACCGCGGTATCGTGCTGACCGGCGGCGGCGCTCTGCTGCGCGGCATCGACAGTTACCTGACGCGCGAAACTGGCGTGCCGGTCTATCAGGCGGACAATCCGCTCATCAATGTCGTAGTCGGCTGCGGGCGGGCGCTGGAAGACCCTGCAATAATGCGGCGGCTGGCGCAGACCAATTACTTTTGATCGCAGCATCAGCTTAACCGTGTGAAATGGTATATCGCGCTTTATCCGTCGAGATAGAAAGTCATATGCTGCAAATGCGTGACCGGGTCAATATACTGAATCTGAACATCGGCCGGCACGATGATATTTATCGGCGCGTAATTCAAAATGGCTTGTACGCCGGCTTTTACCAAGAGGTCGGCGACCGACTGCGCCTCCTCCGCCGGCACTGCGAGCATCGCGATCTTGATCCCTTCGCTGCGAATGATTTCTCGCAATGCGCTGACTGGCTGAACGACAAACTCGCCGACCTGCCGCCCGATCTTTTGCGGGCTGATGTCAAAGACATGGGCGATGCGAAAGCCGCGGTCCTGAAACCCGCGGTAATGGGATATGGCAATGCCTAGATTGCCGGCGCCAACGACGGCTACCATCCATTCCTGGTTCACCTGCAATACTTCTTGCAACTGATCAATGAGGTATTCAACCTGATAACCGGTGCCCTGCTTTCCGAAGCCGCCGAAATGCGATAGATCTTTGCGAATCTGCGCCGAGCTGATATCCAGCCTCCGGCCCAATTCGTGCGACGATGTGACCGACTTCTCCTCCTGCTGCAATCTTCGAAGGGCGCGCAGGTATAGCGGCAAACGACCAATGACGATATCAGGGATCTCTGACTGCGATTTGGCTGACATTGAAATGACAACTTCGGACGGCAATTGTGAAACTTTCTACAAAGACCATGTTACCACCGCCAGGTGTCACGCGCTAGAAAACTCGCTTCTGATCGCGCGCGCGCCGTTCTCGGCGAACGATAATGACAACCCATGGAGGCTCGCTTGTTTGCGCTTTGGGGCAATGCTACAATGGCGGCGCCAATTGACCGGATAAATTGCTATGCCCTCCGACACAGGCGACAAGAGCGCGAATAGCCGTCAGCTTGCGGCTGACCTTCAGATCGTCCACGACAGCATGCTGGATGGTTTGGGACAACTTGCCGATTATTTCGGATTCAACAAAGTCATGGGGCAGCTTTATGGCTGCCTCCTGCTCAGCGCCGAACCGCTTTCCCTTGATGACATGATGGCGCGCCTTGGGATATCGAAAGCGAGCGTCAGCACCAATATGCGCTCGCTCGAACATATGGGCATGGTGCGCCAGGTTTGGGTGCGGGGCGGCAGCGGACGGCGCAAATATTATCAGGCCGAAACCGACTTCTGGCAAATATTCTCCAATTTTCTGAGCGGACGCGAATTGCGCGATGTTGAGCGCGCCCTGGCAGTCATGGAGGAAAACCGTCAGCGCATTTCCAGCGCGATTGCCGAGCTACCGCCCGATCAGCAGATTCTAGCGCGCCTCTACCTCGATCGGATCGCGCAAATGCAGGCGCTGTTTCGTTTTGCCCAACTCATCATCAATAGTGTATTGGGCCAGGTCAGCGGCAACGACGTCTCCGATGTTTCCGGCGTGGAACTGCAATAGGCATCGCCCCTTGTAGCGCAACCTGCCTGAGACTATAATTCGGCTTGGCTTCTCCCTGAGGAAGTGGCGGAATTGGCAGACGCGCATGACTTAGGATCATGTCTCTTTGAGGTGAGGGTTCGAGTCCCTCCTTCCTCATCTCGGATCAGCTTGAAGGGCGCGTCACGCGCCTTTGCATTTTCTGCCTGACCACATCATTACGCGCTGAATGCCTACGGGACGCGGCGCGCGAAAATCAAGGAATTCATCTTGAACTTGCAGACCGAACGCATTGAAAACCATAGAGCCCAATTCACTATCGAGATTGAAGCCGATCAGTTGGAGGATGCCAAGCGCCAAGCCGCCCGCAAGATATCGCGCCAGGTACGCATCAAGGGCTTCCGCAAAGGCAAGGCGCCCTACAAATTGGTCCTGCAGCGCGTCGGCGAAGGCGCCGTCTTGGAAGAGGCGCTGGAAGACCTGGGTGACGCGCTCTACAAGCAGGCATTGGACGAGTCTGAAGTTGTGCCCTACGGACCGGGCGCATTCGAAGACTTTAAGCTGGAGCCCGCCCCGACCTTTGTGTTTTCTGTGCCCTTGCAGCCTGAGGTCGATCTGAAGGACTACCTGGATGTCCGTCTCGATTTCGACGAGCCGCTCGTCACCGATGTCGAGGTCGATGGCGCCCTTAAGCAGATGCAGATGCGTCAGATCGAAGTGATCGATGACGAAATTGAAGTCACCGGGCCCGGGCATCGCGTGACCATCGCCGTGGACGGTGAATTCGTCGATGGCGAGCCGCCGGAAGAATTTGACCATGCCCCGACCGAAGACGCGCTGACATCAACTGATGACGATGATGACGAAGCTGGCGAGGCTGAAGCCGAACCGACCCCCTACGTGCCCAAGATGGGCGACACCTTTGTCAAGGACGAAAACACCCAGATCATATTGGATCCAAACCAGGATCCCTTCGTTCACGGATTTGTCGGCAATTTAATCGGCGTAGAACTTGGCAGCGATGTCGAATTTGAGTTGACCATACCCGACGATGACGTCGAAGAGACCATCAGCGGACGGCGCGTTAGCTTCATCGTCACGATCAAGGAAATCGAGGCGATTTCCATTCCGGAATTGGATGACGAATTCGCCCGGCAAGTGAGCCGCGACCGGGGCGACGAAGAGATGGATGCGACCGCGATTCGCCAATCCGTCCGCGACGATTTGCAGCAAGGGGCGCTGGATAACGCGCGGTCGGAGTACAGCGCCAGCGTGCTTCAGCAAATTGTCGAAGGCGCCGAGATCGTATATCCTGATCTGATGCTGGACGAACATATCGACGACATGGTCGGAGAATTCGAGGGCAACCTGCAGCAGCAGCGGATCAAACTGGAAGATTACTTGCGCCTGACCAACAGTACGAGGGAGGAACTGCGTGAGCAGTATCGCGAGGGCGCCATCCACTCTTTGCGGCAGTCGCTGGTCCTGCGCGAACTCGTCAGCGCCCAGGAAATCGAAGTCACTGACGATGATATTAGTCTGCGGCTGGACAGAGTGATCGCCGGTTACGGCGCCAGCCCGGAGATTCGCGAGGTCTTCGATTCACCGCAGATGCGCGGCAATATTCGCAGTGAGTTGGTTATGAATTACATCAACGCCCATCTCGCGGCAATCGGACGCGGGCAAGATCCAGCCGTCGCCATCGAAGAACTGCGGTCAGAGATGGCTGCCGATGCCGACCGGGCGCGCGAGCGCAGCGAAAGATTGCGGCGATATCGCGCGGAGGACGCTGCTGGCGACGAAGAGGCGTCGGAAGACGCCTCGGCCGCCGTCGCGCGCCCCCAGAGTGAGTCGGTTGAAGAGTTGGCCGACACCGAAGCCGAGATTGGCAACACCTAGGTCGAATGTTACGATTCCTCAGCACTGATGAAAGGCAGCCGATAGCGAATGAACAGCTTCCACAATGTGATTCCTATGGTGATCGAGCAGGGCAGCCGTGGCGAGCGCGCCTACGACATCTATTCTCTGCTGCTTAAGGAGCGAATTGTCTTCGTCGGTTCCGGCATTAATGACCAAATTGCCAACCTGATCGTGGCGCAATTGCTCTTCCTCGAGCGTGAGGGACCCGACCGCCGAGTCCAAATGTATATTAATTCGCCCGGTGGCGCGGTGTATTCGGGCTTGGCGATCTACGACTGCATGCAGCAAATCTCGGCGCCCGTAAGCACGGTCGCGGTTGGCATTACAGCCAGCTTTGGTACAGTTTTGCTAGCGGCGGGCGCGCCCGGCATGCGTCTTGCGCTGCCGAATGCGACCATCCACATGCATCAGCCTCTTGGCGGCGCGCAGGGGCAGGCTTCCGACATTGTCATCCAAGCCGAAGAAATCGTGCGGCTCAAGAAGCGCATCATCGACATCTTTGTCAAGCACACCGGCAAGACGGAAGAGCAAGTAGAACATATTACCGACCGCGATGTCTACATGACGGCGCAGGAAGCGACAGACTTTGGCTTGATCGACTCCGTTCTGCTTTCTGATTCGCGTGAAGCGGAAGGGGAGTGAGGTGAGTTTTTCGCCGATCAAGCACCGCTGCAACTTCTGCAATCGCACGCACGATGAGGTCGAGCGGCTGATCGCCGGTCCCGAACAAATTTATATCTGCAACTTCTGCGTGGAGCTCTGCCACAATCTGCTGCAAGAAGAAGATGGCGACGAGCTCGAGACCGAAGACAACTTCGAATTCGAGCTGACGCTTTCGCCTCGCGAGATCGCCGAGCGCCTGAATGAGTATGTCATCGGCCAGCAGGATGCCAAACGCGTCCTCAGCGTAGCCGTCTACAATCACTACAAGCGCATTCAGTCAACTGACGAACCACAAGACGTCGAGCTCGACAAGAGCAATATCCTGCTCGCGGGCCCAACCGGCTGCGGCAAGACCTTGTTGGCGCAGACGCTTGCGCGCATTCTGGACGTGCCCATCGTCATCACCGATGCCACCGCCTTGACCGAAGCCGGCTACGTCGGCGAAGACGTGGAAAACATTCTCCTCCGTCTGATTCAAGCGGCTGATGGCAATATCGCGCGCGCCGAACGCGGCATTATCTACATTGATGAGATCGACAAAATCTCGCGCAAGTCAAACGCCAATCCTTCTATCACACGTGATGTTTCGGGCGAAGGCGTGCAGCAGGCGCTTCTCAAAATCCTCGAAGGCACCCTGTCCAATGTCCCGCCGCAAGGGGGGCGAAAGCACCCGCATCAAGAATTCCTGCAGATTGATACGCGCAATATCCTCTTCATCGTTGGCGGAACTTTCGCCGGCTTGGACGAGGTGATTCGACGCCGCATCGGCTTGAAGAGCAAGATCGGCTTTGGCGCTCAGGCTGAAAACGCCGAGCAGCGCGCGCTAGACTTGCTAAGCGAGGTCTCGCCTGAGGACCTGGTGCAGCATGGCATGATTCCGGAAATGGTCGGTCGATTGCCCGTAATCGTGGCTTTACAGCCGCTTGAGCTTGACGATTTGGTTCGTATCATGATTGAACCGAAAAATGCGCTCGTTAAGCAATATGAGCACCTGCTTTCGCTGGATGATGTGGAACTTGTGTTTGAGTCGGAAGCGCTTCTTGCAGCGGCCGAAATGGCGATAGAGCATGACACGGGGGCGCGCGGCTTGCGCTCGATCATCGAGACTTGTTTGCTCGATATTATGTTTGAAGTCCCCAGCCGCAAAGACATCAAGAAGGTCGTCATTGGCGAAGAGGTCATTCGCGGGCAGGAAAACCCCAAGATTTACACCAGCGATGGCGCCGTCATTACCCTCTCTGAGACCATAGATTCTGCCGCCTGATTTTCGCCAGCAAAACGCAACTAGGTGATTGGCAGCAGAACTACCTCCGTTGCGCCGCCAACTCTGCTCTTGAAATTCTGCGCGTCCAGTTGCGTGGCTTCCTCGCCGACGCCGCCCCAATTATATGGGATGGCCCAGCGCGGCTCTATCATCTCCACCAGGCGCAAGGCTTCATCCACAGAAAGCCGACCGTATCCATCAATCGGCAGGATTACGATATCCGGCCGCAAATGCGCCATCTCTGGCACAATTCCCGAATCGCCGACGTAATACAGATCGAAATAATCGAGCGAGATCACAAACCCCAAGCCTCCCGCGTCGCGTGGATGGCGCGGATCGTTCATGGTATAGGCGGGGACGGCTGTTATGCTCGCGCGCTCCAGGCTAATGCTCTGCCACTCTCGCAATACGACAGTGCCGCGAATGATGCGGGCGACGCTTTCGTTGCCGATGATCAGAGTCTGCTCGCCTCGCATTTTATCGACATCTGCTGGCGAACAGTGGTCATAGTGATCATGCCCGATCAAGACAACATCGGGCGGCTTTTCGCGTTTCACCACGCGCCAAGGCGCTATTTGAATGAAGGGCGACCCTTCAATGGCGAAGCTGCTATGCCCCTGCCACCGGATTCTGTCGATCAACGGTTCTGCCCTTTGTCGTCCTCTTCCGCGCAGGATGGCTGGTGAAAAGATCCTGTTGGAATCAGGTTTGCTACCAAATTATAAATGAGCGCCGAGAATCCTGACAGCGGCATGCGTGCGATCCTCTTACTATTCGACAGGCTCATTTTGCCTACACGTCATCATCAATCTCATGTATTCTTGCGCGATTAAGCTGGGTTGCGGCAGGCGCGGCAATACGAATATGCTGGTTGACGAAGCCAAGATATTTGTGGCGAGCGGCAAGGGTGGCGACGGCATGGTGTCGTTTCGCCGAGAGAAATATGTGGCTCGCGGCGGACCGTCGGGTGGCAGCGGCGGTCGCGGCGGCGATGTGGTCATTAAAGCCGATGCCAACCTCAATACGCTTTACAGTTTTCGCAAGCGCGCCCACTTCAAAGCCCGCGCCGGCGGCAAAGGCGGCTCGAGCAACAAGACCGGCGCCGATGCCGAGCCGCTTATCGTTCGCGTGCCGCCCGGCGCCATTGTGTGCGATGCCGAAACCGGCGGATTGATCGCCGATTTGGTTCGCGACGGGCAGGAGGTGGTTGCGGCGCTCGGCGGACGCGGCGGACGCGGCAACTCTCGCTTCAAGACCGCAGCCAATCAGGCGCCGCGCATGGCGGAAAAAGGCGAGCCCGGCAGTGAACGCTGGCTATCGCTCGAACTTAAATTGATCGCCGACGTGGCGCTTGTCGGCCTGCCGAACGCCGGTAAGTCGACTTTGCTTTCGGTAGTGAGCAACGCCAAGCCCAAGGTTGCCGATTATCCCTTCACTACATTGGAGCCAAATCTGGGTACAGTGGTCTATGACAACAAGGACCTGGTCTTCGCCGATATACCTGGCTTGATTGAAGGCGCGCACCTCGGCGCCGGCCTGGGTCACGCCTTTCTGCGCCACATCCAGCGTACAGACATTATCGTTCATATCCTGGATGGCGCCTCGCCCGACCCACTCGCAGACTACAATCAGATCAGAGTTGAACTTGCGCTATTCGACGAAAAACTTGCGGAGCGACCCGAGATTGTGGTCGTGAACAAAATTGATTTGCTTGAGGCGCGCGAATATCTGGAATTGCTGAATGAAAGTCTCATGGAACGCGGAGTAAAGAATCTGCTTGAGATCTCAGCCTTGACGCGGGAAAACGTGGACCGCCTGATCCAGAGTGTATTCGAAGCCTTCGCCAAGCTGCCTCGTCGCGACGATCGCCCGTCTGATGAAAGCCCCGTCTATGAGCTGGATGCGCAAGACTTGCCTTTCGAGCTTGCGGTTGATGGCGGCGTCTATTACGTCAGCGGCAAAAGCATTGAGCGCGCCGCTGCAATGACATTTTGGGATTATGACGAGGCTGTTCTTCGGTTTCAGAAGACGCTGGAAACGCTGGGCGTGGTCGACGCGCTATTGAAGGCGGGCGTCCGCAATGGCGACACGGTTTTCATCGGTGATTTTGAGTTGGAGTGGTCGGATTGAACGCACAACGCATTGGTATCCTGGGCGGCAGCTTTGATCCGCCGCAAATGGGGCATTTGATTCTGGCGGAATACAGCCGCGAAAGCCTTAACATGGACCATGTCCTCTTCGTGCCTGTGGCCGATCACCCGATAAAGAAGGGTGAAATTCGTCTCCCGATCCAACATCGTCTGGCGATGCTTGAACTCGCGATTGCCGACAATCCCTGTTTCAGCATTTCGCGCGATGATATCGACCGCGCTGGACCCCACTATTCCGCCGACACGGTGAAAATCATCCGCGAGCGATTCCCGCTGGCGCAGTTATATTTTGTGATGGGTGGCGACAATCTGCGCTCGCTGCCAACCTGGGAACGCGCGCGGCAACTGTACCAGGATTGCCGATTGGCGGTGATGAAACGCGCCGACGAAGACATCGCCGCCGATATGCACGACGATGTCCTGCCCGGCTTATCGAAGCAAGTTGACATCGTCGATGTCCCGATGCTCAGCGTCTGGCTGTCTTCCACCTACATCGTGCGGCGCTTGCGCGAGGGACTCAGCGTGCGCTACCTGGTTCCCGAGAATGTTTTGGATTACATCGCGGCCAATAATCTATACCGTTGAGCCAATATGACGAAGCCATCGCTCCTTTTATGCATTATCGTAATTGCTCTTGCAAATTTGACCGGCTCGTTCGCGCAGGACCAAACGCCCATTCCTACGCTCGCCGTACCTACTTTGGTGCCGACTGTCGACAACGGCGCCCCGCCAAAAACCCTGTCCACCCAGTCAGCCCTGGCTGATATCATCCGCTCCGCTGTGCTAAGAGTTGGCGTCCTCTACAACGAACCGCCGTACAGCGAGTTTACGCCCCAAGGGAACTTGCGCGGCTTCGACATCGAATTGATGCGTCTCATCGCCAACCTGTGGGACACGGATATCGAGTTCGTTCAGGTCACGCGAGAGAATGCCCTTGCCAAACTGAACCGGGCTGAGGTCGATGTTCTTGCCTCTGCCTTCGTCCATTATCGCGATCTCGATGACCAGCTCGAATTCAGCCAAACATATTGGATCGGCCGGCAGGCGATGTTGGTTCGCGCGGAAAGTCCATACGAGGCCTTAAGTGAACTAGGGAGTCAGCCCGTCGGTTATGTGATCGGCACGCGTTCGGAAATGGCGCTCAGCTTGTGGAACGCGAGCCTGGATGCGAGCCTGAATCTTCGGCGCTATTGGAACCTGGACCTCGCCTTCGCCGCCCTGGATCGTGGGGAAATCATGGGTTTGGTCGCTGAGGAACAGGCGCTTCAAGGCTTGACAGCCGATTACGCCGATCGCTTTAGAATCCTTGACGAAGCGGTGGCGCCTGAACCGCGCGCTCTCGCCATCCGCCGGCATGATATCGCGCTAAGACATTTGCTCGACCATAGTATTCAGTTGCTCGCCGAAGACGGTAGTTTGCAACGGCTGGTTCAAGAATATTTCCCCGAAAATGACAGTCCGGCATACACAGTGACGTTGTGGGATGGCTTAGGCGAGTCGATAAACCCGGCGCAGTATGCCGGCGAACTTAGGTATCCGGCGCGCTATATCTTGCCGCGGCTCGCGCGTTCGGCTGTGCTGCGCGTCGGCGGAATTGAAGACGGCGCTCAAGCATCATCGGCCGGTCAAGCGCAGCTCGCGGCGCTTAATGCCTCGCTTGTTCGCGAATTTGGCAATCGCTGGGGAGTGACGATCGAAGTCGTCCGCAGCACGGCCGAAGAAGCCGCGGACCTATTGGTCAAGGGCGAAATCGACATCGTTGCCGGTATCAAGCCGGACTGGCGGCTGGCGCCCTCGATGGACTTTTCGGCGCCCTATCTGCTTCATGGCGACAGATTGATGGCGCCGTCGCGCTCCCAGATACGTGGTTTTAATGACTTGCGCGGTCGAATCATTGGCGTCATTATCGGCGACGAAGGCGCCCGCGACCGGGCGCAAGCCTGGGCTGACAGCATCAACGCCAGCGTTCGTTTCTTTCGCACGACAGAAGCAGGCGCCGACAATACCTTGATGGAATTCAACAACGCGCACGCAATCTACGCCGACAGCCTGCTGCTGGTAGCGCATCTGCAAGCGAATCCTAACGCGCTTCGTTTGACCGAACGCTGGTATAGCCGTTCCTATTATTCCTTCGGCCTCCCGTACAACGATCTGGATTTCCGGCTGCTGGTAAACTATACGATTCAGGAACTTGTCCGCGATGGTACGCTGCAAGGACTCTCCGGCGCGCTGCTTCTTTCGGATGAGTTGCCGGACTTTGAGATAACGCCTGGCGCTGCTGTTTACGCCGGCATCAGTCTGTTAGCTCCTTAGGCTGGCGCTGTCCGCGCAGAACGATCGTCACGCCCAAGACTAGAATGACGCTGCCAATCACCTGCGGCACTGTCGGAATCTCGCTGAAGATTAGAAAAGCCCAGATCGCGCTCATGATTGGCACGGATTGAACCGTCATGGTCAGCGTGGTTGGCGAAATGAAGCGCAACACAAAATTCAGCGCGCCGTGGCCGATGATCTGCGCCAGCACCGCCAGCAGCAAAACCCACAGATAGCCGCGCGGGTCGTAGCCGATTAACGGCACGCCGTCGATGGCAATGATGAGCAAAGTAACCGCCGCCGCTGCGGCATACACCAGCCAGATATAAGGTATGAATGCAACATCGCCCCGCACTTTGCGCCCCACAATGATGTACAGCGCTGCCGAACAAGCGCTGATCACCGCCATCGCAATGCCGAGCGTCGGATTGCCGCCTGCTATCACTGCGGAGGTTCCGCTTGTCGTGAACGCGATCAAGATGCCGCCGGCCAGCGCCGCCAAAATGCCTAGCCAAACGGCTTTGCCGAGCCTCTGTTTCAGCAGCGTCACTTCAAAAAAGGCGACCCATATTGGAATCGTCGCGATGAAGGCTTGGTTGATCAAGACGCTGATATGTTCGAGGGAAGCGACCATCAAGACGATATTGATGCCGGACATCGCGCCGGCGATCACTGCCAGCCAGCGGCTTCGCACTGGCATGGCGGCGATTTCGCGAGCGCCTCGGTACCAAATGTAGGGCGCGAACATAACTGCGCCGGTAACCATGCGCCCAAAGGAAACGAGCGCCGGATGCATGTCATATTCAAAGGCGTAGCGAACGCAAATGGGACCGAATGACCAGGCAAAAGCCGAGACGGCGACCAGAATCCACAGATGCGTCGTTGATGGCGCGGACAGGTTAATCCGCATTTCCGCCTCCGATGTTTGAAACGCGGATTTCGCCGCGGCTGGCCAAAATCACGCCGATGATGATGATTGCGCTGCCGGCAATTTGCTTGCCAGGCGGCAGTTCTCGGAAGAGCATCAGGGCAAGAACGGCGCTGCCGATCGGCTCCAGTTGAGAGAACATGCTGACCATAGCCGCCGGAAAATATTCCAATAGGTAATTCAGCGAGGAATGCCCAAGCAGTTGCGGCACCAGACCCATCGCCAGCAACACCAAATAGCCCTGCGGGCGGAAGCCGCTGACCGGTGTCGCTGTCAAGCCGATTGCCAGCAAGGCGCCGACCGACGCTACGCCGTATACCAGCCAGACGTAAGGTATCACGTGCAACTTCGTTCGGAGCTTGCGCCCAATCAGCATGTACACTGAGACGGCGAGCGCCCCGACCAGCGCGAGCAGCGCGCCCGTGATGGTTGCATTGATGGCCTCGGTCGATTGCGCAGCGTCAAACGCGCCTTGCAGCGGGAAGCCGATGACAACACCGCCAAACAGGGCAACGATTAAGCCGAGGATGACGAGCCGCGACAAGCGAATATGGAGAAAGATGACTTCCAGAATCGCCACCCAGATCGGACCCGTCGATACGATAACGACGCTGACCAGAACGGTCGTATATTGCAAGGAAGCCACCCAGGCGCTGAAATGCACAGCCAGACATATGCCGGCGAGCGCGATCAGTTTCAACTCCTTGCTCGCCAGCCGGGCGAATGTTTCTCGATATCGCCGCAAAACCAACGGCGTCAATGCCACAGTAGCGATTAACAGCCGCGCGCAGGCGATCAGTAGCGGCGGCATATCTTCATCCAAGGCGAAACGAATCAGGATGGCAGCCGATGACGTGGCCACGATGGCCAGGACAATGACGACGTAGGCGCGGAAGGGCGTCGAATTGGCAGTAGGCGATGGATTGGGCGGCACGGCGCATACTCCGGTCAGCGATTGACTATGTTCGTAGGAATCAGCTAAATTGCAAGCCAGAATCAACAGCTCGCTGCCCAGTTGATAGCGCAGGGTCTTATAAGGCATTTCATTTTCTTGCGCGACTCGGTACAATGCGCTGCAAGCTCCCGCGACCAGCAGGCGCCAGGATTGGAGATTTCGTCCGGCGACGTGTTACAATAGTGGGAGTACAGTTGAAAGAGCAGAGCAAATAAGGAGCGAGTAGAATCATGGCTTTTGAATTACCTTCACTTCCATACGCGGAAGATGCGCTCGAACCGCATATCGACGCGCGCACGATGGGCATTCATCACGGCAAGCACCACGCCGCTTATACGAGCAATCTCAACGCGGCAATCGAAGGAACTTCCCTGGATGGCATGAGCATCGAGGCGATTCTGGGCGATCTTGATGCGGCGCCCGAAGGCATCCGTACAGCCGTTCGCAACAACGGCGGCGGCTATGCCAATCACAACCTGTTCTGGCAGATCATGGGTCCCGACGGCGGTGGCGAGCCGAGCGGCGCGTTGGCGGACGCGATCAACAGCGCCTTTGGCAGCTTCGCCGATTTTCAGTCGGCATTTTCCGCGGCGGCCGCTACCCGCTTTGGCTCCGGTTGGGCTTGGCTGGTCGCTGAGGGCGGCGCCGTCAGCGTCACTTCGACGCCGAACCAGGATACGCCGCTGATGGAAGGCGGAACGCCCATCCTGGGGCTCGATGTCTGGGAGCACGCCTATTATTTGAACTACCAAAACCGCCGTCCCGATTACATCGCCGCCTTCTTCAATGTGATCAACTGGGACAAGGTTGCCGAGCTCTACGCAGCGGCTGGTTAATGCGCCGTTGCGCCATAGAAGCAGCGCGCCAAATCGCGCGCTGTATTCGATTCCCTGTATCGCAATAGTGGGAGAGTTGTCATGGCTGAGCGGCAAGATGGACTGAGTCGACGCGATGTGCTGAAGTTGGCTGGCAGCGGCGCGCTCGGCGCGGCATTGTCTGGCGTATCGCTGGCGGATGATGCGAAATTCACGCTGCCGCCGCTGCCCTATGCCGAAGACGCGCTCGAACCGCATATCGACGCGCGGACAATGGGCATCCATCATGGCAAGCATCACGCCGGCTATACCAGCAAACTGAATGCCGCAATCGAAGGCAGTGATTTGGTCGGCATGTCGATTGAAGAAATCCTGGGCAATCTCGACGCGGTTCCGGCGGACATTCGCGCGGCGGTGCGCAACAACGGCGGCGGCTACGCCAATCACAGCCTGTTTTGGCAGATCATGAGTCCCGATGGCGGCGGCGAACCAAGCGGCGAACTGGCGCGCGGAATCGCCAAGGATTTCGGCAGCTACGCTGAATTCAAGTTTGCGTTCTCGGTCGCGGCGAAGAGCGTCTTCGGCTCGGGCTGGGCATGGCTGGAAGTTGACGACGGCCGACTTCGCATCACCGGTACGCCAAATCAGGACAGTCCCTTGATGCGCGGCAAGACACCGATCTTGGGCATTGATGTCTGGGAACACGCGTACTACCTCCACTATCAGAACAGGCGCGCCGATTACATCGACGCCTGGTTCAACGTCGTCAACTGGGACAAGGTGGACGAGCTTTACCGCGCGGCAGGTTAACCCCATCCCCCAGCCCCTTACCCCAGCAAGCTAGGGAAGGGGAGTATGATGGCGGATGCGTGGATAATCGTTCTCAAGCAATTCGAAGGGCGCTACAATGATGGCGCTCTTTTTGATTCTGCCGGCGCGTCTGATCGCGGCGCCGCCTGAGGGGAGATGACCCGTATGACCGAGTATCGGATCGAGATGGATTCGCTGGGCGAGGTTCGCGTGCCGCTGGGGGCGCTCTACGCGGCGCAGACGCAGCGCGCGCGGGAGAATTTCCCGATCACCGGCATGAAGCCGCTGCCCGCCTTCATCTGGAGCATCGCGCTCATCAAACGGGCGGCGGCCGAAGTGAACCGGGACTTGGGCTTGCTCGACCCCAAACTCGCGGAAGCCATCATTCAGGCGGGCGACGAAATCTTGGCTGGACAGCATCATGAGCATTTTGTGGTCGATCCCTTTCAGGCGGGCGCGGGCACCAGCCATAACATGAACGCCAACGAGGTGATGGCGAATCGCGCCAATCAGATCCTCGGCTATGACATTGAAGCCAGCGAAAAGCCCGTCCATCCCAATGATCACGTCAATATGGCGCAATCGACCAATGACACAATCCCCACCGCGATTCGGCTGGGCGTCTTGTGGCGGCTGGATGAGTTGCTGGCGACGCTTTCGCGCTTCGTCGAGGTGACCAGAGGCAAGGCGGCCGAATGGGACGATGTGGTGAAGACCGGTCGGACGCACTTGCAGGACGCGGTGCCGATTCGGCTGGGGCAGGAAGTGGGCGCCTGGGCGACGGCGATCGAGCGCGGGGGCGAGAAGACGCGCTTCGCGGCGGAGGGGCTGCGGCGGCTGGGCATTGGCGGCACGGCGGCCGGCACCGGCTTGAACGCGCATCCCCAATATCACGGGCGCATGGTGGCGAAGCTGACGGCGCTGACCGGCATCGAACTGTACGAAAGCGATGACCTCTTCGAGTCGATGCAATCGATGGGCGACGCGGTCTTCTTCAGCGCGGCGCTGCGCAACCTGGCGATGGAATTCACGCGGATCGCCAATGATGTGCGCCTGCTCTCGGCTGGTCCGACCACCGGCATCGCCGAGTTGACGGCGCCGACGGTGCAGCCGGGTTCGTCGATCATGCCGGGCAAGGTGAATCCGGTGCTGGCGGAGATGCTGAACCAGGCGATG
>JAPOYT010000231.1 GCA_026706445.1 Chloroflexota bacterium
CGCTGGAGCGGGCATTCGCGGCCGAGCGACCGGTGGTGATTGATGTGAAGACGGCGGTTGACGGGATTGCGCCGCGGGCGTGGACGCCGGGTTGAAAATCATAAAGGAGTGAGCGCGGCAGGACTCGAACCTGCAACCAATTGATTAAAAGTCAACTGCGCTGCCATTGCGCCACGCGCCCAAACAGCCCCGAATTATAGTGACGCGCCGCGCGTTCTTCAAGCGCCAGCTTGCCTCTGCCAGCCGCTCCGAAGCGCAAAAACCAGCGCCGTTAAAGCGCTCAGTTTAATTGTCCTAATCTGGATGTAGCTATATACTAAATCTTGATTTAGCGGACTTTGCGAATTATCGCAACGCGGGGGACTTATGGCGGAGTTATTACCCCTTGAAGCGGCTGTCACATCGGCGACTGCCCTGCCGCTGCGTCGTCTTGGGCGCCCCGTCGGACGCGACGAATTGCTGCGCGCCCTGCTGCTGCGCCTGCGTCAGGATCAGCAACTGGTTTTGCACGGCGCCGCCGGCACCGGAAAAACGACGGTGGCGGCCACTATCGCCAACGTCTACCTGCAGCAGCACAATCGCCCGGTCCTGTGGCTGAATGTCGAAAATCCGCCCCTAGTCGAATTGATTGCGCGGGTCGCGCGCGCGTACGGCGCCCACGAAATCAGCAATGATGAAAATCCGCTGACGCAAGCGCGGTCGGTCAATTCCCTATTGCGAGAAAAGCAGCCGCTGCTGGTCTTGGACGGCGAGATTGACTCGCTTGCCCTGGCGCCTTTTGTCAAGCGCTGCGCCGCTAATATCCCGCTGGTCGCCACCAGCACGGCGCCGCTGCCCGAGGGCGATTGGCGCAATCAGCCGATTGGCGCCTTGTCGGAGAGTGACGCCGTCCGCCTCTTCAAGCAGAAAGCCGGCATCAAGAATGGCACGGATGATGTGGCTATCCAGGTCATCGCCGCCCAACTCAAACATACTGCCTTTCCTCTGGCATTAACCGCGCGCAGCATGATCATCGCGCGGCAATCGGCGGCTGAGTTCAGCGAGACGCTGGCCGACGCTCTGGAGAGCCATGATGACGAGCCGGCGCAGGCAGCGCTGAATATCAGTTTCGACGGGCTGAACGAGCGCCTGCGCGAACTGCTGCTGTTTCTGGGCGCGACCGCGCGTGGCGAAGCTTCCGTCGCCTTCCTCAACTTGTTGAGCGGCATCGCGGCGGAGTCCATCGACATGTCGATGACGATCCTCTCGCGGCTCTTCCTGGTTGATCGCTTCCAGCGCTTCGGCGAAGCCTACTACCGCTTGCATCCGCTAGTGCGGGAATTCGTCGAAGATTGGGCGCTGGAGCGCGATCGCTTTGACGGCCTGCGCGCCGACATCGTGGATACCTCGCGCGATTATTTGGATGTGCATGGCAAGAATGATGACGTCATCATGCGTCTCATGGTCGAAATGGACAACCTCATCGCCACCGCCGATTGGGCGGCGCAGAACGAGGACCGAGAGCTGGCGGGCGATATCGCCGAAGCGCTCGCCCCGCTCGAAGAGCAGATCAGCGCGGCCGGCTACCGCTATGAGCTGATGCGTTTTTCCGCCATACGCGATGGCGTGGCGCTCGAATTTGAAGACCCGCCGGAAGAAGAGCCCGAGCCCGTCTTTGATCGTCAAGCACAAGCGGCCGCCGACGCTGACGATTTGGCGCTGCTCGGCGATGAAGACGAGCCGATCCTGGTTGACAGCGACGAAGACATGGTTCTGCCCGAGGCAGGCGATGAAGAGGCGGCGCCAAAAATGGTCGCCACTGATGATTCGACATTCATGTCTCTGGATGACAAGGACTTGCAGTCGGTCAATATCGACCAGTTGCGCACCGCATTGAATGTCGCCAGCCAGAACAACGAGACATCGCGTCAATTGCAGATTCTGAAGGCGATCGCCCGCATGCAGATCAATCAGGGACGCGAGGCGGATGCCATCGCCACTTATGGGGATGTGCTGGAAATCTATGAAAACAGCGAAGACAAAGACGGCGTATTGGAGACGCTGGACATGCTCGCTGGCTTATTGGTGAGCAAAGAGAGCGCGCCGGCCGCCATTGAGCAGTTGAAGCTGCGGACGGCGCTGTCTTTCGCCCGCCAGCATGAAGATACGCCGCGCGTCTTGCAAATCCTGGAAGCGGTCGGCAAAGTGCAGATTGACCAGAAGCGCGAGGGGGAAGCGGTCGCTACCTTTAACGAGATACTGGCCATCCACGAAAAGCAGGAGAACAAAGCTGGCGTACTGGAAATGCTGGATATGTTGGCTGGGCTGCTTGTTCGCTGTGATTCAGCCGTTTCCGCGCTTGCGCACGTCCAGCGGGGTTTGCAGCTGGCGGACGAACTCGGAGACTACGAAGCGGAGATGTTCCTGCAGATGACACGCGGCGACGCCCACAAGAAATTGGGCGAGGCGTCCATCGCTGTCGAAGCTTATGAAGGCGCTTTGCGCAATGCGCGCCATCGCGATGATATGCAGAATGAGGCGCAGATCCTCTACAAGCTGGGTCTGGCGCATCTTGAGGGTAATGAATCGCGCCGCGCGGTCGAAATGCTCGAAGACGCCAACGATCGCTTCAAGCAGCAGGGCAAACGCGATATGGAGGGGCAGGTGCTGCGCGGCTTGGGCGAAGTCAACGTAAAGCTCGAGCGCTGGAGCGAGGCGGTCAACTTCCATACTTCGGCACTTTACATCGCGCGTGAAATCGACGATCGCGTGCTGGAAGGGCGGCAGCTGCGTCACCTTGGGCAAATTCTCATAAGAGCCGACAAGCTGCCGGAAGCCTTGACTCGCTTGCGGCAGGCGCTGCACGTCGCCTATGAGGAGCAGAATCGCGAAGATATTGTCTCCGTCATTGCTGATCTTGTCAGCCTGATGATGCGCAACCTCTTCCTCTCATCCATCGCCGAATTGCTAATCAATGACGGGCTGGCTTACGATCCGGACAGTCGCGCATTGCGGGCGCTGGAGAAGGAGGTGGCTGGCGCAAAGGAGCGCGCGGCCGCCCGTGGCATCGCCCTCGCTGTGGTAGCCGGCAGCGCACGGGATTACGCCGCCAACGCATACAATTACAGCTAGCGCTAGTTTGGAAAAACTTGGGTCTACCTGCGGTCCGTGTCTACGCGACCCTGCAAGTTGCCCAATGTTGGGCTTGTGATATTGTGAGCGAGCCGCCGGCTCGCCTGTACATTCACCTGTTTACGTTGCGAGCGGCAAACCCCCACCCCCCGGCCCCCTCCCCCCATAAAGAGGGAGGGGGAGCTAGACGCAGCGGGACGCAAGGTATTTTGCGTGGGCGGTGGCATTGTCGCGCGTGTGTCTACGGGGTGGGCGAAACATAAAAGGGCGACGCTAGTGCATCACCCTCGGTGTTTTCTGTTTGTTTACGCAGGCTAATTGTGTCGATGCAGCATCAAGTCGGGCAGATGCTCGAAAGCCTGCGCCAGGGAAGCGTGCTGCTCCAGATGCTCGCCGATGATTTCGAAGGGCGCGGCTTGATGCTCGTCGTCGAATACGATCATCCAGCCGCCATCGCTTTCCTTAACCCAGCGTCCACCGAAATTGTGGCGTATTGACTCGCCGATGAAGGCGCCAAGCTTCTCGCGCAGCACGGATTTATCGCCATCGTCCAGTTTGGCGCGATGCTCATCGATATAGCTGTCAAGCCAGAAGATCGAATCCGCCGAGTAATCCAACTGGATGTCTTCCTTCTCGCTCAGTACCTCGATGACCAGTTCCGCGTCTTCGCGCAGCTCGGATGATTCCGCAACCGTATTCAACTCACACTCTCCTAATCAATCGCTCGGTATGCGCGCCGGGATTGAAGGGCGCGCGAACAGTCTGACGATTTTGCGTCAACGCATCTTACTATTCCGTATCGAAAGCGGCGAATTTGCCACAAAAAACCAATCGTGGAGATTGGTTCGCCTGAGCGGGCAACGGGATTCGAACCCGTGACCTTTTCCTTGGCAAGGAAATGTTCTACCGCTGAACTATGCCCGCGCTGAACAGGAAGTATAACTGAGCCAGTTTCGCGTCGCAAGACTGACTTGACCCTTACAAGACACCGGCGGAACGGGACGGTCTTGCCGCGATATGCGCGCTATGCCACAATGCAGGCAGTCTCGACCCCCGGGTTAGAAAAGATTCCCGCGCGATGGAACTGCGATTTCGCCTCATTCTGCTCCTGCTGGTGGCATTGGTCGCCGTCGCCGTCTGGACCTTTCCCGCCTGGCGCGGCGTCTTTCGCGAGCGGACCGAGAACGACGCGCTGCCCGGATTGGCGCTGGAGCTGCAGGATGATTTTCTGGCGCTGCCGGCAGTCGAGCGCAAGGCATTGCTGGATTTGCACGAGAGCAATGCGGAGATGGCGCTGGAAATGGCGCGTGTATTCATCCGTGGTCCACAAGCGGCGCCGATTGACGAGCGGGCGGGCGACGAATTGCGCGGGGCGCGGATTCTGGCGAGCGGCGAATTTCAGGAGTTGGACGCGCTGCATTATGGCGCGGGAACGGCGACGATAGTTGAATTGGCCGACTCGACGCGGATTTTGCGTTTTTCCAATTTCACTTCGGCGCGCGGCGGCGATGCGCGGGTGTATCTGGCGCGGGATCCGCAGCCGAGGAGCGCGCTGCAGCTGGGAGAGGACTTTCTTGATCTGGGCCGGCTCAAGGGCAATATCGGCGATCAGAGTTATTTTCTGCCGGCGAATCGGGACCTGAGCGGCTACAACTCGGCAGTGGTCTTTTGCCGACAATTCAACGTGTCGATTACAGTTGCGACGCTGCGTTAATTCCCAGCGGCGCGCCGGAAAAACGCGCTTGCCCGGGAAGATGAGCCAGGAGACCACAAGACACCCAGAGGTTTTCCTTAGTGCTGCTGCCGTTAAGCCCTGACACGGTTC